>NZ_VAUV01000002.1:0-300000 GCF_005780165.1 Phragmitibacter flavus | reverse complement strand
ATCGAACGCCTCATCCGCATCGTCAAAGCCTTTCGCGAGCGCCACAACGTCGAAGTCTATCTCGAACCCGGCGAAGCCATCGCGCTCAACACCGGATTTCTCGTCGCCAGCGTCCTCGACATCGTCGGCGTCCAGGGCACCCAGACCGCCATCCTCGACATTTCCGCCACGTGCCACATGCCCGACGTGCTGGAAATGCCCTACCGCCCCTTCATCATCGGTGCCGGACTTCCCGACGAACACCCCAACACCTACAAACTTGGCGGCACCTCCTGCCTCGCTGGCGACGTCATCGGCGCATACTCCTTCCCCGCCCCCCTCGAGATCGGCCAAAAACTCGTCTTCACCGACATGGCCCACTACACCATGGTGAAAACCACCACCTTCAACGGCGTGCCGCATCCCGACATCGACACCTACGATCCAGCTACCGACGAACTCCGCGTCGTGCGCCACTTCGGCTACGAAGACTTCCGCGACCGTCTCTCCTGATCATTTTCACTCAGAGAAACCCGGGGAGCACACGCATCTTGCGTGTCGTTCTCGGCATCTTGCCGAGAATCCGCCAGCCGGTCACGTCACCCGCACCCTCCCAAAATTCAGCAGGGAGAGAATTCGTCCCATTTTCGGTCCTCCACGAAACCGACAGTCCACCACGCCACAAAAACCCTGCGCCCAAACTCAAACTCAACGCCCTGAGCTTCTCGGCGATGCCCCGCCCTTGCCTCCAAATGCCTTGCCCTTCACTGGTCCTCCAGTGGACGAAGAAGACGAACGGCCACCTGTTTTTTTCCGCTCACCTGAGGGCGCACGACCACCAGTCGACTTGCGATCACCCGTTGAAAATTTGCGATCTCCATCAGCCGGCTTACGACCACCCGAAAATTTCCGCGCGCCCCTTGGCTTGGCCTCACCATCCCCTTCCGGCTTGCTTTCCCGATCACCACCATTCGCGCGGCTCCCTGTGCGCTTGCGCTCACCCGTCGCCCCGCGTTCACGATCACGATCACGATCATCGCGTTCACGTTCCTCACGAAACGGCTTCTTCTTCCCAAAAGCACGCTCTCCAAAAGCATTATCCTCCGCAGCCAATCGACCACTGCTGCGATTAGGCTCCGGTCTTGCTTTCCCAGTGCCCAATTTTGTCCTTGAACCCGCCCGCTCATCCCGCTTCGGTTCACCGCGTAAGGCCCGTTTCTCCACCTGACGTTTAATCGACGCGGTCTTGGGTTTGCTCAACATCGGCCGATCCTTGCTGCGCGGATCCAGCAACAACGTCTGCACATCTTTCTCGCTCAATTCCTTCCACGCACCTTCAGGCAGCCCTTTGATCGAAAGATTCCCAATGCGCACCCGGATCAAGCGACGCACCTCATGCCCGAGGAAATACAGCATGTCGCGAATCTGCCGCTTCAAACCCTGCTTCAGCACAATGCCAAGCTTGTATTCGCCAATCATCCACGCGCGTTCCGCCTTGGCATGACCTTCAGGCAAATGAAATCCCTTGATCAACTTGGTCAAGTTCGCGGGATCAAACGGCTCTTCAATGACCACTTCATACTCCTTCTCCACGCCTTTGCTCGGATGAAGCAACTCATGGGAAAGATCGCCCTGGTTCGTCAACAAGATCAGACCTTCGCTCTCCTTGTCCAAACGACCCACATGATGTAGGGTCACAAATTTCTCAGGCAACAAATTGTAAAGCGTCTCGCGATCCCGCTCATCACGCCTGGTGCAAACAAACCCCCGTGGCTTGTGCAAAACAATCACCACCCCCTTCAACGGCTTCACTTTTTTGCCGTGAACCACCACCTCATCGGTGTCGGAAACCTTCGTTCCCAAGTTGAGACAAACATCACCATTGATGGTGACCTGACCCGTGGAAATGAGTTCTTCCGAACCACGGCGCGAACCGAGACCACAGGCACTTAGATATTTATTGAGACGCATGAAGGTAAAATCAGGGCACGCAAAGACCGACCAGCAGATCCACTGACATCATGCGACGCGAAGCAAAAACAGCCGCCACATTCCAGCGCAGACCGCCGGAAATCAATCTTCAGGCTTGGTTTTTGGCAGGTTGTAGAGGCTGCGACCATCTTTCCACAAACCGCGGGCTTTGAGCAACTTCACGCGCTCACCACGCTTAAGGACGCTGCGCTTGGAACCGACGGAACCGCCGGAGTTTTTCAGGCTACGATGTTGGGACATACAATGTTATTGGTTGAAGTGGAAAGTCAAAAAGGGTGGGGAGTATAGACGCCCAAAACGGGAACGCAACAAGGAAATGCATCCTCGTCAACCATCCATCAACGCCTCAATTCATTACTTGCGCAAATCCACACACTTCACCGTTCCCGTCGCATTGCGGACAAACAGCAACCCGTTCGACAACACCGGAACCGACCAGCATTTGCCATCCAAAACCTGCGCCCGCGCGGATGGCTCAAAACCTTTGGTGGTCACCGGCGCAATGAACAACTGTCCCTTCTCGCTCAATCCAATCAGCTTGCCATCCGCCACCATCACCGCACCATGGCCGATCGACTGCTCTTCCCAAACCGGCTTTCCTGTCTTGAAGTCCAGACACTTCAACCCCGCATCCTTCCCTTCATTGCCATCCACTCCATAAAGATGCTCTCCCACCAAAATCGCCGCATTCATCTGCGTGCGCATCTCACGCGTGGTCCAAATTTCCTGAGGTTCCGCTCCGCCCAGTTTCAGCATCGCCGCCCCTTTGTTGTAACCACTGGAAATGAACGCATACCCATTATGCAAAATGGGATCCGCCGCATTCACCCCGTAACTCGTGTTCCAGCGAAAATCCCAAACCCTCTTCCCGGTTTTCGCCTCAACCGCCACATACCCTTTCGCCGTCCCAAAAACTACCAGCGACTTGCCATCCTGCTCATACGGATAGGGCGTTGAATAGCCCGCCTTGCCGCCCTCGGATTTCCACACCACCGAGCCATCACTCAATTTCACTGCCACCCCTGCCTCACCCACATTCAAAATCAGCAAATCTTCCGAAACCAGCGGTGCCCCCGAAAATCCCCACTCTGGCAACTCCAGCCCGGTCTCCGTATAAATGTTCTTCTGCCAAACCACCCCGCCGGTCGTCGCGTCAAAACTGATCAAATCGCCCCAACGACTCAAATGATACAACTTTCCTCCCGCCAGAGTCGGCGTCCCTGTCGTTCCACCTTCAAAATACTTGTCTCCCAACTCTGCGGGATACGAATACTTCCAAAGCTCTTTGCCGTTCGAAACATCAAAACAAAAAACCGTGTCCTTCCCATCCGCGTGCCCCGTTGCATACACCTTGCCGCCACCCGCCACAAAACTCGAAAATCCCAAACCCACTTTTGCCTCCCAAAGCACCTTCGGACCCGATGCCCCAAACTGGTCAACGATCCCCGTCTCTTTTGAAATCCCATCCCGATCCGGCCCCCGCCACTGTGGCCAGTCAGCCGCTTGACTCATCGAAGCACTCAACAACAAAAGAAAGGCAACGCAGGTTTTCATCATAGTCACGATACGTCCCGGCTTCACACCCGCACAGCCAATTTTTCATCCCGCGCACAAATGTCACAACCGCCAAACCACCCGCCAGCCCCGATTCAATTCATTCGCCCTCCGCATCGACTGGTGTTCTAAAGATGCCCTTGCATCGCCTGCCAATCGCCAAGACTTTCCTTTTCCCATGAACCGACACCACCCCTGGCTCTCGTGGCCACAAATCAGCTCCGAGCCGATGCAGGTGGCCTGTCACTTTTGCGACACCCTGCAAACCGCCCCACGCCTGCGCGACGGCGATGGTGCCTACTGCTGCTCCTGCGGCGAACGCCTGTTCCGCAACCGCCCACGCTCCCTCGCCCACGCCACCGGCTACTCCCTTGCCGCCCTGTTCTTCATGGGCATCTCTCACGCGTTCCCATTCCTCATCATGACCAGCGGCAACGTCACCACCCGGCTCACCCTCGTCCAGTCAGCCTCCGAACTCGCCCAACAAAACAACCCCCTGCTCGCCGCCGCCGTCGTCTTTTTCACCATCATCGCCCCGCTCATCCTCGTTGGCGGGCTCCTCTACGTTGCCGCTCCACTCCGTTACGGCATCTCCCTCCCAGGTGCCATCGTCGCCGCCCGCTGGTTCCAAAAAATGGAACCTTGGAGCATGCTCGAAGTCTTCCTGCTCGGGTTGGTGGTCAGTCTCCTCAAACTCGGCAAACTCGCCGACCTCGAATTCGGCACCGGACTCTGGTCCCTCATCGGCCTCGTCCTCTGCAGCGCCGCCGCCATTGGAGGGATCGACAGGCTCGAACTTTGGGACCGACTCGAAATCAGCCGCCTTCCCCCCGCAGAAATTCCCGAGCCAGCACCCCCCCCCCGCGCATGACTCCAGAACCGAATCCCTCCCCATCCCCCATCAGTGCCGCCTCCCAAGGCCTCGCCTCCTGCCACGTCTGCGGCAAGGTAAGCCCCGTGACGGTTGGCCATTGCCCCCGCTGCGACACCCCCCTCCACCTGCGCAAGCCCCAGAGCCTTGAACGCACCTGGGCCTTTCTCATCGCCGCCGTCATCCTTTACATTCCCGCCAACACCATGCCGATCATGACCGTGCAAGGCATCGGTGGGGCCGAAAAAAACACCATCCTCTCCGGCGTTGTGCGCTTTTGGGAAATGAAGTCCTATCCCGTCGCCATCGTCATCTTCACCGCCAGCGTCCTCATCCCCCTCCTTAAAGTCATCGCCCTCGTCTGGCTCTGCCTCGCCGCCCGCGGTCGCTCCCAGACCGCCCCACGATCCCTCTCCCGCCTTTATCACATCACCGAACTCCTTGGACGCTGGTCCATGGTCGATGTCTTTGTCGTCGCCATCCTCGTTTGCCTCGTTCAACTCGGCGCCATCATGACCATTACCCCGGGCCCCGCCGCCCTGTGCTTCTCCGCCGTCGTCATCCTCACCATGTTCTCCGCCATGAGCTTCGATCCAAGACTCATCTGGGACCGGCACCACGAAAAACCGAACCCTTCCTCATCTCTTCCTTCCCTTCCGACAAATGAGTGACCCCGCTTCCAATTCCACCACCACCTCCGAACCTCGCGCCACGATCAAAAGAAGCCGGCGCTGGAGCACTGTCTGGATCGTCCCCTTCGTTGCCCTCGCTCTCGGTGCCTGGCTCGTCTGGGAACACTACCGCAGCCTTGGGCCCCTGGTGTATGTCCGATTCGAAACCGCCGACAGCATCGTCAGCGGCAAAACCGATGTCCGCGCCCGTTCCGTCAGCATCGGCATGGTCGAAGCCGTCACCCTCGCCAAAGACCTCCAGTCCGTCATCGTCGCCATCCGCATGCAACCTGACTCCGAGGAACTGCTCCGCGAAGGCAGTCGCTTCTGGGTCGTGAAACCGCGCATCAGCGCCGCCGACGTCTCCGGCCTCGGCACCATCATCACCGGCGCTTACATCGAACTCGACCCCGGCGACGGTCGCGAAGACGTCCACCATTTCGACGGCCTCGAAAAACCTCCCATCACCAGCTCCAGTGTTCCCGGCCTTCGACTCGTCCTTGAAGCCGACAATCCCGGCTCCCTCAACGTCGGCTCCCCCATCTATTACAAGGGCTTCGAAGTCGGCCGTGTCGAACAACGCTCCTTCGACATCAAATCGCGCCGCACCAATTTTGACATTTTCATCGGTGACCCCTACGCCGAACTCGTCCACGAAGGCACCGCTTTCTGGAACAGCAGCGGCGTCGACATCAGCGCCGGAGCGGACGGATTCCGTGTCCGCACCCCCTCCTTCCAGGCCATGCTTTCGGGCGGAGCTACCTTCGCCGTCCCGCCAGGCGCCGTCGTCGGAAAAGAAGCCACCAACGGCACCGTCTTCACCCTCTTCCCCGATGAAGAAGCCACCCGCAAAGCGACCTTCGTCGCCGACCGCCGCTGCCTGCTCTTCTTCGATCAATCCGTTCGCGGCCTGCAAAACGACGCCCCCGTCGAATTCCGCGGCATCCCCCTCGGCCGAGTCGTCGACATCTCCTTCGACTACGCCCCTACCGGCGAAAAACGCGTCCCCGTCCTCATTGAAGTCGATCCCAGCGTTCTGCGCAATCCCTCCCAAAAGGCCGCCAACGAAAAAATCGATCTTGCAGAAGCCGTCTCGCAAGGCCTGCGAGCCAAGCTCGGCACCGCCTCGCTTCTTACCGGAGCCCTCTATATCGACATCGACTTTGTTGAAGACGCGCCCCCCGCCACCATGGGCAAAGTCGGCGAATACGAAGTTTTCCCCACCCACTCCTCCGGCCTCGTGCAGCTCGAAGCCAAGGTCAACGCCATCCTCACCAAGATCGAGGCCCTGCCCATTGAGGACACCCTCAACAAATTTGGTGACACTGCCGAATCCCTCACCGCCACCACCACCGACGCCCGCGCCGCCCTCGCTGAAATCAATAAACTTCTCTCCCGCGAAGAAACCCAAAACCTCACGGCTGAACTCGACGCCACCCTCAATCAAGTGCGCGCCTCCGTCTCCAGCCTCGGCCCCAGCGGTGCCATCCAGGGCGACCTTCATCGCACCTTGGACGAACTCCGCGCCGCCCTCCGCGCCTTCAAAACCCTCTCCAACACCATCGACGACAAACCCAACTCCCTCATTTTTGGCCGCGACAACAAAGGCGGCGACCCCGTCCCACGCTCTCGCCGCTAACAACCAAATCTTCTGTTTTCTGTCTTCTGTCTTCTGTCTTCTGTCTTCTGTCTTCTGTCTTCTGTCTTCTGTCTTCTGTCTCCAAGTCTTCTGTCTCCAAGTCTTCTGTCTTTCCCATGAACCGCTTCCTCCCCGCCCTCATCGCCCTTTTTCTCGCCAGCTGTTCCGCCCCCGGCAAATCTTTCTACGTGCTCAGCCCCGAAGGACCTGCCCCTTCCGGCGGCGGACGCGGCATTGGTGTCGGACCCGTCACCATTGCCGGTTACCTCGACCGACCCAACATCGTCTTCAAACAAAGCGACCACCAGCTTGCCATCGCCGAATCCAACCGCTGGGCCGGTGACCTCGGCGAAAACATCACCCGTGTTCTCGCCACCAACCTCGGCAGACAACTCAACACCGGCAACGTTCGCACCTACCCATGGACCGGCGACGAAGGCCTGCAATACCAGGTCACCCTCGACATCCGCAGCCTGCACGGCACGCCTGAGGGGGATGCCTTCATCGAAGCCTCCTGGCGCATCTACTCCCTGCCCAACCGCAGCATCATTTCCACCCGCACCTGGTCCGGCACCGAAACCCTCGCCTCGGATGGTTACGACGCCCTCGTTGCCGCAGAAAGCCGACTGCTCGCGACCCTCGCCCGCGAAATCGCCGCATCAATACGCTAATATTATTTCTCAACGAAACACACGCATCACCTTCATCTGCCACGAATTCACCCAGCATGAACGAATCACCTCATCCAGACGAAGACATGATCAGCGAAGGCGGCCCCATTCAGCAGGCCGGCAATCTCCCCGGCAGCGCGCCTCTCATGGAGCGGGGCGAAGCCGCCCTCATGAAAGCCAAGGGCCAGGTCCGCAACGCCGTGAACGATTATTACAAACCCCACCCTTTCCGTGGACTTCTCGTCGCCTTGGGTGCGGGTGTTCTGATCGGGCTCGCGCTCGACTTGGATTAAGATTCAGCGGACCAAGCCTCTGATCGGTTGATGGGATTGCCGACTTCGCGCGGCAATCCTCCTCCCATTAATTTTGCTGCTTCTTGCGCTTACGCATCTCGTCGCCGTCACCACCTTTTTTCGGTTCAGCAGAAAGTTCCAGAGCACCCACCACTTCGGTATCGGGCAACGCTTCCCGCAATTTGGCAAGCCCATCCGGACTCACTTTGGTATCCGAAACATACAAACTCTGCAACGACTTCAACTGAACCAGCTTTGGCACCGCCGCGTCCGTGACTGCTGTCCCAAACAGATTCAATGAAACCAAGTCTTTGCAGCCCGCCAGTTGCTCTAGCGATGCATCCGTCATTCCGGTATGACGCAGATCCAGGCGTGTCAGTCTCGGCATCTGTCCCACGAACCTCAAAGCTCCATCCGTCACCTTCGTTCGCGCCAAGTCCAGCTGCGTGATGTTTTCACGAATCTCCAACAATGCCTCCACATTCTCATCCGAGCAGGCACCCACCCCCGTGAGAAAATCCACTCTCACCAGTGGCGTCGAAGTCCCCATCGGCGACACCTGCGCTCCCACTTTGGTATTCAGCGCCTTCACCACCTTGGCATCCAATGGCTGAATCCCCTGGGAAAGCCGCTCAAACAACACCGCATGATCCCGCACTTTCAGCTCAACCTTCGCTGCCACCGCAGGTTTGCCCTCCAAATTCCCTTCCCAACCACCAAAGTCTGCCCCCTCCTCAATCCACAATTTTAATTTTGCCACTTCCTGCTCCGTCAACGCCTCGCCCTTCGGCGGCATGAACATGTCATCATCCTTGGGCAGCGACACCACCTCAAACGCATAACTTTTCGCCACATCCTTCGGCACGACGGCTGCCTGCTCGCTCTCTCCACCTTTCAAAATGGCCCACGCCGCATCCAACCTCAAACCCGCCTTCGGCTTGACCATCTTCCCGTCCTTTTCATGAGGTGCCTTGTGACACCCCATGCACTTCGTTTCCAGAACCGGTAAAATTTCCGTTTTAAAGTTAACACTTCCGTGGCACATCAATACCGGCCACCCCATTGCCGCCAGTATCACAAAAAATTTACAGTCAATAACCCTCATTGCGCCGAAGAAACGCTTGCCCCGAGCACATATTTCATGAAAAAATAAATCCATGGCCGCCCCCATATCCAACATCGAAAGCGAATCCCTCCTCACCCGCCAGACCTTGGGCATCATCATGGGGGGCGGCGCCGGAACCCGGCTATTCCCTCTTACCAAGGATCGCGCCAAACCTGCCGTGCCCCTCGCCGGCAAATACCGGTTGGTCGACATTCCCATCAGCAACTGCATCAACAGCGGTCTGCAGCAGGTCTACGTGCTCACCCAATACAACAGCACCTCGCTCAACCGACACATCGCGCGCACCTACAAATTCGACACCTTCACCCAAGGCTTCGTCGAAATCCTCGCCGCCCAGCAGACCTCCGACGGCACCGCCTGGTATCAAGGCACCGCCGACGCCGTCCGCCAGAACCTGCGCAACTTCCTCTCCGGAAACTACGAATATTTTCTCATCCTCAGCGGTGACCAGCTTTACCGCATGGACTTCCGCAAACTGATGGCCAGCCATCTCGAAGCCAAAGCCGACATCACCATCGCCACCATTCCTGTCGATGCCGAACGCGCCAGCAGCTTCGGCATCATGGAGACCGACAAGAACAACAAAATCTCCAACTTCGTCGAAAAACCCAAGGACCCCGCCGTCCTCGCCAAGCTTGCCATCCCCGAGGAAGCCATGATCGAACTCGGCCTGCCCCTCGACCAACCCGCCTTCCAGGCCAACATGGGCATCTACGTGTTCAATCGCAAGGTGCTCCTCGAAGCCCTCGACAACACCTACGCCGATTTTGGCAAACACATCATCCCCGCCGCCATCTCCAAATACTGCGTCCAGGCATTCCCCTTCCAGGGCTACTGGGAAGACATCGGCACCATCCGCTCCTTCTTTGAAGCCAACCTCGACCTTTGCTCCGTTGTTCCCCAATACGACTTCTTCGACTCCCAGGCCCCCATCTACACCCACGCCCGGTTCCTGCCCGCCACCAAAATCAACGGCGGGGTCATCCGTCAAACCCTCCTCTCCGACGGCTGCATTCTTTCCGAAGCCGTCATCGAGCGAGCCATCCTTGGCATCCGCACCGTCGTTGAAGCCGGCAGTTCCATCCGCAACTGCATCATCATGGGAGCTGACTACTACGCCGGCGCCGAAAACGCCCCTTCCGACTCCCCACCTCCCGGCATCGGCAAAGGCTGCAAGATCGAGCACGCCATCATCGACAAAAACGTCCATATTGGGGACAACGTCGTCATCACCCCGAAAGACAAACCCGACGACTTCGACAGTCCCGACGGCATGTATTACATCCGCGACGGCATCGTCGTCCTTCCCAAAGGTGCCGTCGTCCCCAGCGGAACGTGGATTTAGTTCATGTCAGTGGGTAGCACACGGATCGCTTCGCGGCTTCGCAGCTTGCGTGTCGTTCTCGGCATCTTGCCGAGAACCTGGACGAGAAGCGCCCTGATTTCTGTGAGTTGTCCTTACCCCCGCTTCCCGGCCCTCGCCACTTGACCAAACAATGCTCGGGACGAGCCTTACCACTTCAGCCACCCCACCTGAAGGGTAACCCTACCAAAATTCAGGGTTTAACCCGTGGTGGACCACACGACCAGCCCCCCCAACCACGACCACGATTGCACCATCGCTCTCAGCTCTTCCGCGGATCCAAAACATCCCGCAATCCATCCCCAATAAAATTTAAAGCCAGCAACGTCAGGCTGAAAAAAATCACCGGAAAAATCAACAGCCAAGGATACGTCTCCATGCTGTTCGCCCCGTCCAATATGAGAGACCCCCATGACGCAAACGGCGGCTGAACCCCCAGTCCAAGAAAGCTCAGCGTCGCCTCCAAAATCATCACGCTCGGCACCGTCAAACTGGTGTAAACAATCACAGGACCCAGCACATTCGGCAGCAAATGCCGTTGGATGATGTGCGGCCACCTCGCCCCGTTCGCGCGGGCACACATCAAAAAATCCTGCCGCATCAACCCCTGGATCTGACCCCGCACCATCCGCGCCATGGTCAGCCATTCCACCGCACCGATCGCCAAAAACAACAGCAACAATCGCGCATCAAAATTCGCTGCTTTCGAAAATCCCACCAGCCATTCGCTCTTCTCCAAAAGCATCGTCAGGATGATCACGAAAATCATCAAGGGAAACGCATACATCACATCCACCACCCGCATCATCGCCGCATCCACGCGCCCCCCCAGCAATCCCGCCACCGCCCCATACCCAACGCCAATCACCAAAGCCACCATCGAAGTCACCAAACCCACCGCCAGCGAAATGCGCCCCCCGTGCATCAACCGCGTCGCCACATCCCGTCCCAACACATCGGTTCCCATCCAGTGCTGCGCACTCGGACCCCGCGCCCCATAATCCAGATTGGTCCCTTCCTCCAAATACGGCGAAAACCAAGGCCCAATCCCACACACCAAGAGCATCAAAATCAAAAAAACCAATCCCGCCAGCGCCAACCGGTTGGCCGCCAGCGCGCGAAGCGCCAGTTGCGTCGGAGTCATGGATTGGTTTGACGACATTGACTTCATTTCATTTCATGACCGGTTCTCAAAACTCAATCGCGGATTGATCCACACCTGCAGGATGTCCACCAAGAAGTTGAACACCACCACAAACACCCCGTAAAAAGCCACCACGCCAACTGTCAGCGACACATCGCGATTCACCACCGCACTGACAAAATGCTGACCCAGCCCCGGAACCTGAAACACGCTCTCCACCACAAACGATCCTGCAATCAATCCAGCCGTCGCCGGCCCCAAAAAATTCAGCACCGGCAGACACGCGTGCTTCAACGCATGCTTCCAAACCACCGCCCGCTCACTCACCCCTTTGGCCCGCGCCGTGCGAATAAAATCCTGATTCAACGTGTCCAGCATCCCCACCCGCATCAACCTCGCCACCACCGCAGCATTCACAATCCCCAACGTCAACGAAGGCAACACCAAATCCCAAGTATCATACCAGCCTGACACACTGAACATCCCCAGCTTCAGCGCAAGGCCCAACGCCAGCAACGGCCCCAACACAAACGTCGGCAAACAAATCCCCAACATCGCCAGCGTCATCGGCACATAGTCATCCAGCGAATTCGGTCGCAACGCCGCATAAGCACCAATCGGGATTCCGATCAACAACGCCACCCCCAAAGCCATCACCCCAATCTGCAACGACACCGGAAACGAATCCCGAATGATGTCCGCCACATACCGGCCCTGATACTTGTCCGACAAATCCATATCTCCCTGCGCCATCGCCTTCAAGCGCAGCCAGTATTGCTCCACCAAAGGCTTGTCCAACCCCAGCGATGCCCGCCGGTAAGCCTCAATGTGCGGAGGCATGCTCCGCTCCGTCGCATACGGACTTCCCGGTGCAAAACGCAGCAGAAAAAAGGTGATCGTGAAGATGGCGAACACCACCACGACCCCCTGCAACAAGCGATGGAGAGCAAACACCAGCATGGCTCCGTAAAAACACCCCACCCTTGGCCATCAGCCCTCTTCACGCAAACCTTTTCCCTGCAACAACTTCAACCTCGCATCGTTTCATCGACCATGTTCCGCCGTTTTGCACTCCTCTTTCTCATACTGACCGCCCTCTCTCCCTTCTCCCTTGCCGCCCAAAAAACAGCCACGCCTCCTCCCACCGAAAAGCTCGTTTACAAAACCATTGCCGACCAATCCCTCCAACTGTGGGTTTGGAAACCAGCCGGCTGGAAACCCACCGACCAGCGCAACGCCATCGTCTTCTACCACGGCGGAGGCTGGGCCAAAGGCAACCCAAACGCATTCTCGCGTCAATCTGAAAAACTCGCCCAACAAGGCATGGTCGCCATCAGCGTCCAATACCGGCTCACCTCTACCAAAGGCGTGGAGGTCAGCGACTGCATCAAAGACGCCCGCAGCTCCTTTCGTTACGTGCGCGCCAACGCCTCCAGACTCGGCATTCATGCCGACAAGATCGCCGCAGGCGGCGGCTCCGCCGGTGGACACCTCGCCGCATGCCTTACCACCATCGACCTCAACGAAGACACCGACGATCTCACCATCAGCACCGTCCCCGCCGCCCTCGTGCTCTTCAATCCCGTCACCAATTTCGCCTTCTTCAGAGCCCGACAGGTGGCCGGACCGCGCTACGAAGCCATGCTAAAAATCAGTCCCCATCACCACCTCAAACCCCAACATCCTCCCGTCATTATTTTTCATGGCGAAGCCGACACGACCGTGCCCATCGACACTGTCCGCGTCTACTCCGCCAGGCTCAATGAGCTCGGTAGCGAATGCGAACTCATCGCTTATCCCGACCAGCCTCATTCCTTTTTCAATCGCGAACCCTTCATCTGGGACACCCTTGAAAAAACCGAGGCCTTCCTCAAAAAACATCATCTGCTCACCCCGGATTCATCCCCCTAATCCTCCAAAATTCCCTTCACCATCTGCATCGAGCCCGCAAAGCGTTCATGCACAAAATCCATCGACTTCTTCACCCGTGCCAGTGCCGCCGGGTAATCTCCGTCAATCTTCAAAAGCGCCGCCATCATCTGCTCCGCAGGCGTGCTGTCGAATTCCAGCAACCATTCCGACAACCCAATGTCGCGGAACATCCAGCACTTCGGACTGTGGAACTCCGAATACGTGTGCAAAATCGGCGTGCCGTTCGCCAGCGCAATGATCGGCGAATGCGGTTCATGACAAACCACCGTGTGCGCCCGCGCAAATACCGTCGCCGCTTCATCCGCATTCCAAAACTCATCGACCTCAAGATTGATCACATTTTTCTGAATCTCCGGTGGCAACAGATCATAGATCAGCCGCTTGTTGTGAATCGACTCCTTCTTCACCTCCGGCGCGATCAGCACCTTCATCCCCGTCTGTTTCACCCACAACGAAATCAACTCCCGATACACCCCCGCCCGGCGTTCATCATCCGCCACGTTCTCCGGCGTTGGATACAACGGATTCAAAGGCGGATTGTGCACCCCATCATGCTTCGCGGTGTGTGTCCGTAACTGAATGGTGATGAACTTCCGCTCCTCCAATCCCAATCGTTTCATCGTCGCCAGTCCCTTCTCCTCATCCCTCACATCAATTCCAAAACACCCATCGGGACCAAACTCCAGGACCCCCGGCTTCACCCCGTTGCGCTTTAAAATCTCCAGCGTGTTCCCATCCCTGCAATAAATAAAAGCCGCCTTGTCCAGCAACGCAATCCGCTGCGCCGCACCCTTTCCATCCACCATCGTTTCAAAATACGACTGACCAAACACGCCATAGGGTTTGCCCAGTTCCCCGCACCATTCCATAAAATCCGTGGCCTGCCCCATCCCCGAATTGCGCATGAACAAATCGCACTTGGCAATCGCCTGCCGCAGCAGCTCATCCCGCTCCGCCTTGCCCGTCAAACTACCTTCCAAAATCTCCACTTTGGGAAACCGCGTCCGCAACAATTTCGTCACCCGCTCATCCAGTTTCGAGGCCCACAATACCACCTTCACATCCGGCAAATGCTGCTCCAAAACCCGTAATGTCCCGGGTGTATGCCCGATGTCGCCAATGTTGATCGTGTCCCAGGCCGATTGCAGCACGATCATCTTCTGGTGCTTTTCCACCTCCGCAAACCCCGGCAGCGCCGCCGCACCCAGCACCAGGCCGGCATGTTTCATGAACGAACGTCGCGACGGAGTGACAAAAGATCTCGAATGCATCCTCCAATCGTAAAGAAAAGGGTGAAGGAAAGCAACCGGCTCCACCTGCAAACCTGCACCTGCCCGTCAAATGCAGTTGCAGGTCACCTCTGCCAATGGCAAGGGTCCAGCATGAGTTCACGGCCCCCACACGGGCAGCTATTCTTCAACTTTCAGGACTCGCCACCCACCCCGGAGCTGGCTCCGCAAATCACCCCTTCTGTCGACGTCCCGCTTCCTTCGCCTGGACGTGATGCCGATCTTGAACAACAGGCCCGTCAGTGGCTCGACGATCTCGGTCAGCACGAAGGCGCCATTCGCTTGCAGGTTCACTGGAATCCGCGCCTCCGCAGCACCGCCGGCTTCGCCCAATGGCCGCAATGGTCCGTCGAACTCAATCCCAAACTCGCCGAATTTGAAGGCCAGGTCATGCGCACCCTCAAACACGAGGTCGCCCATCTTATCGCTTATGCCCGCGCCGGCAGACGCCGCATCGAACCCCACGGCAACGAATGGCGTCAGGCCTGTGCCGATCTCGGCATTCCCGACGAAAGCGCCCGCCACACCCTTCCCCTCCCACGCAGCAAACGCGAACGCAAATTTCTCTACCAGTGCCCGGCATGCAAACTGGAGGTTCGCCGCGTCAAACCCTTCAAACGCCATTCCGCCTGCCTCAACTGCTGCCGGCAACACAACGGGGGCCGCTATGACCTCCGCTTTCAATTCAAAATGCTGCGCGACGTCGCGATCTGATCCGAGACGGCCCGACGATCAAGATCAATACCCCTCTTCCAAGGAGTAAATATCTGCCCCCTCCGAAGGAACGGATCCATTGCGGATGCCTTCAAGTCTCTTCAAGCTGCCACGACGGGAAGCCGGACGATTCGCCACGCGGGTCACCATCGCCGCAAAGGCAGGTGCTGCCAGGATCGCTCCCGTTGCCAGCAAAGCCAACGCCGTCACATTCGCAGGACGACGTTCCATGTTACGACCAAATAAAATGCCCAGCGCACCGCCCGCTGCAGCAGTGGCACTCGTCAGCGCAAAACTGTTGAGAGGTTCGTCCGTGAGACGTTGGATGATAGAACTCATACAGGTCAAGATACGCATCCCCGCAAAAAGAGGAAGTGCGAAAGTGCAAAATAGTCAGGGAATGTCCCAAGCGAAGCCTCATCCCTCGACTAGCGCTTGCAACACCTCCCAGCGCATGGCATGGCTGCCTTACATTAATTCCTCTTCATGGCATCCACCGAATCCAGCTCCAGCAAACCCATCTACGCACTCATCCTCGCCGGCGGCAGCGGCCAGCGATTTTGGCCCCTGAGCCGCGACAAAAGCCCCAAACAACTGCTCTGCCTGTTCGACGACAAGACCCTTTTGGAGCACACCATCGACCGCCTTGAAGGTCTCGTTCCCAAAGAAAACATCCTGATCCTCACCAACCATCAGCAACTCGACGGCGTCCGCTCCGTCCTCAAAGATTTCCCTGTCGAAAACATCATCGCCGAACCCGACAAACGCGACACAGGCCCCGCCATCGCCCTTGCCGTCGGTTGGGTGGCCGCCCGCGACCCCAGCGCCACCATGATGGTGCTGCCCTCCGACCACATCATCAAGGACCGCGAAGCTTTCCAAAACACCCTTCGCACCGCCTGCACCGCCGCCCAGGAAAGCCAGGCCCTCGTCACCATCGGCATCAAACCCACCTGGCCCTGCCCCAGCTACGGCTACATCGAACGCGGCGATCCCTACACCGCCGCCGCACCCGACGGCAATCCTGTTTTCGAAGTTCTGCGCTTCCGCGAAAAACCCAGCGCCGACCTCGCCGAGCGTTTCCTGGAACAAGGCGGTTTCACCTGGAACGCCGGCATGTTTTTCTGGAGCGTTGAAGCCGTCCGCAACAATCTCGCCACCCTGTGCCCCGAACTTGCCACCTTCGTCGACACCCTCGCCGGTAGCAGCGACTTCGGCGCCACCGTCCAAACCGAGTTCCCCAATCTCCCCAAACTTTCCATCGACTACGCCCTCATGGAAAAAGCCCCCCGCGTGCTCAACGTCGAAGCCAGCTTCGACTGGGATGACGTCGGCAACTGGACCTCGGTCGGTGCCTACCTCTTCCGCGACGGCTACGGCAACCAGCAAAATTGCGAAGTCAGCCATCTCGACAGCGGCCACAACCTCATCTTCTCCAACAGCAAACAGCACGTCGCCATGCTCGGAGTCGAACATTTGATGGTCATCACCACGCCCGATGCCATCCTCATCGCCCATCGTAGCGAAGCCGAGAAAATCAAAAAACTCGTCGAAACCCTGCCCGACTCCCTGCGCTAAACCCGCCCTTTTGTCCCCATGAGCCGCACCCTCGGCATCGATCACGGCACCGTGCGCATCGGTCTCGCCCTGAGCGACGACATGGGCATGTTCGCCCATCCCCTCAAGACCCTCGACTCCAGCCCGTCCGTCGAAAAGCAAATCGCTGAGATCGTCCAGCAGAAGCGCGTCACCGAAATCGTCATCGGCCTCCCCCTGCGCATGGACGGCCATCACGGCAGCGCCACCGAACGCGTCGAAAAATTCGCTGACAAACTCCGCAAACACCTCCCCCACGAAATCCCCATCATCTTTGTCGACGAACGTCTCAGCAGCAAAACCGCCGAACGCAGTCTCGGTCTCGAAAACAAGCAAAAGACCCGCGAAGAAAAAAAGCTCGTCGACCAGATCTCCGCTGTCGCCATCCTGCAAGATCACCTCAACACCCAAGCCGGACCCGACGCCTGGCTGCTGCCCGAGGACAGTTAAAGCTTGAAACTCAAACTTACCCTCGCCTACGACGGACGCGCCTGGCGCGGCTGGCAGTCCCAGGCGCGCGGTGAGACCATTCAAGACCGCATCGAAGCCGCTTTCATCACCATCATCGGCCACCGCATTGTCGTCAACGGGTCCGGTCGCACCGATGCCGGCGTGCATGCCCGCGCCCAAGTCGCCCATGTCGATGTCCCGGAAAACACCATGACCCCGGAGATCTGGCAACGCGCGCTCAATGCCAACCTCCCCGTCAGCATCCGCGTCCTCGCCTGCGAACCGGCCGCTTCCGACTTCCACGCCCGCTTCGATGCCACCGGCAAAATTTACCATTACCGTATCTGGCGCTCCGACCTCATGAATCCCTTTGAAGCCGGTCTCGCCTGGCACATTCATGGCCCGCTCGACATGGACCTTCTCAAAGCCGGAGCCCACGTGTTTTGCGGCACCCACAACTTCACCCGACTTTCCGCCAACCGCGGCGAAAGGAGCGAAATCGAACGCCGCGAAGACCTCGTCGCCGTCACCCGCACCATCCGCCGCATCGACATTCATCAACCAACCGGTTCCGAACTTCTCACCCTCGAATTCGAAGGCGACGGTTTCCTCTACAAAATGGTCCGCCTCCTTACCGGAAGCCTCGTCCACGCCGCCCGCGGCCGTGCCGACATCCTCTGGCTCCGCGACCTCATCGAGAATCCCCTCGGTCTCAAAAGCAACCACTGCGCCCCACCCGACGGCCTCTATCTCGACCGCGTCTTGTATTAAAGTAGAAGGTTCGTCCCGAGCCTTTCAAAACCCCCAAGGCTCGGGACGAGCCTTCCACTTTCACCAGAACTAATCGCGCAACGCCACCGCCGGCTCTGTCCGGGCCGCAATAAACGCCGGCACCAAAGCCGCCAACGTGCAGAGCACAAACGCACCGAGGCAAATCACCCCCACGTCATACGGCACCACCTTCGCCGGAATCTCCACCAGCCCATAAGTCTCCTGACTAAAAATCTCACGCCCCGTCAAATGCGCGATCCCCGCACGGATATCATTGCGCAAAGCCAACACCCCCAACCCAGCGCCCAATCCCGACAACGCACCCAGCGCCCCAACGATCATCCCCTGGATCAAAAACACCCAAACCGTCTGTCCCGATCTCGCCCCCAAAGCAGAGATAATCCCAATCTCACGACGCTTCTGCACCGTCACTGTGATCATCGTGTTCATCACACAAAACGCAGCCACCAACACGATGAAATAAAGCACCACATACATCATGTCCATCTCGTTCTGAACCGAATCAAACAAGGTCTGATGCTGCTCAATCCACGTCGTTGCCTGCCAGTTCTCCGGCAACACCGCCGTCGGCGAAGCCATCATAAACTCACGCTTGATCACCGGAGCCTTGAACGCATCCACCAATTCAACCGCCAGGCTCGTCACCCCATCTTCCATTCCACGCAGATCCCGCGCCACATGCAGCGGCACCAGCACCACGCTCAAGTCACTCATGTCCGCCAGACTCGGCGGTGTAAAAATCCCCGTCACCGTCAACTCCGTCGCCTGACTCACCTCCTTCAAATAGTCTTCAATCTTCTTCTGCTCCTCCTCCGGTGCTTCCTGCATCGCCCGCTGCGCGCGCATCATCTCCGAAAGATTCGTCGTCGGCCAAACCGAAACCGTGTCCCCCACATTTAAACTCCACGCCCTCGCCAACCGTTGATCCAGCACGATGTGATTCTCCGTCAACTCCAGCGAACCCGCCGTGATCAGCTTCTTATACTTCTCAAAAAACGTGTCCGCATCATCCTGCCGAATCCCCAGCATCGCCGACGGAGCCACATTATCAAAAGCCTCGATCAACAACATCCCCTGCACAATCGGCGTCACACTCGTCACCCCGGGCACCTTCTCCAGCGCTGCCCGCACATCCCGCCACGACTCCTCCTTCACATCGGGTGGGCGACGCGATTCATCAAACATCGACGTCCCCCACACATCCCGCACATCAATATGCGAGTCATACCCCAAAGCCAGATCCTTAATCTGCGCATGAAACCCCGCCATCACCGAGATCACAAAAATCAGCACCCCCACTCCCAGCGTCACCCCCAAAACCGAGATCAACGTAATAACACTCACAAACGTCCGCTTCGGACGCAGGTAACGTAGGGCGAGGAATAAACTGAAGTTCTTGGTCAAGCAGTCAGACCTTTCAACAGTCGCGGCGGAAATGCAAAGGTTCTCACCGGTTGAATTTCAATCTTTGCAAAATCCGCATGCAGCGGATTCAACAAATAGTTCGCCTCATCCGGGATCAACGAACTCGGCACCTTTAACACCGCCGACCGCCTGCTTCTCAACCAGGCATCTCCCGCAGTCGCCGTCCAAATAGGCGGCGGGTCCGCATGCCAGTCAGTGGGCAATGCCTCCATCTCCAAAGTCTCACAAATCTCATGCGGAAAACTCGCTTTCGCATACGCATACAACCGCTGCAATGCCTCCGTCGACTCCAAATGCACCAGCACCTCCATCGCTGCCAGCGCCAGGGAACTGCTCGTGTAAACCATCCGCTGCCCCGCCAAATTCCACCGACCACCAAAGAGCCTTGCCCCTTCTCCGTCGAAAGCCCCCTCCGCACGGTGCCTCTGCACGATCCGAAAACACTCGATCATCCTCACGCAAACACCCCGTGCTCGATTCTACCCAGCAAGTTCTCCACCTCACGCGCTCCAAGGTCTGAAACCATGTAATCCAGCGGCGTCCTTCCACCCAAAGCCTTCTTCGGCCCGCCAAACCAACGTTTGGCCTCCTCCTGCCCGCCGACTACCTCAACCGCACGTTGATACAATTCAGCCAGCCGAAACAGCTTCTCCGACTCAACCGGCGCGAGCACCTTCCGCCTCGCCAGGGTTCTCACCGAAGAATTCAACACTCCCGCCAACACCTCCCGTGTAATTCCCAGCATGTCCTGCGCACGATCCAGAGCCTCCACCGGCAACCCCTCCTGCAACCCGTCCATGACAGTGGCCACGCTCGGCATCACCGGCACCCGATAACTTACCTTTTGTCTCAACTGAGGTTTAAGGAGAAAAAAGATCTCAAGTGGCGTCACCACAGCCACACTTTCCTTTTCGAAAGGCGCTTCCCGCAACACATTCTCACTCACTTCGGTCATTTGTCTCATTTTAACACGACAAATGACCTTTACAAGTTTTTTTGCACCTATCCCTGCACTTTCACAGTCCTTTTCTTGTCCAGTTTCAGAATGTCCCCCTCTTTCCACTCAGGCGTTGCTTTCGGATCCACCACCTTCTCCCCGTTCAACTGCACGCTCCCCTGCTGGATCAGACGCCTCGCGTCCCCACCAGATACCGTGTGCTGAAAGGCCTCCGCGTAAGCAAACAATACCACGCCCAACACATCGCGCCTCTCACCCAGCGTCACCACCGGCAAATCCGCGCCACTCAAGTCACGCTTGCTGAATCGCGTGTCCCAGTCTTCACGACAAGCCCTCGCATCGGCCTCCGAATGGTAAACCGCCACGCATTTCGCCGCGAGCTGCTTCTTCGCTTCCATCGGATGCATCGCCACATCCAATACCTCTCCCAGCACCAGCAGATAATATTTCGCCATCAACTCATCGGGAATGCTCATCAGCTTTCCAAACATCTCCTTCGGCTCCTCGGTCAATCCGACATAGTTGCCCAGCGATTTCGACATCTTCTTCACCCCGTCCAAACCTTCCAAAAGCGGCATCGTCATCACGATCTGCGGCTCCTGTCCTTCCTCCTTCTGCAAATCACGACCCACCAGCATGTTAAAAAGCTGGTCGCTGCCGCCAATCTCCACATCCGCCCGCACCACGACGGAATCCCAACCCTGCATGATCGGATACTGCAATTCATGCAGCCTCACCTCCTGGCCCTGTGCCACCCGATTCTTGAAATCCTCGCGCTGCAACATCTGCTGCAAGGTCACCCGCGCATTCAACTTCACCACGTCTGAAAACGTCATCGCCCTCAACCAATCACCATTAAAAACCACCTCGGTCTTGTCCCGATCCAACACCAGAAACGCCTGCTCCGTGTAGGTCTTCGCATTCGCCACCACTTCTTCATGCGTCAACGGTGGACGCGTTGTCGAACGCCCTGTCGGATCTCCAATCATTGCCGTAAAATCCCCGATAATCAGCACAATGTGATGACCCAGCTCTTGAAACTGACGCAACTTCCGCAGCGGCACCGCATGTCCCAAATGAATGTCCGGCGCCGTCGGGTCCGCCCCAAACTTGATTCGCAACGGTTTGCCACGCGAAAGCCGCTCCGCCAGTTCCTTTTCACTGTGAATCGTCACAGTGCCACGCTTCAAAATGTCCAATGCTTCCGCTGCCGATGTCATGAGCCCTCCAGTGTGTCCCCGACCAGCCAAAATGCAAGAACTGCAAACTTTTCACTCCAAACCAAGGTCGCGAAGTATGAAAAAGCATTCATAATCTGATTCCCTCCCGATTCCGAACTTTAGACATGCCCGCCAACAACTTCACGCTCCTCATTCTCTCCGCACTGCTCGCAGCAGTCGTCGCCTGCAAGGACAATACAGCAACCCCCACGGCTGCTCAATCACGCGCGACAGGCAAGACCACTTTCCAAATTATCGACCGCTCGAACCTCCCGCCCGCTGCCACCAACCCCTACCCCGACTGCCTTTTCAGCGCGAAAGTCAAAATGACCGACGGCACGTTTGCCTTCGTCAATCTCCCTGGATTTCTTGATCGCAAACCCCAACCCGCCGCCGCACTCAAACCCGGCGACACCGTCAGCGCCAGCCTTGTCCCCCTCGATCAAGCGCCTGAAGACATCCAACGATTGCAAATCGCGGATAAATTTGCCGACTTTGTCCTTCCTCAATACTACTCCCCAAATATTCGCATCATCGAATCCTCCAAAATCGCCGTCTCTCCCTCTCCTGAATCGATCCCGACCATCCCCCCCCAGCGCTACCTTCGACCCTCCAAGCAGGACGCCTACTCCGTCCAGCGCCAGCGCCGCATCGACACCGAAAAACAACGCATCCGAAACCTCCTCGACCAAAACGGCGGCAGCTGGGAAAAATGGCGCCACCAAATCACCCCGATCGAAAAACAACTGAAGGAGCGCGCTGACCAGGCAGGCGGCTTCCTCAAGTCCGGCCCCCATTTCTTCCGCTCCATTCCCAGCAAGGTCTTCCGCGAACTTTGCGACGACGATATTCACCTCGGCCCCATTGGCATGCTCCGACTCCTCAACGCCGAACTCGCCCGCATTGGCATCGACCTCATCGTCGTCCCCTTCCCGGAGAAGGAAATCGTCAACCTTACCCAATTCGACCCCAATCTGCCCTCAGACATCGTCGCCGTCCCTGACCGCCTGCGTCTTCACCTGCAACTTCTCGAACATGACATTGAGGTTATCGACCTCGCCCCCGCCCTGCGCGCTGCTTTGGACGAGCATGATCAAGTCTTCATGCCCAGCAGCGATCCGCATCCTCTCCACGGTGGCATCGCCGTCACATCCCTCGCCATCGCCGAACGACTCAAAGACTACGGCATCGGCAACGCCACCATGATGCCCAGCTTCATCACCGAAACCCAACAATTCACCATCGCCGACTCCAGCGCGGAAGATCTCTCCGAAACCGGACCTTTCACTGCCGTCCGCGCCCTTCCGCCCCCCAATTTCACCCCCCAAACTCCCACCTACATGCTGGCTGGCGACAGCTTCCTCCACGTTCCCTACCGCTACGTCAAAGATGCCTCCATCCCTTCGCACGTTGCCGCGTATGCCGGCGGCCAGGGTGCCAAAATTGTCCAGGAAGGCGGTTCCAACCACCTCCTTGTCAGCCTCGCCCGACGCCCCAAAGAGACCTTCCAAAACCAACGTGTCTGCTTCTTCGTCTTCGGCCCCCGTCGTTTCCGCGCCAGTCATCAACTCACCGAAGAGATCTATCACTGGCTCCCCGCCCTTCTGCCTCACTGATTCAGCTCTCAACGCGGGTCCAGCGTGAAACAAAAAGAATCCTCCACCCTCACCCCGGGAGGCGTCCGCGTAAACAGCTCGAACTGCCGCGCCCATTCCTTCATGCTCACATCCGCATGCCCATACGCCCGGAAATCCCGGAGCGTATACAACGTCATCTTGTCTGCCTCATTGTCCGCAAACTGGAAGATCAGCTCCCCCGTCTGCGAATTGCGCACCTTCCCCTCGATCGCCACATTCCCCTTGGTAAAATAACCACCCAATCCGGCAAACGGACCGATCACGAACTTCAGACCCGTCTTCACCACATTTCCCTTTGGACTGGTCGGATTCAACTCCACCAACGCCAGTTCCAAAGTCACCGTGTCCGGGCCCGGATACCTCGAAAGCACATAACGCGGGCGCTCCGAACGCGCAAAAGCACCCGCAAACTCCTGCCTCAGCTGCTTCGCCATTCCCGCTTCATCCCTCGTGATGCTGCCCAGCTCAATCTCCTTGCGCACCAGTGGTTTCCCCACCGGCCTCAGGTGTTGCAACGTCACCGGGGCAATAAAAATCTGCCGTTTCGGAATCGCCCGCCCCCTCACCTCAGGATTCGGGGAGCTCCACACTTTGTGAAACGGCGCCCTCTCCCGCGATTTTTTCATCTGATCCGGAAACTCCACAAAAGAACTCAATTGTGCCGGCCTCGCCTTCAGCATCTGATTCGTCGACCGGCATGAAACCATCAACAAACAACTGATCGCGGCAAAGAATAACAAGAGTCTCATGGTCGGTGGGGGACGTCATTCATACATTGATCCGCCTTCCCATCAAGAGACAGGATGAACAAGATTTTCAGCAATTGGTTTCCCCCGTCTCCTCCCAAATCGGCGGCAGAGCGCCGCACTCCAAAATTCCACGACTCTTCTCCGCTTGTGAAATTTTTCACAAATTCGCCTTGCCGCTCCGTCCCATTGCGGAATACTCAAACCGACAGACGAGTCCCCCTTTAATAAAGTAAGTAAGCAACTATGGCTAAAACGGTTCAAGAGCTTGATGCACCGGACATCGCCGCCCAGGCGGCGCTACACGCACAGGCGCACGACGAAGCCGTCACCGACATGATCGGTGAGAAACTCGTCATCAACATGGGACCATCGCACCCCGCCACCCACGGCGTTTTGCGACTCGTCCTCGAACTCGACGGCGAAATCATCACCAAAGCCGATCCCGACGTCGGCTTCCTGCATCGCGGCGACGAAAAAATCGCCGAGAACATGCACTACAATCAGTTCGTGCCCTACACCGACCGGCTCGACTACCTCGCCCCCCTCGCCAACAACGTCGCCTACGCCATGGCCGTTGAAAAACTCATGGGCTGGGAACTCCCCGCCCGTGGCAAAGCCCTGCGCGTCGTCTGCTGTGAAATGGCCCGCCTCTCATCGCACCTTCTGGGCGTCGGCGTTTTCGCCATGGACGTTGGTGCCATGTCGGTGTTCCTCTACACCTTCACCCAGCGTGAAACCATTTACAATTTGAGCGAGCAGCTCACCGGTGCCCGTTTTACCACCAGCTTCACCCGCGTCGGCGGCCACACCCGCGACATGAACGAGGCTTTCATCAGCGGACTCAAAAAATTCCTCAACGAACTCCCCGCCGTCATCGACGAAATCGACGCCCTGCTCTCCAAAAACCGCATCTTCATCGACCGCACCCAGGGCCTCGGCATCATCACCAAGGAAGACGCCATCTCCTTCGGCATCACCGGCCCCAACCTGCGCGCTTGCGGCATCGACTTCGATCTCCGCAAAGCCCATCCTTATCTCGACTACGAACAATACGAGTTCGACATCCCCATCGGCACCACCGGCGACTGCTACGACCGCTACCTCGTCCGTATGGAGGAAATGCGCCAGAGCATCCGCATCCTCAATCAGGTGCTCGCCAGCATCCCTTCCGGTCCCATCAACTACGAAGACCCCAAAAATCGCCTCCCAGGCAAGCAAAAGGTCCTCATGAAGATGGAGGAACTCATCCATCACTTCATCGTTGCCACCCAGGGTCTCGAAGCCCCCGTCGGCGAAGTCTACTTCGGAGCCGAAAACCCCAAAGGCGAACTTGGCTTCTACATTTGCAGCAAAGGCGGCGGCGTTCCCTACCGGATGAAAATCAGGAGCCCCTCGTTCGTCAACCTCAGCATCCTCTCCAAACTCCTGCCCGGACACATGGTCAGCGACGTGCCCTCCATCCTCGGCAGTCTCGACTTCGTCATGGGCGAGTGCGACCGGTAGTAAAACCTTTTTCTTTTTCAAGCGATCATGGCCCTCGAAGTCCCCACGGAACTGGAAGCAAAAATGGATGAAGTCATCACCCATTATCCCGTCTCCAAACGCAGCGCCGTGCTGCCGCTCCTCCACCTCATCCAGCACCACTTCCGCTACATCAGCGACGAAGCCGTTAACTGGGTCGCCCAAAAGCTCTCGCTCGAACCCATCCAGGTCCTCGAAGTCGTCACCTTTTATCCTGGATTCCGCCAGACCGCCCCAGGAAAATACCACGTCCGCGTCTGCCGCACCCTCTCCTGCGCCATGGCCGGCAGCTACGAATTGATGGAGTCTTTCTGCAAGGAGGCCAACATCGACCGCTCCCACGTCGACCATCATCACCCGATTGCCGTCAGTCCCGATGGCAAATACAGCATCGAATTTGCCGAATGCCTCGCCAGTTGTGGTTTCGCCCCCGTCTGCATGGTCGAAGACGACTTCTTCGAAGGCATCACTCCCGACAAAGCCCCCGAAGTTCTCGCGAGATACGAGTAACTCCCGCAACAAGGGACCGCGAAGTTTTACTTCGCTTCAAAGCCTCCGACCCAAATCCCCCTCCGCCAGCTGCACCTCATAAGCCAGCGTCTCCGGCGAAATCCACCCCGCGCCCAGCGCCCCGACAGTCTCCCACACCATCCCGTCGCCCGTGCAAACCCGCAGCGTAACCTGCTGCGCATACTTCGCTGCCAACCGCTCAATCACCCCATCAGCCGAGATCGAGTCATCTGAATAAAACACCTGCACGCCCTCCGCCTCTCTCTCATCCGACACCTTGCCACCGCGGCCATCAAACACCACCACCACCCGCTCCCCGGTCAGATCCTGCAACAGGCGCATTCGTTTTAGTAAACCCTCTCGCGCCAAGTATCGCTTTGCCGCCCGCACATGCAGTTGCCGCAACTCGGGCCATGCATGGATCACACTATGACCATCAACCAACAAAAAACGCATATCACCCTCAGCCATCGTAAAATGACGTTCCACCCGATCAGCCAATCCATCAAATCCTTCCAGTTCCTGATAATTTCCCCATCAGCGCAAAAAATCACCCCATCAGCGCCAAATAGCATTGACACCGCCCCGCATAAAAACCTAGCCTCTTACAAACAGGAGCGTTCTTATGCACATCACTATTCGTCGATATCAAATTCAACCCGGATCAACGAAAATGCTGGTCGAAGTCATACGGGAAAAATTCCTCCCTCTCATTCAGCAGACCCCCAACTTCGTGGCCTACTATGCCATCGACGAAGGCGACGGTGATGTCAGCGCGGTCAGCATTTTCGAAGACGAAAGCAGTGCGCTCGCCTCCAATGAACTCGCCGCCAAGTGGATCATGCAGAACCTGTCCAATCTGATCACGATGCCTCCCAAAATTATCTCCGGCGACGTGGTGGCTTCCACCGGCAATATCTACGCGACGACCTGAAGCGGGCCATGGTTTCTCATCATGCAGAACGCCCACTTCCTCGGGCTTCTGGAATGCAAAATTCCCGTCACCAAGCTTCTTCGACCAGCTTCCAGGAGCTGGCCATTCACATTTCTCGTTGAAATTCAACGTGTTAGAGGGCCACTGATTCACGAAAGGCACTTGGCCCACGTCATGCCCTAATTGAAAGGGGCGGACGCCATTGCTCGTTCTCCTCACCCCCAATCAACCAACCATCTACACAACACTTACATTATGGGCTTTCTCTCCTGGATTCTTCTCGGCCTCGTCGCAGGCGCCATCGCCAAACTCATCATGCCTGGTGATGACAAGGGCGGCTGTTTCATGACCATGCTTCTCGGCATCGTTGGTGCCATCGTCGGTGGCTGGATCGGCAGCCTTCTCGGATTCGGCACGGTTACGAACTTTGACTTCCGCTCGCTTTTCGTCGCCATCGTCGGCTCGCTGGTCCTCTTGGGCATCGGGCGCATGATTTTCAAGAGATAAATAAATCATCACACCCCCACGCACTTACCCTGCGTTCAACGAATCTAGAATCAAACCATGATTACTGAAGACACACCCAAACCCGCTGAACGATTGGTTCGCCGTCTCGTTGATGACGCCGAATCAGTTGCCCGTCGCGATCCCACCAAGGCGGTCGCTACCGCATTCGGAGTCGGCATCCTCCTTAACATCCTGCCCACCCGATTCATTGTCGGAACGGTGGCCGCCGTCGCCACAACCGTCATCCGTCCCACTTTGCTGACTCTCGGTGTCATCAAAGCATTCGAAATCTATCTGGACCAAACCAAAACCAACCAACCTAATCTTCCTCATGACTGACAACATCCCTGAATTTGAACAAGCCAGAGAGCTTGCCCACGACACCGCTGGAGAAATCGAAACCTTCGTGCGCGAAAATCCCGCCATCGCCGTCGCCGCTGCGGTCGGCATTGGCTGCGCCCTCGGCATCATCGCGAAGCTTCTGCTGGCGTCCCCGCCTCCTCCACCAAAACATCGTGCACTTCAAGTGCTCGAAGACATTCAGCATCGCCTCAGCGATCTCGTCGGCCCTGCCTACGAACGCGCCACCCACTTTGCTGAAGACGGTGCCGACGCCGTCAAAAAAGGGGTCCACTCGGTTCAAGGCATCCACCTGCCCAGCCGCGTTAAACGCTTTTTTGAATAACTGACAGCCTCCAAACGAATCTCCGCATTCGTAATCAACCTTCGCATGGACGACCTCCATGGGAAGGTTTTTTGCTTTTCCGGGATGCATCCATACCGACAAAAGACTTCCTCACTCCAAGTTGACGAAACCACTCCTGTCGCGTTCTATGTGAATAGCTTTTCTTAATCGCCGGACATGAAGCTCCCTTCCTTCATCAAAACCAAATCTAAGCCCAAACCGGCGTTCCCTTTTGCCCTCGTTAAACCCGAAATCGACCGGATTGAGAGCATTTTGGTCGAGCATGCCAAGTCATTTGATCCGGCCGTCGAAGGTTATATCCGCTACGTCTGCAAAACCTCCGGTAAACGCATCCGTCCCGCCCTCGCCGTCCTAGCTGGAGGTGCCACTGGTGGCGTGTCCGAAGACCATCACAAACTCTCCATCATCCTCGAATTCATCCACATCGCCTCGCTGGTGCACGATGACATCATGGATGGAGCCGCCATGCGCCGCGAAATGCCTACCGCCGCCGCGAAATGGGGCAACGCCCTCAGCGTTCTCCTCGGCGACAGTCTGTTCGCCTACGCCCTCGAGCTTGCCACCCAGTTCGAAGACCTGACCATCTGCCGTCATATTGCCGCCGCCTCGCGCGACGTCGCCACCGGCGAGATTCTTCAGACCCAACGCCGTTTCGACTTCAGCCTCAGCATGGCCGAATACTTCCGCATCATCGAGATGAAAACGGCCGCCCTCTTCGCCGTCGCGACCCAGCTCGGCACCCATCTCAACAAACAGCCCGAAGCCACCGTCGAAGCCATGCGCCAATACGGCCTCAAGCTCGGCACCGCCTATCAAATCTACGACGACTGCATTGATCTCGTCGGCGACGAAAAAGCCATCGGCAAAACCCTCGGCACCGACATTGCCAAAGGCAAACTCACCCTGCCGATGCTGTATCTCCTCCAGGACGCCAACGATTCCCAGCGCAGCAAACTTCAGCGCATGCTGCTCAAGGGCGAACCCATGGACACCAGCATCCTCGCTGGCATTGCCGATTACGCAGGTGCCATCGAACGCGCCATCAACCACGCCAAATCGCTACTCGTCGAAACCCGCGAGTGCCTGACCGTGCTTTCCCCTTCCGAACACCAGGAAGCCCTTCACGGCATCACCCTCTATTTGGACGACCTGCTCGACCAGTGCCGCAGTTCCGTTTAACTCAGTTGATTGGCCCACCCGCCACCAAAGGTTGCATTGCCCCTCCCATCATTGGCAGTCCCTTGTTGAGCGAAAGGAGCAACAACGTCGGTTTGCTGGAAAGCACCAGATCCTCCAAGGTATAACCATCAAGCACTCCAAGGAACGCCTCCGTCGCCTCGTGGAACACCCCTTTTAAACGGCATCCAGGAGTCAATCGGCAAAGATTGCTTCCCACACTGAAACACTCCGCAAGATTGAAATGCGTTTCTGTATGTCGGATCACATCACCGACCCGGATCTCCGCCGGCGGCATCCCCAGCCGGATTCCCCCACTCCGACCACGACGATTTTGTAAATATCCGAGTTTGCCCAGGTAATGAACGATCTTCACCAAATGATGCTGCGAGATCCGGTAAACAGCAGCCAGTTCTCCCAGAGTCACTTTTTCATCTTCCTTCGCGGCCGCATACATCAGCACACGCAGGGAGTAATCGCTAAACCGGCTAAGCTCCATGGATGGGGTGACAAATAAACTGGCAGTTTCTTCCGCAATCAGCAAAAACCCTCCTTCAGCCTGAAGGAAGCCATCACTTGAACAGCACGGAACACGCCAAGTCTGGCTGTGACTCAGCATTTGCGCCAGCGCGCGCGATGGATGCTCCGACCCATGCCCAGCCAATGCCGCTCAAACCCCGTCTGCGGATAGGGAAACGCCTCCTCATCCCACTCCAGCCGCTCAAACAACTCTTGCCCACTGGATTGATCCACTGCCAACGTGGACATCGACTCCATCGCGTTCTCGAAATACTCGGTGTCATCCGTTTTCAAAAGAAACTCGCCACCCACCTCAAGCACCCGATGCAGACCGTTTAGAAAATCGACCCGATTCACCAGCCGCCGTGCATGATGTTTTTTCTTCGGCCAAGGATCGGGGCACAGCAAATGCACCCGCGAAACCCCCGCCGTCGGCAACAACCACGCCACCGTGTAGGCCGTCTCCAGCCTCAAAACCTTGCCGTTCTTCAATCCTGATTCGCGTAGCTTTCTCACCGTGTTCTTCACCCGACCTTGCAACCTCTCCACCGCCAAAAAATTTCGATCAGGAAACAGGTCCGCCATCCCGGCAATGAAATGCCCCTCGCCACAGCCAAGATCTACTTCCAACGGAGCTTCTGCACTTGCAGGAAAAATCTCCTCCTTGCGCAATTCGCGAAAGTAGTGGTCTGGCGTGAACAAAAAATCGTCTGACATGGCAATGAGCGGGCCAAGTCTCAACACCCGGTGAGCGCGTCGGTCAAGCCTTCTTCGCCGCCTTCTTGGCACCCGCTCGCTTCTTCTTCTTCGGTTTCAATTCTTCCACCGCCGCCGCCAGTTCCTCGCCCATGTCCAACTCGATACCAAAAAGCCCGCTTAAGTCCCCTAGTTCGCCATCTGCAATTGCATCTAACGCCACCGCCTGTGCCGCCACGGTATCCCCAGCATTCGCAATCAACTCCGTGTGATCCACCCCACGCAACAAAAACAACAACTCCGGCTGATCATCCAACCGCGCCCCCACCCCATAAACCGCCGCCGCTGAATGTTTGCACAAATCCGCATAATCCGGGCACGAACAAATGAACTGAATTTCTCTTGGTTCAGGAAACAACCCCTCATGCTCATCCGTCACCGCCTCCATCACACTGGTCGGCAACTTCCCCTGCAACAAGCCCACCAGCGAAGCGATCTGACCCGAACAAGCCTTCTTCAAACTCTTCCACCGCCCAACTCCCAGCGGTTTGATGTTGATCCGCACCTCATACACTTCACTTCCGCTCACCAGCGCAAGAATGGCTCCCCGCTCCACCTTCAAATCGATCACCAACCCGTTCTTCACGTAGGTGCGCCCACGCGGCAGCCGGTGCTCATACTCCGCATACCGCTCCAGATTCCGATTCCATGCCTGCCCCCAAAAAGACGTCGCAATCTTCTGTCCCTTGCTCACCGCTGGCTGCAATGGGCCCTGCTTCGCCGCAATCTTCTTCGCAAGCTTCTCCGCCTTCTCCCGCCGCTTCGCGACGCTTTCGTAGCGCGGATACTCGTCAAAATATTCCCAGGACATATCCTTCCCCTCCCTCCTATACCGCGAGCGCTTCCGCATCCGTCGACTCAGGCGCATCAATCCAGCGGTCATGTTCCTTGATCAAATCGATCAAACGATTCACCGCCTCGTCCTCAGGAATGTTGTGTTTCACCGGCTGTTTGCCGACATACAAATTGATCTTCCCAGGCGCCCCACCCACATAGCCAAAATCGGCATCCGCCATCTCTCCAGGACCATTCACAATGCAGCCCATCACCGCAATGCGCACGCCTTTCAAATGGCCTGTCGCTGCGCGAATCCGCTGCGTCGTCGACTGCAAATTGAACAAGGTGCGGCCACAACTCGGACACGCCACATAGTCCGTCTTGAAAATCCGCGTCCCCGCCGCCTGCAAGATGTTATACGAAATCCTCAGAGACTGTCCCGGTGCCGACTCCCCCTGCACCAGCACCGCGTCCCCAATCCCATCGCAAAGCAACGATCCAATGTGCGTCGCCGCCGGCAGCAGCGCGTCAAGGAACTCTGAAGCTACTGCCCCCTCTTTATCCTTTAGCCTTTCGCCTTTATCCTTTCCAAAACTGTCTTTGAGCAAAATCGGATGCCGCGCCTCCACCTTCGCCGCCAGCAATCGGTAAGCCGCCACCACCGGCAAATTGATGCCATCCTTCACCGTCACCAACTTCACACCCGCCGCCGAATTGACCTCTTGAACCGCCGCATCATCCCGCGGATCAAGCGCCACCACGCCACTGTCTTCCACCACCACCTCCGGCTTGAAATCACCGAGCTTGTCAATTTTGTGCGCCAACGCATCCCACTTCGCGCGACTCGTGAAAACCGCCACCGTTTCATGCCCGCCCACCTTGATGCCATTCACCTTCAAAACCTCACTCGCCCGACGCTCGTAACTGAACGGATCATGCGCCACCGGCGGTGCATCCGCCACCCCTTCAAAGGTCGCCGGAATTCCATCGTTGTAGGGTTTGACCAACGCCTGGGCCACCGGAATCTCAAAAATCGCATCCTCGGTCAAACTCACCCGCACCGTATCACCAATCCCATCCGCCAAAAGTGAGCCTATTCCAATCGCACTTTTAATCCGCCCATCCTCGCCGTCCCCCGCCTCGGTCACGCCAAGGTGAATCGGATAATTCCAGTCGCCACCCAACCGGTTCAGATGGGCCACCAGCAAACGGTAGGCCTCAATCATCACCTTCGGATTGCTCGCCTTCATCGAGAACACGAAATTGTGATACCCCTCACGCCGTGCGATCCGCGCAAACTCCAGCGCACTCTCCACCATGCCATGCGGACTGTCGCCATAGCGGTTCATGATGCGATCCGACAACGATCCATGGTTCGTCCCGATCCGCATCGCCCGTCCCTTTTCCAAACACAACTTCACCAGCGGCACAAACTGATCTTCAATCGCCGCCACCTCTTCCGCATACTCTTCATCCGTATACTCACGCACCGCAAATTTCTTTTTGTCGACGTAGTTGCCAGGATTCACCCGCACCTTCTCCACCCACTTCGCCGCTTCCATCGCCGCATACGGCTGGAAATGAATGTCCGCAACCAGCGGCACATCACATCCCTGCGCCAGCAAACCCGCCTTGATGTGCTCAAGATTTGCCGCAATCACCCGCGTCTGCGCCGTGATGCGCACAATCTCGCATCCCCCCTGCGCCAGCTCCAGCGCCTGGGCAATGCATGCCTCCGCATCACGCGTGTCACTGGTCAACATCGACTGCACCCGGATCGGATTTTTCCCGCCAATCCCCACATGCCCCACCATCACCTCGCGCGTTTCACGACGGGCATAATGATAAAGATCCGGACAGTATTGAAGCAGAGAGGAGCGGTCGGACATAAGCGCGATGGGTTGCTTGCTGGAACACTAAACCTACGGATTTCCGGTCGAAGAGCGCTGCGCTGGCGGCAAAAACTTCGGCTCCACCGCCGACTCCGCTGCTTCTTTCTTACGTCCCACGCCCATGATGTCGCCAGTATCCTTGAAGCTCACAAACACCATGAAGCCCAGCAGCAACAGCACACACGCCGTCTGCAACACTTCCAACAACCGGATATTGATCGGCTTGCGACGAATCCACTCCAGAATGGCCATCACAATGTGACCGCCATCCAACACCGGAAACGGCAGCATGTTCAGAATCGCCAGGTTGATGTTCAGCACCACGCTGAACCAGATCACACTCAACCACGCATCCCAAAAATCCGGATTCTGGAACAGGCGGTAATACACATTTCCGATCCCAATAAACCCGCTCAAATGGCTCGCGCCGATGTCACTGCCACTACCCGGCATAAGCTTGCTCAACGTTTGAAAAATCGTCCGTGAAGCATCCCACAACTGATCCTGCGGCAAAGGATGCGCCAGCTTCCTCTCCCCATTCACATCCCAAATGATCCCAAGATTCAAAAAAGCCGTATCATCCAGATTCCAATCAGCCGGACGCTGATCCGGCGGACGCGGAGTCACCGTCGCCTCCAGCGTTGCATCCCCCCTCAAATAACCCAACTGCACCGGCTTGCCACTGCTCGCCTTCAACAACTCATTCAACCCCCCAATATTCCAGGCCTTCGCCCCATTCACGCTCACAATCTCATCTCCCTTCAACAAACCCGCCTCCTGCGCCGGGCTATTCGGCTGGTCATCCATAAACCCGCCCACCGTCAACTTCTGCACCGCACTGATGCCCACCTGTCTAAATGGCGGACGCGTAAAAATCGACTTCCACCAAGCCACTTCCACCTCAGCCTTCGGCTTCTCTGCCGCCACCGGCACCTTCACTTCGCCCTGACCAGGACGCTCCACCAAAAAATGAATCGTATCCCCCTCACTCGCCATAATCCCCCACACCACGCTGTCCACCATCCCACGCCAACTTTTTATAGGGCTGCCATCAATGCTCACGATCTTATCCCCTGGCAACAACCCCGCCCGATCCGCAGGACCATCCTTCAACACCCAGCCAATCGTCGTCACTTTCTCCCCCTCATACTCCGCCTTGCCGAAATGCCACACCAAACAGGCGAAAAACGCCGCCAGCAGGAAGCTGAAAAGAGGACCCGCAAATGCCACGATGATCTTGTCCAGCGGGGTGATCGGCGGCAACTGCTCCCGATCGGTCTCACCTGAACCTTCAATCGCATCCATCGGCGCCATCTGCGGCAGCATCACAAACCCGCCCGCCGGGATGCTCCCCAATCCATACTCCACTCCGTTGATTTTTTTCTTCCAGATCGGCTTACCAAACCAGATGTAAAACTTCTCCACCTTGAGTCCCCGCCACTTTGCCGCCAGGAAATGACCGAGCTCGTGAACGAGAATCATCAGGTTAAACACCATGACGACAAGAAACAAAATACCAATGAAGCGGAGTGCGTTGAGCAGGAAATCCATAAAAGGGAGGCAAGACTAGCATTGAAGATTGCCGTGCGCAAACGCGCACGATGCATCTTGGAACATCCACACCGCTTTTTGTTTGAATCCTGTCCACTTCAGGGCCACCAGTGCGGTAAATCTTGACCATGAAATTTCTGCTCACCCTCGCCATTTTCGTCCTCGCCCTCAGTTCCTGCGTTACCACACCCGAGCCAAATGCCGGTGCCGACTACCTCAGCGGGCTTGGCGGCCAGGTTCCCCAGAACCCCCAGCGCCTCGACGTAGCCGAACCCGTCTCCTATTGGGACGACGACGGTTCCTCCGGCCAGCCATGGGTGCTCGTCGACCTCAACAAACAAGTCGCCAAATTCCACCGAGGCAACCACGTCATCGGAGTCGCCGCCATCTCGTCCGGCACCCACGGACGCAACACCCCCGCCGGCAACTACAAAATCATCGAGAAAAAACGCGAACACTTCTCCAACCTTTACGGCCATGTCGAAGACGCCAGTGGTCGCATTGTCAATGACGACGCCACCCCCCGCTCATCCGTTCCCCCCGGTGGCAAATACGTTCCCGCCGCCATGCCTTACTGGATGCGACTCACCAACACAGGCGTCGGCATGCACCAGGGTTTCCTCCCCGGCTATCCCGCCAGTCACGGCTGCATCCGCATGGACCGCAACATCGTCCCCGTCTTCTACCAGCACGCCTTCGTCGGCATGCCAGTCACGGTCGTGCGATAAAGAACGTAGAAGGCTCGTCTCGAGCCTTGCATTCAGTTTTTATCCAGCCCCAATTGCTCCCGATGCCTCCCAATCGACGGAGCCAGCGTAAGCGCCCCACACTTGGTGCAATATAAACCTGAGGTTCCTCTCGACGGCTTCATGAACGTCAACCAGCCACCTTCGGGCGTCTTGACTTCCAGGCACGAACTGCCGAAAGCTGTCAGCAATGCATTCCACCATTTGCGATTCAACTCAGCAACCACCTGCACAGTAAGATCCCCACAAATGGGGCAATAGACAGGGTCCTTTTGCATAGCTAAAATTTTCCCCTCTCGCGGTGAGAAAGTCAATCCCCTCAAAACCTCTCCGCCGCCTTCAGCAACCCCGCCGCCTTGTGCTGCGTCTCCTCCCACTCCCGCTCCGGCACTGAGTCCGCCACGATCCCCGCCCCGGTATAAAACCGCATCCGATCCCCCTGCACCCATGCCGTGCGGATCACAATGTTAAATTGGCTGGTCCCATCAAAGCCAAAATACCCCATTGCCCCGGTGTAAATGCCACGCGGATTCGGCTCCAACTCCCCAATGATCTCCAGCGCCCGTTTCTTCGGTGCCCCGCTGATGCTTCCCCCTGGAAAACACTGCAACAATGCCTCCACATGATCCACCTCAGGCCGCAGTTCACCCTCCACCGTGGAAACCAGATGCTGAACCTGCGCATACCGCTCCAACTCGCACAAACCACTCACCTTCACGCTGCCAAATTCACAAACCCGACCCAGGTCGTTGCGCAACAAATCAGTAATCATCACCAACTCCGCCCGTTCTTTCGGTGACGCCAGCAAATCTGCCGCCTGTGACCAGTCAGACGCCGCATCCGCCCCTCGTGGCCTCGTCCCCTTGATCGGCCGCGTCACCACTCGCCGACCCTCCATCGTCAAAAAACACTCCGGCGAAGCACAACAAATTTGCACCCCGTCCAGATCATAAAAAGCGGAATGCGGTGCCGGCGAAACCGCCCTCAACCGCTCGTAAAATCCCCACGCGTCCCGCCCCTCGGGCCACATCGCCTCCCACGGATACGACAAGTTCACCTGATAAATGTCCCCAGCCGCAATGTATTCCAACGCCCTCTCCACCCGACCACAAAAATCCGACTTCTCCATCAAGGGCCCGAACTTCAATCGCCCTTCCAAACCACCCTCAGTTTCATCATCACCGCCCCCCCCTAACTCCGGTGCTTCCCCACACCAGACCTGCCGGGCATGATCAAAAACATAAGTCCGGTCATACACCCCAAAAACAAACGCTCCATCAAATCCCACCCAGCCAAACAATCCGCCCGGCTCCCCTTTCCTCTCTTTCAACAACCGCTTCAAGCCGTCGGCATCCTCCATCAACCTTCCGCGCAAAATTGACTCCGGCTCGACCGCAATCATTGACCGCCCCTGCTCACCACTGCGCATCGAGCTGTCCAAAAACGCCAATCCCTCGCGACCACGCCAGCTCGCCGCCACCTGCACTGGGGCAGGAAACGCAGCAGCCACCGGAAGCTGGGCCGACAACACCGTCATTCAATGAATAAAGTTCCCCGCAAGAGTGCGGTCAGAACCCCATCACGCAAGCACATTCCCATTAAAGGGACCGCGAAGTTTCACTTCGCATCATCCCCACTCCACCACTCGCCGCCAACTACGAACTAAGAACCAAGAACCAAGAACCAAGAACTCCCCCCCATCACTTCACCACCTTGCACAGATGCGTCTTCGTCCTCACAAACAACGCCCCATCCGCCACCGCAGGCGACGCCGTCACCGGCTCACTGAACTTGTTCTGCGCCAGCACTTTGAACTCCGGACCCGCCGCCACCACCGTCCCAAACCCCGCATCACTGAAAAAATACAAGCGCTCCTTCGTCGCCAGCGGTGCCGAGATGAACTTGCCCGGTGACACCCGTTCACTCCAAATATCCTCCCCCGTTTTCATGTCAACGCACATCCCCACCCCGGAACCCGACACCTGAAACAAATACCCGTTGATCGACAGTGGACTCGACAAATCCGAATTCCTCCGGTCCCGATCCCACAACACATGCGACTTCGTCACGTCCCCCTTGGTCGTTTCATCGAGCTTCACCGCGATCAAATGCGCGCCCCCCGATCCCGTGTTCACATAAGCCACCCCATCCCGCACCACCGGACGCGACGACGCATTGTATTCCTCGTGGGTGATCGTCCAAATTTCCTTCCCCGTCAGCGCCTCATAACCAAACGCCGCCCTTGACCCCACCGACAGCAACTGGTCCACCTCCCCCACTTTTGCAAACGTCGGCGTCCCATAAGCCTTGCGATAATCCCCCTCCAACAACGGCTTGCCATCCGGTCCCAGATCTTTGTAATCCGTGCTCCGATTCGTCAACCAAACCGTCTCGCCCGTCTTCTTGTTGAGCGCCGTCAAAAAATGCTTGTCGATCCCGTCAAACGTCAGAACCAGCAAATCCCCAAACAACGCCGGAGACGATCCCGGTCCCCGAAAATGCCGCGCATTGATGTCGCGACGCTCCCAAACCTTCTCCGCCGTCAACGGATCAAGCCGCGCCGTTCCGTAAGTGCCAAAATGCACATACACCGCATCCTCCTCCAGCACACACGAAGGTGCCGCATAATTGTTCAACGGATTCCCCAAATCCTCCGGTGCCTCATTCTCAAAAACCAGCTTGTGATGCACCACCTTGCCATCATGCCGGTTGATCGCATAAACATACATCTTCTTCCCGTCCTTGGTCGCCGACGTAAACCACACCAGATCTCCCCCGATCACCGGCGAACAATGCCCCTCGCCCTCATAAGCCGTCCTCCACTCGATCCCCTTCCCACTCGCCTCATCCCACTCCAGGGGCAACTTTTCCGCCTCAGCCTCCGGCACGATGCTGTCCCGCGTTGGGCCCTGTTTGTCCGGCCAGAACAACGGCTTCGTCGCAAGTTGGGCAAAGCCGCCAAACGGCACCATGGCGATCACAAGAGCAGGAAGAATACGGAACATAAGAAAACAAAATATTACCCAGCAAACCATGCAATACGGTTGCCGGTCAAGTAAACGCCGTCACCCTTCCAACACTTTCCAAGCCTTGCCGAAGTTTTGATTCCGAAACGACCATCATTCCGCCGACAGATTCCCCAACTTGGGCACGTATCCTTCTAACCCCCGTCACGCCCTTCCTCTTCTCCGAGACATCACGCCCTATCCATGACACCTCGCCAAAGTTCAAGCTCCAGTTCCAGCTCCCGCAGCCTCTCCCGCCGACATTTCCTTCGTGGCGCAGGCGTCGCCCTCGGCCTCCCTTGGCTTGAATCTGTCAACGCCTGGGGCAGCACCGTCCAAGGTAAAGCCGGAGCCGCAGCCGCTACCGGAGCCCCACGCCGCTTCGCCGCGATGTTCATGGGCAATGGCGTCAACCCGCACCACTGGGGTGCCACCAACGGAGCCAATGGTCTCGATCTGATGAAGACCCTCAGCCCCCTTGAACCCATCAAGGACAAGCTTCTCGTCTTCAAAGGCCTGTGGAATCCCACCACCGTCATGGGACCCGGCGGGCACTACCCGAAGATGAACCTCCTCTCCGGACTCACCGTCAAACAAACCACCACCGACGTCCAGGTGGGCACCACCATGGACCAGTTGATGGCCCAACAAATCGGCAAACACACCCCCGCCTCCAGCATCGTCCTAGGCACCGAAGGCCCACGCTACAGCACCGACAGCGGATTCACCTCCATCTACTCCGCCTACATCTCCTGGAGCAGCCCCACCACCCCGGCCCCGAAGGAAATCTATCCCCAACAAGCCTTCGACCAGCTCTTCGACGACGGCTCCAAACGACGCCGCGACAAAAGCGTGCTCGACACCGTCCTCAGCGATGCCAACAGCCTGCGTGGCAAGGTCAGCGGCCGCGACGCCCACAAGCTCGACGAATATTTTACCTCTGTCCGCGAACTCGAACAACGCATCGAGAAAGCCGACCAGTTTAGCAAAGCCAACACCAACGGCCACGGCTGGCAGCCCACCGTCACCGCCCCCACCTTTGCCCGACCCGAAGCCGGCATCCCCGCCGATGTGCGCGATCACCTCAAGCTCCAGCTCGACATCATGGTCCTCGCGTTTCAGATGGACCGCACCCGCATCGCCACCATGATGCTCAACAACGACCTGTCCGGCATGAACTTCGGCTTCCTTGGCAACATCAAAGGCGGCCAGCACGAACTCTCCCACCACGCCAATGATCCCGAGCGCCTCGACATGTATCAGCGCGTCAATCAATACCACATGCAGCTGCTCTCCGAGACCCTGCAAAAAATGGACGGCACCAACGAAGGCGAGCGTTCCCTCCTCGACAACAGCATGATCATGTTTTGCTCCAGCCTTTGGGACGGCAACGCTCACGATTCCAAGCAGCTCCCCATCCTCCTTGCCGGCGGCGGCGGCGGCACCATCAAAGGCAACCGCATGCTCGACTACAGCAAAAACGAAAACCGCAAACTCTGCCGTCTTCACCTCGCCGTCATGGACCGCATGGGAGTCAAAATGAACCAGTTCGGCGATGCCGATACGGCGTTGACCGACCTCGCGTAACTCCGACTTCCAGTCTGTGCGTGCGACAGACATCCAGTCTGTCATCTCGAGATTCGTCCTCCGTTCCGATTCCCCGCGATGATGCCTCATCATTGTCCGCTGCCGACACTTCCAGGCTCCAACCCTATTCTCTCGAATTAGCGCATCCCGCCCCGAAACGCCCATTCATCGAGTCAGCGGAATCCTGCGCAGCAGCAACACCGTATCCGTTGAAAGTCTCTGAATCACCGCGTCTCCCATTGCAGGCAGCTTTCCGTTCACCCGTTGAATGTTAAAAATCGGACGCTGCACATTCACCGTCAACTTGGGTGACTTTTCATACCTTTCGTCACCTGCAAAAGGCCAGTCCACTTTGACATTCGGGAAAACATCCGTCACAACTTTCGGTGCCTCTTCATCGCGAAAGATCGACCAATCCTCCCCAGAGATCGTAATCTCTAATCCCACCAGCCGATGCCATAAACCCATCACCGTTGCGAGTTTCGTCTGTTCAGGCATTTTCTCAGGTGCTGAAAAAACCAACTCCTCATCCTGCGACCCAGTCTGTTGGTAGTCACGACCATTGAGAAAGTAATAATCCATCCCTGTTTTCAGCGTTCCATCACCCCCGGCAAATGTGGCCGAGTCGATCACCTCACATACCCCCGCACCAAGCATCTCCAACCATCGCGCCGCGTCCAACGATTCGCTATCTCCTTTCAAAACCATCGCCTGCACCATCCCCCGCTCTTTGATTGGATGTTTTCCCACGGGAGTAACCACCGCCGTCTCCCACTTTTTATGCACATCTAACTTCGACACATACCATCTCAATTTACCAACCATCCCCTCTTTCATCGCCGCTTTCGAAGTTTGCGTGACCGCAATCAGTTTCGCTACACCCGGGCACAAAGCAGCCGACAACGCCATCTCATGACTAGCTAACTCAGGTTGTTTAAAGCCCGAATTGCCAGCGTGAAAATTCTTCAACTGCGACAACCACACTCCCCACTGGTTCCAACCCCGGAGCCGCGTGGAACGAACCATCACAGTCTCCAACCACTCACCCCCTCCCGTGGGATCATATACCCGCCTAAACCTAGTTGCCTGATCCCCCACCGACTCCAAACCCACACTCCTTGATCTAAACAAAATCCCTTTTGCATGAGGGTGAGCCAACACCCCATACCCTCCAAAAAACACCAACGGCTTCGCCAACATCAGATTCCCTTCTTCATCAAGTCGCTCATTGCTTAACAGCCCTACCACCTCAGCCGAACCATCATCTACCGCTGCCAGCAATTCGTTACCGAAAGCGACAGCATCCAATGATCTTACCCTCAACAACTTATCCCCCCAATCCAACGGTGTTTCAATGATCCAGGTCGTCAACCCACGCGACCGCCTGGGATCCTCAAGCGCCAGCCTAACTTTCTCATCCTCGGTTTTGATCGGCCCATCATTCACCAACCTTACAAAGGTCGCATGCACACGTCCGTCCTTCAATCCCGCACTTGCCATCACCACCTCGCCTAAGTCCAAATCCAAGTCGGTCTTGAACGCCTCACTCCCGTTCTCCTGATACGGGTCCGCATCAGCCTCCGGCACTTCAACCCCCCACGGGTCATCATCGCCTCTTTCCATCGAACTCTTCCACCACTTCCAAACCGCCGGTGCCGCCGGTCTCCCCGCCTCAACATAAACCTTCCACCTCCTCGAGCGCGCTTCCCCTTTAATGTCAGGAGTCTGCCTCACCACCGCCCTGAGATGATGTTTCATCGAAAACTGCATCGTCTCACAAGGCACCACCCGGAACTCTCGCGAATTGCCACTCGGTTCAAATCCTCCCACGTCCTCCCAGGTAACCTTGCTGTCCACCCGGCACTCCTCATTCAATCCCAACGTCACCGCAGAACACGCCAGCAACTCCGCTTGTTTGCCCTCCAACCACCGCTTCAAAGCCCCCTCATCGCCTCCAGTCCCCTTCCGATTGGCCATCCATTTCGAAAAACTCTGCGGCTCAACCGCCAGCGTCCAACATTGCATCCTCAATCCCGAATCCGACCTGACCTCCGGCACCGGTGCCTGATCTGCCTCAGCACCAACCACCTTTCCAAAAGCAAAAAGCACCATCTCATTCTCAACCTCAAACACCTTGCGCTCAGCCAATTCTTTTAACTGCTCATTCGTCGGTTGAGGCGCAATAAGATCTCTCCCATCCACATCCATCTGAGCCCCCATAAGGAACACTCGGTTAAGCGCCACCTTTCCCCAAGCCTTCAATTCCCACGGTCTAAAGATTGCCTTAAACACACTCATGTTAGGCAGCGGCCAACTCTTGCATTCCCGTTCCAGCAAACCCCGGTTGATGTGCAGATGGATATTCAAATCAACCAATTGCGTCACCTCATCAATTTCAAAACCCACCTCGCCCCAAGTCGCGCGATCGCCTTCCCCCATCATGTTCAGCAACTCGGCCATGTCAGGCCGCTTCGACTTGCCAACTTCACTCTCGATAAAGTTATCCCAATAACGCGCCACATGAATCAACGACAAATAACGATGTTCAACCCTGCCCATCCCGCCCCACTCCCCCTTCAGACTTCTCACCTCATCTGTCCAGGAACTAACCCTCTCCAACTTCCCCCCATCCTTCAACTTCACCAGCTTCTCCTCCCAACTCGCCCCACCAACATCTTCCAACAACAATCTGCCTGCATCCGCCCTCGACATTCTCAGCAACGTTGTATTCAACCGCCATTCGCCCTTACCCACAGGCTCCTCTTCCTCCCCCACCAGGCCTGTCAACGGATCCCTCTCCAGTTGTTGCTGCCCAACAACCATCCCCGCAGCCAGCACCCATCCAGCAATCAAAAAAGCAAACCTATTCATAAGATCTAAAAGGAAACCCAACATTAAAATTTCACCGCTCAACTCTCAGCCGCCTCACCAAAATCACTTCACTCTCCGACAACCGTTTCACCACCGTCTCACCCAACGCTGGAACCTCGCCCTCTGCCCGCTGGATCGTAAAAATCGGACGCTGCACATTCACCGTCACCTTCGGCATCGTCTTCCAATCAACCCTTTCATCCACCGGCCATTCCGACCTCACCTCGGTAAAAACATCCGTCACCACCTCCGGCGCTTTGCCATCCCGCTCCACCGACCACTTCCCATCCATCATCTTCCACTGAAACCCCACCACCCGGTTCAATAAATCCACCTGACTCGCGAACTTCGTCCCTTCCGGCATCTTCGCTGGCCCATCAAAAACTTCCTCTCTACTCAAGTTTCTCTCCCCCACTCGACCATTAGGAAAATAATAATCCGCTCCCGTCGAAGCCGCTCCCGTTTTTCCCGCAGTCATCACCTCATCCACCACCTCACACTCCTTCTTCGCCAGCGCCTCCAACCATGCCCCCGCATCCTCGCCCCCAACCTTCCCCTTCAATACCAGTGCCTGCACCATCCTCGGCTCTTCATTCATTCCAGCCACCACACGATCAACAGAATTCACCTTCGACTCCGCATCCAGCCTGGCCACATACCAGCGCATTTTTGCAGTGGCCACATCCACTCCCACCGTTGAAGTCCGCATCACCGCAACCAACTGGGCAACACCCGGCATCAACTTCGCCGTCGCCCCCACCTCATTGATCGGAAACACCGGATGCTTAAAACCCGAATTCTGCGCGTTCGCCCCCTTCACCGTTGCCACCCACATTCCCCACTGCTGCCACTTCGGCTCGCCCAGCGAGAGGAACGAAAACCCCTGTCCACTCCCCCACTTTTCATCGTCACCCAACCAACGGGTGACCGAACGATCCCCAATCAAATTCCTACCCACTTGGGAAGTGTTAAAAAAGATCCCCCCTGGATGAACCGCTGTATTGACCATGTTCTCAAAAAAGATCACCGGCTTTCCCAGATACGAATGAAGCGACATCCGCTCCTGCCGCCACTGGTCATGACTCAACAACCCCTTTAGTTCCGCCTTTCCTTGATTCACCGCCTTCAAAAGCTCCTCCCCCAATCTGCCCGGGTCCACCCCACCATCCTTCACCATCCCATTCCTCCAATCCAGCGGTGTCTCAATCACCCACGTCATCAACCGATTCATCTCCGGCAAAACCGGAGCCGCCACCTTCTCCACCGTATCCTCAACAACCCTCACGAATGTCGCATGCACCGTCCCCTCTTTTAGCCCCGCATAAATCATCGCCACATCGCCCCTCATCACGGTGAATGAAGTTTCAAACGACTCATCACCGCCAGGATAACTATCGTCATCCTTTTCAACATCCGCCAGAGACATCTCCACCGCTCCAGGCTCACTCTCATCCCGTTCCATCGCACTCTTCCACTTCGTCCAACGAGCAGGTGCCGCAGGCCGGGACACCAAAACATTCCCACTATAAAGCCCGCCCTTATCCCTATCGGCCCGCTCACCCGCCACCGGCCGAAACGAATCCTCTGCCTTATCTGCGGGAACCCGATGCATCTCCCACTTCACCAGATGCTTCACCACATGATAAGCATAATCATCCGCCTGCGCGCGGAAATCCTGAACCGTCCCCCCCGGCACAAAACTTCTCACATCCTCCCATCGAAGTTTTCCCGATAGCCTTGACTCTTCCCCCGACTCCGTCAGCGCCGACGAACAAGCCAGCATCTCCACACCCTCGCCCTGTTCCGCTGCAGCCAGCCACTTCGCCAACACCGCCTCATCCTTCCCAAATCCCTTCCGCTCAACCATCCAGGGCAAAAACTCCCCCGGCGCTACCGCCAACGTCCACGTTTGCATCCTCAACCCCGAAGCCGGCCTCGCCTTGCTCTCACCCCGCTTTGCACTACTCACTTTCCCAAATGCCAGCAACACATGATCATGCCTTTCCCCCATCACCTCAGGTGCCACCCCTTTCTTCACCAACCCTCCGACTTCCGCCTCCATCTGAGCTCCCAAAAAAAAGACGCGGTTCACCTCCACCCGACCTTTCGTCACCAACTCCCAAGGTTGAAAAATCGGCCTAAACAAACCCATCCCCGGCAGCGGCCAGGTCTTCACTTCACGCTTCACATTCGGACCCGGATCATAAAACAACTCTACCTTCAGGTCCACCACCCCCAACTCCTCATTCAAAGTAAAATCCGCCTCCAGAAGCCCCCCCACATCCGCCTCCGATGTCTCATTGACCAACCTCTCCAAATCAGGCACAGGCAGCCCACGCTCTTTCGCCCCTTGCCAACCTTCCCAAAAATCCGCCGCCGCCATCTGATTCACATATCGATATTTCTCCGTTCTCCCCGCCTTCCACTTACCCTGGGAAACATATCCATCAGCCTTCCACCAATTTACCCACTCGATCTTCCCAACCTCCTTCAACTTTACCAATCTCTCCTCCCAATCCGTTCCACCTACATCCTCCAACAACAACCGCGCCGCATCCGCCTTCGCCATCCGCAATAGCGTCACATTCAATCTCAACTCCCCTTTTTTCAGCGGCTCCTTTTCCTCCCCCACCAAACCCACCAACGGATCACTCTCTGCCTGTGCCCATGCCGTCACTATCATCCCAACCCCCAACAAAACCCCTGCAATAATCATTTTCCAGCGATTCATCCCGCCACACTAACAACCCGTCATCAAGCCCACCAGAATAATTTCATCTCACACAAACTGGCCTCACCCACTCCCGGGAATCCAAGGACGAGGACGATCCCACCGGCCCCTTCCGCCTTCCGCCTTCCGCCTTCCGCCTTCCGCCTTCCGCCTTCCGCCTTCCGCCTTCCGACTTCCGACTTCCGACTTCCGACTTCCGACTTCCGACTTCCGACTTCCGACTGCCCACTGCCCACTGCCCACTGCCCACTGCCCACTTCCCGTTTGCCTCCTCCCCCACCCCGTCCTACCATCGAACCATGTTTGGCAGCAATGGCAAAAGCAACAACGTCGGGATCATTGGACTTGGCATCATCGGCAGCCGCGTCGCGGAACGTCTTCGCAAGGCAAAACACCAGGTCTTCGTCTGGAACCGCACCGTCAAACCCGAGCCGAACTTCCTCGCCTCGCCTCGTGAAATTGCCGAAGTGGCCAACTTCATCCAGATTTTCGTTCGCGATGACGACGCCCTGAAGTCCATCATGGCCGAACTCGCCCCGGTTCTCGACGTCCAGCACACCGTCCTCGTCCATTCCACCGTGAGTCCCGATGCCATGAAAGCAGCCGCCGCCATCGCCATCAAAGAAGGTGCCGGCTTCCTTGATGCCCCCTTCACCGGCAGCAAGATGGCCGCTGAAAACGGCGAACTCGTTTATTATATTGGCGGCGAAGACATCGTTCTCGAAAAATGCCGCAAGATCCTCGAAGTCAGCAGCAAAAAGATCCTCCACTTCGGCACCAACCCCGGCGACGCCACCGTTCTTAAAATCGCCACCAACCTCATCAGCGCCTCCGTCGTTGAAGCCCTCGCCGAAGCCCTCGCCATCACCAAAGCCCACGGCGTCAGCCCCGAGCAACTTCTCGAAGCCCTGATTCCCAACGCCAACTGCTCCCCCGTCATCACCATGAAGCTCCCGGCCATGATCTCCGGCAACTTCGATCCCCATTTTTCCCTCGCCAACATGCTCAAAGACGCCCGCTACGCCCAGGATCTCGCCCGCGACAAAAGCCTCCGCACCCCCGTCCTCGACGCCACCGCCCTCGCCATGAGCCAGGCCTCGAAAAACGGCCACGACCAGCTCGACTTCTCCGTCGTCGCCAAAAACTTCGACTCCCCATAATCGGTCCTCATTCTTTATCCTTTAGCCCTTATCCTTTATCCTTTCGAAATGCCCCTCATCGACCTCTCCGATCGCGCCAAGTTTCTTCTCACCGGAGAAGACCGCGTCCGTTATCTCAACGGTCAGGTCACCAACGACGTCCGCAAAGCCACCGCCGACCGAACCCAACACGCCTGCGTGACCAATCTCAAAGGCCGCATCGAAGGCGACCTGCGCATTCACATCTCCCAATCCGGCGCTGAAGGACTCTGGCTCGACACCGAATCCGGCCTGCGCGAATCCCTCGCCATCCGACTCGAACGTTACATCATCGCCGACGACGCCGAACTCCAGGACGTCACCGACGACTGGCAGCTCTTCCACATCTTCGGCCCCGACGCCGAACCCTTCATGGCAAAAGCCGGAACCGAAGGCATCCTCCTTTCCGACCGCTTCGGCATTCCCGGCGTCGACCTCTGGCTTGCCAAAAACGCCCCCACCCCCGAATTCTCAGGTCCCAAACTCACTCCCGAACAGGCAAACCAGCTACGCATCCAGCGCGGCATCCCCCGCTGGCCGGAGGAACTCAATCCCGACGCCTTCCCCCAGGAAGCCGGGCTCGAAACCACCGCCATGGACTTTCACAAAGGCTGCTACATCGGCCAGGAAATTCTCTCCCGCATCAAAACCACCGGCAAGATGCCCAACCGGCTGTTCCATTTCAGCGTCCCCAAAAGCGGGCTCACCCTTCCAGAATCTCCTTCGACCTGGCAGCTCGCCCAATCCCAGCCGGACGGCTCCCACAAAAACATCGGAGTCATCACCAGCATCGCACAACATCCTGTGCTTGACCAGTTCGTCGCCCTTGCGTATGTGCGACAGGCGTGGGACGGCGTGCATTCACTATTGCTTGTCACCGATCCCGCGTCTAAAATCGAAATTCCGATTCAAGTCGAACCACTTCCTCCTCAATGAACCGCACCTTAGCGCGCCTCAGCAGCACCTTCCTTGGACTTTTGTTGCTCAACTCCTGCGAATCCACCAGCGGAGGTGCCGGCGCAGGCGGCGGTGGTGGTGCCAGCGGCGAAACCATCAGAAATCCCACGGTCTCAGACATGGAGCGCATCGACGGCCAGATGGGCCTTCAGCCACGTCAGGTCCGGCCGCGCATGACGCCTTACGATGCCGGCAGCGAACCTGCCAGCTATAGCCCGGCTCCCGCGCCTGCGGCTGCCGCTCCTCCCATGCTCGCCCCCGAACCCGAACCGCTCCAGGACACCTCCTCTCCTCCACCACAGCCCGCCGTCGATCCAGCCACCCTTCAAAAACTGCGCTGATCTGCCCGATTTCTGCTTTCATTCGTCCCCTTTTCCATTCTCATTCTCCCAACCTTAAGAAAGAACGCCACCGATCCTCCCATGACTCTGATGCGCACCAGCCACCGCCTCGCCATTCTGGCAGCAGCCGTCCTCCCCGCCCTCCTTCAGGCCCAAACCCAGGCCCAAACGACGACGACCACGACGACCTCCACCTCAACAGCCACTCCCTCGCCGTTGAAACCCGCCACCGCGCCCACCATCACCCCGGAACAGCGCGCTGCACTTGAAGAAATTCACAAGCTGTCCGTGATGACCGTCAAGTTCGCTGGCGACACCCATCAGATCATCATCAAACTTGAGCCCGAAAAAGCTCCGGGCACCGTCGCCAACTTCATTCAAAACGTCGACAAAGGCACCTACAAAGGCCTCGCCTTCCACCGCACCATCGCCGACTACCTTGTGCAGACCGGCGATCCTGCCAGCCGCAGCAATGACAATCGCGACTCCTGGGGCCTTTCCGAGGAATACACCATCCCCGGTGAATTCAAAATCCCGCACACCACCGGCTCCGTCGCCATGGCGCGCCGCAGCGACAAGGTCAATCCCGACCGCAAATCCAACGGCACCCAGTTCTATTTCGCCGTCGGCGACATGTCCTCCCTCAACGGTCAATACAGTGTCTTCGGCGATGTCGTGGTCGGCCTTGATGTCCTGAAAAAAATCTCCCGCTCCATCCGCGACAGCAATGACGCCCCCATCGAGCGCATCGAAATCGTCGACATCAAAGTCGTCGACCATAAAGGTCCTGTGGTGAAACTCACCAACACCGGCGATGGCCCAAAACGCCGCGGCACCTCCAAGCCCGACGCCCTCAAAGGTCCGTTTGAGAAATTCCTCGATCGCGTCTGGTAAGCCCTCCCCTTCAACCTTTCGTGGCCCACAGATGAACCCCCTGTAAGCCACCCTTTCTTCCAAAAGTCACCGGACAACAATCCGGTGACTTTTTTTCTCGCCAACACGCCCTTAGTTCGCTTTCATCATTATCCAAGAGCATGAGTCAAACCCGCTACGAAGTCCTTGGCAAAATCGCAGAAGGCGGGCTGGGCACCGTCTACAAAGCCTACGACCGCAATCTTCGCCGTGAAGTTGCCCTCAAACGCGTCCGCGCCTCCAGCCCCGAAGAAGCCGACCAGCAGGCCGAACAGCTCTTCACCGAGGCGCGCACCCTCTCCACCCTCCAGCATCCCCACATCGTCACCATCTTCGATGTCGGTCGCGACGAGGAGGGTGCCTACATCGTCATGGAACTGCTCAAGGGGGAGACCCTTGAAGACATCATCGAGCGCGGTGCCCTCAATCAAAACGACTTCCACGATCTCGCCATGCAGTCGCTGGAAGGCATGATCTCCGCCCACAACACCGGGCTCATCCATCTCGACATCAAACCCCAAAACTTCATGGTCATCTGGCTGCCCAGCGGCAAGTTCCAGATCAAGATTCTCGACTTCGGCCTCTCTCAAATCTCCCACCAACCCCTCATCCAGGAAACCGACGAAGACGGCTCCATCATGGGCAGCATCTTCTTCATGGCCCCCGAGCAGTTCGAACGCTCCCCGGTCGACATCCGCACCGACCTTTACTCCCTCGGCTGCGTTTATTATTTCGCCCTCACCCAGAACTATCCTTTCCAAGGAGAAACCGCGCCCGAGGTGATGTCCAGTCACCTCTATCACAGCTTCATTCCCCTCGCCCAACTCCGCCCCGACCTCCCGAAATTCATTCCGCAATGGGTCGAGTGGCTGATGAGCCGCGACCCCGACCATCGTCCTGCCAACGTCAGCCATGCCTTTGAAATCTTTTCCGAAGGCAAGTTCCCCCCCGCGATCAGCGCTGCTCCCCTGCCCGATTTCATCCCCGCACCCAACTTCGTCGCCACCGACTCCGTCCCCAGCATTTTCCCGACTCCCAGCGGTGGCAGCACCAGTCAGATGCTTCGTCCCGGCGCACCACGTCGCCCCAAACCCACCGCCACCCAGGCACTCGGCAGCAAAAAAATGCCGAAACCCGTCGCCAAGCCGGTCAACATCGCCGCCGCTTCCGCGCCCAAACACCTTCAGCAAAACAAAAAGTCCCTGCCAAAATGGCTCACCCACGGCGTTCCCGCCGGACTCGCAGCCATCCTCATTCTGTTCTTCGCCACCAAGTTCATCCTTTCCTCCCAGGCCCGCTCCCGATTCGACACCCTCGCCAGCATGGATCAACCCATCGGCACCGCCAAGGACCTCCCCCTTCTTTTCCGCTTGCTCGAAGACCCCGCCACTAGCGAAACCGCCGGCAAGGTGCTCGGCAAACTCCAAAACGTCGACGCATCCAACCCCCAAATCATTGACCAGCTCGGCAAAACCCAATCTCCCGAAGCCTCACTCCATCTCACCTCGGCCATTGCCCAACGCGACCTCCGTGATGCTGTTCCCGCCCTGATCAACCAGCTCAAAACCAGCACCCATCCTGCCACCCGACTCGCCACTTGGAGCGCCCTTGCCCGCTTCGCCACCTTCGAACAACTCCCCGATCTTCTCAACCAGCTCACCAGTGAAGAACCTGAAGAACTGCGCGCCGCCGAAAACGCCATCGTTCGCGCCGCACGCACCCAGACCGAACTCGGCCAGCGTTCCCAACCGCTCCTTCAAACTCTTCGTGCCAACACGCTGAAACCTGACCAGCAGTCCGCGGTGATTCGCGCCCTCGGTCAACTCGGCAGCAACGACGCGCTTCCCGACCTGCTCAACGCCCTCAAAGCCGCCGACCCCAAACTTCGCACCGCTGCCGCCATCGGCCTCGGCAACTGGCCCACCTCTGTCCCCATCCTCAACCTCCTCGACTTCATCCGCGAAGAGAAAAACCCTTTCATCCGCGGCAACGCCTTCTCCAGCATCGGCAATCTCGCCCCCCTCTCCGGCAACCTTCCCCAGGAAGAAATCGCCCAGGCCCTCATTACCGCTCACGCAGCCACCAAGGACAACCGCGAACAAACCTCCATCCTGGATGCCCTCAGCCGCGTTGTCAGTCCCAGCAGCCAGGAGTTTTTCAGAAAACTTGCCGTCGAAGCTCCACGCCGACGCGGAGTTGCTGATCGCGCCCTAAAACTCCTCGCCGCCGCCCAGGCCAAAGCCACCGTCATCGCGCCCGCCTCCACCGCTACCATCCTTCCGCCCGACAAGGCCGAACTTACCCCCGGACCACTCATCCTCAAAACCGGCGTCATCATCAACTGGTTCGGCAACAGCGATCTCGTCAACTGGCTCATCAAACTCGAAAGCCCCGGCACCTACGAAGTCCAGCTCAGCCAGGCCTCCGACTCCCGACAGCCCGGACGTTACCTGCTCACCTTCGGCACCGAGCGCTTCAGCAAAACCGTCGAAATGACCGGCAGCGGATCTGCCTTCAAAACCGTCACCGTCGGCAGCGCCAAGTTCGACAAACCCGGCTACTACCGCCTGTGGATTCGCCCCCAACAAATCCCTAAAGGCCAGATCCTCATGCACCTCAAAGGAGCAGCCATAACCCGGACGGGGGATTGATTGTGATCGGGATCGTGCCGGAACGGCTGAACCCATTCCTCATCAGAAAAATGAGACAACCACATCGTGGTTGCCCCATTGCGTCGAGGTCTGTGAGTCAAACCCCGCTCTTCGCCTTTTTGCCCAACCACTGCGCGGCCGCCTGCAAATCCCCCTGCGTCAACTGATGCCCGGCGGCACTCCGACACAACTCCACCTCCGCCCCCGCATCGGTCAACATCCGCCCCAACTCCGCCACATTCGCGGCAGGAATCAGCGGATCATGATCGCCCGCTGCGAGAAACACCGGCACGTTCTTCAAATCCGGTTTCGTCTCCGGTTTCAAAGGCACCATCCCCCTCAACAGCACCGCCCCGCTCAACACTCCGGGTCTCAGCAGCAGCGTGCTCGCCGCCACATTCGCTCCGTTCGAATAACCCAGCGCGATGACCTTGTCGGGATCAAACCCATAAACTTTCGCCGCCGCACCCACAAAGTCTGCTAGCTCATGCGTGCGTTTGATCAAATCCTCTTCATCAAACACCCCTTCCGCCAGTCGACGAAAAAACCTCGGCATGCCATGCTCCGAAACCTTCCCTCGTGGGCTCAACAAGCCAACCCCTGGAGCCAGGGATTTGCCCAATTCAATCAGGTCATGCTCATTCCCGCCCGTGCCATGCAACAGCAGCAGCGTGGTTGGGTTCGCCGCATCCGTTGCGGGCACATACCGATGGATAAAATCCAAATTCGAAGTGTCAGTGGTCGTGTTCATACACCAATCAGAAATTAAAGTTAAGGTTGCCGGTTCGCAGGTTGATAATCCAAAGGCGCAAGCCCCGCCTCAATGCGCGTCCGACTTGGCTCAAGAAACGGCGGCAATGCCAGCTTCTCACCAAGGTGTTCTGGATCTTCGCCATCCGCCGCAAACCCAGGTCCATCCGTGGCGATCTCAAACAAGATCCCGCCAGGAATTCTAAAATACAGCGATTGGAAATAGTGACGGTCCACTTTGCCTGAGGTGCCAAGTCCATGGTTTTGCAGATGCCGCTGCCAGTCGAGCAACTGCTCCACATTTTCCACCCTCCACGCCACATGGTGAACCCCGCCCGCGCCCTGTGATCCATGATAAGTGGATCCTTCAACACGAACCAAAGAGCCCACCCCGCCGCTACCGGTTTCAAAAACACCAGCATCGCCTGCCCGTTCACGGAATCCCAAAACGTCCGTCAAAAACGCAATCGTCTCATCCGCATCACGCACCGTCAAATTCACCGCCCCAAGGCCGACAATCGCCGACTCGATAGGCACAGGACTTCCAACCCAAGGATGAAACTCTCCCTCTGTCGCTTCACGCGATTCCGCAATCAAACGCAAACGTTGACCCTCACCATCGCGGAACGAAAGCGTCGGCAAACCCGACCGCTCTTCAATGCGACCATACGATACTTTTTGTTCCTCAAACCACTTCGTCCAGCGATTAAGTGACTCCTCACCACCGAGCACGCGCAAAGCCGTTTCGCTCACCGTGCCAGCGCCATTCTGAGCCGTGCGAATGCCCGCCCAATCAAAGAACGTCAAGTCAGTGCCCGCACTGCCAAGCGCATCCGCATAAAACAAATGATAAGCCGAGACATCGTCTTGGTTCACCGTTTTCTTCACCATGCGCATGCCCAGCACACGGGTGTAAAAACCCACATTTTCTTTGGCCTTCGCCGTCACCGCCGTGACGTGATGCAATCCATTAAGTGTCGGTTGGGTGTCTGTTTTCATGTGCTCATCATGCCATCAACCATCCCCATGAATAATGCTTTGTAATCAACCTGAGCATGCCTCAAACCTTTAGTTGCCTGTCATTTTTGAAAACCACAGATGAACACAGATAGTCTCAATACAGCCTTCCCAATTAGCATTCCCATCTGTGTTTATCTGTGGTTAAGCCCCAAAACCCCTCAGACCAAAAACTTCGCAAACCCCTCCACAAACTCCCCCACCTTCTTCTTCATCCGCTCATCCACCATCTTGCCATTTTCATCAAACACCCCACCCGCCTTCGACACCAGCAACCTGCCCTCTGCCCAGAACTTCACTCCCAAAGTCCTGAACACCGGCAGCCACGCATCCTGTGCAAGAATCGTCCCAAATCCCCCCGGTGAAGCTCCCACCAAAGCCACCGGCTTGCCCGCAAAAACGTCGTCATCCAATCGCGACAACCAGTCCACCGCATTCTTCATCACCCCGGGAATCGAGTTGTTGTATTCCGGCGTCGAAAAGATCACCCCATCCACCGCACGCATCGCTTCCGCCAGCTTACTCACCGCCGCAGGAATGCCCTCCGCCTCCTCGACATCCCCATCATAAAGCGGGATGCCATGCAACGTCTTCACCTCCACCGAAACTTCATCTCCACCCGCCTCCACCATCGCCTGCAACAATGCCGTGTTGATGGAGCCCCTACGCAAACTGCCCGAGATACCGAGGATCTTGATCATCCCCATCCATACCTCACCCACGCTCCCGACACAAGCTTTCGACCACCGACCCATGGACCGCCGACTTGTCGTCGGCAAAGAGCCCGTCAGTCCAAGCTCTTCGGTCCACCGACGTTCCGTCGGTCTCCCCCCTCATGGCTTCCACCATGCATCCAGCTTCGCCGTCAATTCCTTCACCCTCTCAGGTCTCTCCCCCTCCAAATTGTTGCGTTCATCCACGTCCTTCACCAGATCGTAGAGTTCGACCACCGCATCCGGCTCATTCCTCGCATCGGGCACAATCAATTTGTCATCACCATCAATCACCCACCGCCACCGCAAGCTCGCCCCAGGCACCTCCAAATCCTGCGAGTCATGCGTAAAGATCTCCCCAAACACCGTCTTGCGCGACGCCACCGCCGCTTCATCCAGCAAATCCACCCCCTGCATCCCTTCGACCACCGGGATCCCCAGCGCCTTCAACACGGTCGGGGCAATGTCAATCGAACTCACCACCGCCTCACTTTTGCGCGGCTCCACCTTGCCCAACCAACGCACCATGATCGGCGTCCGCAATCCTCCGTCATACTGACTCTGCTTCGATCTCGGCGCAAAAACCTTCTTGTCCTCACTCTGGATCCAGCCGTTGTCGCACACATAAATCACCAGCGTATTCTCCGCCACCTTGCGATCCTCCAACAACTGCATCAGCTCCCCGCAGGTCTCATCAAACCACTCCACCATCGCCCAATAACGCGCCACATGAATCGACGGCGTTTTGTCCCGATACTTCTCCAGCAAGCGCTCTGGCGGCGTGTGCGGATCATGCGGCAACAACGGCGCATACCACACCAAGAACGGCTTCTTCTCCGCCATCGCATGATCCACGAAATCCACCACCGGCTGCATCCCCTCGCGACCAATTTTTAATCCCTCGTCCCCATGGCGCGACCCCTTCGTCATCCCATGCGTAAAACCCCCGCGCGTAAAATCCCCCTGCCACCACTTGCCCGTCTGGAAACTCAAATACCCTTTCGCCCCGAGCAACCTCGGCAAAGTCGCCAGCTTGTCCATGTGCTCATTGAACCGCTCCCGCCCCGCCACAAACGCCGGATCCTTCAAATCCCTGCGCTTCTTCCCCCCCACCACCGGCGGATCATTGCTGGTGATAAAGTTTTGATGCGGATACAACCCCGAGATGATCGTTGCCAGACTCGGACAGCACAAACTGGATGGCACATACCCACGCGGATACGTCACACTCTGCGCGGCCAGCCTGTCCAGATGCGGCGTCTTCACCACCTCGTGCCCCATGAATCCATAGTCCCCCCAATGATGGTCATCCGATACAATCAGCACCACATTCGGCGGAGACTCAGCCCCGGCAGACAGAACCCACCCAAGACCGCCCACCAACGCCATCAAAAAATTTCGTAACATTCTCACCATAAACTGTCCTTCAACGAAGCCAGTGACCCGCAACTTACCAAAAAAACCTGTCCAATTGACCCCATCCAGTGGCAGTAATGTTCAATCTTGTCAAGAAAGCCCCGTCCCGCCGCGTAACCTTCCCTCCCTCCCAATCTATTCCTCCTCATGCGCAAGCTCACCTGGATCATCTTCTGGCTTCTTTTCGCTCTTCACCACGACTTCTGGTGGTGGAATGACGGCAGCATCGTCCTCGGATTTCTTCCCATCAGCCTCGCCTGGCACATTGGCTTCTCCATCGCCGCCGGTTCGCTCTGGCTCTTCGCCATCCGCCATGCCTGGCCCAGCGAAATCGAAGCCTGGGCCGATGAGCCTGTCCCAGCCAGCGACAAAAAGTCCTGATTAATTTCCGCATTCCTTTAGCCCTTATCCTTTAGCCCTTATCCTTTAGCCTTTATCCTTTCCGTCATGCCCATCACCTTCTGGATCATCCTCGGTTATTTCGGACTCCTCATCGCCCTCGGCCTTATCAGCCGCAGCTTCTCCAAAGGCACCAGCGCCGACTTCTTCGTCGTCAGCCGCAATGTCGGCCCCATCCTCCTGCTCCTCTCCATCTTCGGCACCACCATGACCGGCTTCGCCCTTGTTGGCTCCACCGGCAAAGCCTATTCCACCGGCATTGGCGTGTATGGCATGATGGCCTCCTGGTCCGGCCTTGTCCACAGCGCCGTCTTCTTTCTCATCGGCATCCGACTCTGGGCCGTCGGCAAAAAATACGGCTACCTCACCCAATGCGAATATTTCCGCGAACGTTTCGAATCTCCACGCCTCGCCTATCTCCTCTTCCCCATCCTCGTCCTTCTCGTCATCCCCTACCTTCTTGTTGGCGTCATCTCCGCGGGTAAATTTCTTCAAGGTGCCACCGCCGGCATGTTTCCGGAAATGTTTCCCATCGCCGACCTCATCCTGCCCGACGGCAGCAGCAAACCCCACCCCCTCAATGGCAGTTTCCCCGCTGAGTGGGGCGGCCTCCTCATCTGCCTCGTCGTCCTCTTCTACGTCTTTCTCGGCGGCCTGCGCGGTGCCGTCTGGGCCAACGCTTTTCAAACCGTCGTCTTCATGGGCAGCGGCATCATCGCCTTCTACCTCATCAGCCAGCGCCTCGGCGGACTCTCCGCCGCCACCCAGATGGTCGTCGACAGCGACTTCGCCAGCCCCCGCCTCGCCCGCGAAGGCAACATGGGCCACCTGCAGTTTTTCACCTACTGCATGATCCCCCTTTCCGTAGGCATGTTCCCCCACCTTTTTCAGCACTGGCTCACCGCCCGCTCCGCCAAAAGCTTCCGCCTCACCGTCGTCGCCCACCCGATCTTCATCATGATCGTCTGGGTCCCCTGCATCCTCATCGGCATGTGGGCCGCCGGCTTCCTCGGCCCCCTCGGCCCCGGCCAAAACCCCAACATGGTGCTCGGACGCATGGTCAATGAACTCGTTCATTCCCCCGTCCTCTCCGGCCTTGTCGCCGCCGGCGTGCTCGCTGCCATCATGTCCAGTCTCGACTCCCAATTCGTCTGTCTCGGCACCATGTTCACCACCGACATCGTCCTGCGCGTCTCCAAACGCCCCTACACGGATGCCCAAAAGATCTTCATCGGCCGCGCCTTCATCCTCCTCATCGTCGCCGTCACTTATGCCCTCGCCATGTGGCTCAAGGACAGCGCCCACGTCTTCGACCTCGGCGTCTGGTGCTTCACCGGCTTCTCCGCCCTCTTCCCCATCGTCTTTGGAGCCGTTTACTGGAAACGCACCACCGCCGCAGGAGCCATCGCCGCCGTCCTCGTCACCGCCATCACCTGGTGCATCCTGTTCTACCGCGACATGATCGCCACCAAACCCCCTGGTGCCGACGAGCTCCTCATCTTCGGCATGATGCCCGTCGCCATCATCACCGGTTTGTCCGCCCTCTCCCTCGTCATCGTCTCCCTGCTCACCCGCCCCCCCACCAAGGCAACCGTCGCCCGCTTCTTCCCTGGGAAGTAGCTCAAAAACCGGGCCGCGCAGCCTGCCGGATCTCCGCACAGGGGGCTTCATCAACCTCCCATTTGGCTTGCTTCAAACTATGCCATCAACCGAAACGTCAGGTTGATACGCGCCCCCTTCACCCGCTTCGACGGTGGCAACCGATGCAACCAATACCGCTGCGTCGCCCCGAGCATCACCAGCAAACTCCCATTCTCCAACCCCACGTCCACACGCTCGCCACTCTGCTTGTGCTTGAAACAAAACTTCCGCGCCGCCCCCAAACTTACCGATGCAATGGCAGCATCCCGCGCCAGCTCCTTCTCATCATCACTGTGCCAGCCCATTCCCTCCTCGCCATGATGATACAAATTCAACAGACACGAGTTGAACTTCGCCCCGCTCAACGTCTCCACCTTCGCCTTTATCTCCCTCAACGTGTCCGACCACGGCAGCGCCTCCTTTGTCGTTCCCGAATAAGTATATTTGAACCCCTCATTGCCATACCAAGCCACCTTGCGCGCCGTCACAATCCGTTTGCCAAACATCACCGCTTCATCATGCCGCCATGCAACTTCGGCCAATAGCTTTTCAAACAACCGTCCACATTCATCCACTCCAAAAATTGGCCCATGATAGTTCACCTCTCCATCAGAAGGTAAAAGATTCACACTGTAATCCGCCGCACCAAACAGATCTCCGCTCATCGCAACCACTCTCCTCAAATCTTGTCGGCAAACAACTCCAAAAATTCCTTCTGCGGGATGAACAACGACTGGCCACGCACCGGCGTTGAACCTGTCTGACTTAAGAAATCCCCCCGACCCAACAGATGTTCCGCCCCCGGTTCATCCAACAAAATTTGTGAGTTCACCGCATTGGTCACCCGCAGACAAATCTTCATTGGAAGATTCGCCTTCAACTGCCCGGTCACCACATCCTTGTCCGGCCGCTGCGTGGCAATGATCAGATGCACCCCGGCCGCGCGACCCTTCGCCGACAGCCGCTTCGTCAGCCGCTCAAACTCCTTCTTCTCTTCACGACCACTATTGATCAAATCCGCAAACTCATCAAAAATGATCACCCTGAACGGAAGGTCGGTCTTCCCCTGAGCAATGCGATCACCAAGTCGGGTATGATTTTCCGCCAACAGGATTTCATATCGCCGCTCCATATCTTCCACCGCCAGATGCAGACAGGCCAACGACTCCTCAATGTCCCGCAAAATCGGACCCGTGAGATAGGCATTTTCCACAATGCCACCAAAGGTCAGCAGTTTCGGATCAATCAACGTTAACTGCAACGTCTCCGGCCGGTTGCGCTTCACCAGTGTCGCCACCAATGACTTCAACAACTCGCTCTTTCCACTGCCGCTCGAACCACCAATCAACGCATGCGCCGTGTTCGAATCACATAGGTCCGCGAGAATCAGCCGGTTGTTGATGTCAACCCCTAGCGCCAGCGCAAGCGGGCTTGCATGAGCCGTCAGTTCCGCCCGTTGCACCTCATCCTGCCACCAAACGGTGTCAGGCTTCTCCTTCACCACATCAAAGATGACATGTCCCGACCCGGGCATCACCAGCGGCTCCGCGTGCAGGCCCAGTTGGATCTTCAAATTCACCGCATTGCTACGCAATTTGGCAAAGCTGATCCCCAGTCCCGGCCTAATCAAATACCGCACCAGTTGCGGCGCCTCCACACGTCCCATCACCTGCACCGGCACTTTAAAGGAATTATAAGCCTTCTCAATATCCCGACCGAGATCCGGCTCCGCCTTCGGCTGCCAGGACAGCCGCACCGCCTCGTGACCGACCTGCACCGATTTCAACTTCGACATCAATTTTTCATGTCCCGCAATTCGGTCCAACACCGGTTGCACCTCATGCTCAAAGATCGCATTCAACTGCGCCTCCGTCTTCGGCACCAGATGCAACCCAGGTTCATAATACTCCAGCAGACCCGCAAAATTGAGTCCCGGCTTCGCCAATCGCAACATCCTCGCATAGATCGCCAGTTGCAGCAGATCCAACGTGCCATTGCTGCCACGGGAAAGTTTGTAGTCCACCACCACAATCCCATGCACCGGGTCCACCTGCACGGAATCAGGCCGACCGCTCACCTCCACCACCCCGCCATCCGACACCTGAATCGCCACCCGTTTCAAGTCAAACTCATGCGTCAACAACGCACTCCGCCAGCTCTTAAAATTGGGACAGTTCGCCCGCAATTCCGCGAGCCGCTGACACCACGCCTTCAACGCCTCTGCCAGATGCAAGGCCGCCTCCGCTGACTGACTCCGCACCAACGCCTGAACCTTCGCCGCCGCCAGTTCATCCCAAAGCAGCGCCCAAATCTGCTCCCGACTGCGCAACGCCAACAATGGCGCCGACGCATCAGGCACACACAGCTTCTGCACCAATCCCGCCACCAATTGATGAAACAAACGTCCGTTCACCGGTATCCCACCCGCAGGAGTCATGGGCATCGGAACCGGCGTGGCCGGATCATCCAACCAGCGGTCCAACCATCCGCGATCCACACACGCCTGCTTGAGCTGACTCACGTTTATCCTTGCCATATCAAAATCGTGCAATTTTCCAACCGTTCCGTCTGCACCTCGCCGAGTCCCTCACAACACGCAAGCGCCTGCTCCGTCGATACCTCCGCACCAAGATGACCCACCAGTGCTTCGAGGCTGACAAACCGCTCGTCCCTCACAAAACTCCGCACCCGCTGCTCCAACTGCGGCATCGGCTGACCCGCATTCCTACGACCAAATGGCAACCGCCCCTTCGCCGCCCTGTCTGTTTTCACCTCCGGCTGCACCTTCACCACTTCGACCAGCCTCGGAGCCTCCTGCTTAACGTCTCCAACATCAACCTTCGCCACTTCCAGCAATCGCGTGCGCCAATACGCCAGTTGCTTGGTCAAAAACTCCATCACCTCCGCACCGCCCATGCCTTCCAGATCCCCGGCCTCCGCATCGAGATACAGCTTGCGCGCCGCATACAACTCCGCCGTCTCATCCGCCGTCAGATCGAACAACTGCAAACAATCACGACGCGCTTCAGCAATCAACTGACCATTCACCACCCAGGTTGACTTCGGGATCGCACAACGCTGCTGTGGCGGCGGACGAAACAACACCAGCTTCGACACCGGCTCCCCGTCCTGCTCCTTCATCTGCCGCGCAAACATCGCCAGCGACTTCCACACCCGGTGATCATCCGACACCGCATGCGCAAACCCGAAACGCACCACCGCCTCCCCCGGCACATGCCACTTCATTTCCACATAACCATGCGGATGATCCACCCGCACGCATCCCAAATCCTGACCACGCACCAACCCCACCTCCGCCAGCCAGCGAAACACGTCCGGATCATACTCCTGCAAACGCGGATTCGCGGCAAACTCCACACGCAAACTGTTGAAACGCTCCGACAGATCCACCTTCACCGAGACCACCAGCTTTTGCGGACCCTTCACCTCACCTCCCTCCCAACGTCGCTGACAAAGATGCAAAAACTCACGCGCAGGAATGTTGCTCCCCGGCATTGGAAACAACCCCGACAACCACTCCCCATCCGTCACCCGCCCACACGCCTCACGTTGATCTGCCTGTTCCACGATCAGTAAACGAATTAACTCCTCCCCCTCACGACGATCCAATCCGCGCAACACCTGCGACAACTGAAACCGGTGCTGATCCGCCACATCCATCGCCGGACGCAACTTCGACTCCCACACCGCCTGGTTCGCCGTCACCACCGTCAAGTGATGCGGCACTTCTCCCACCAGTTCCGCGATCACGCGACCGAACGTTTTCGCCAGACGGTCGTCCTGCGCATAAACCTCCGTCTGATCAAAACAAAACAAGAACGGACGATAAAACGCCGCCAGTCCACACCACTCATGAACCTTCCGACGACACAACTCGTTCAACGCATCCACACTCCCCGCCTCCCGACCATGTGACGCACCCAGCCCTAGCTCCGCCAGTGCGTCCTCCTCCAAACTCTGCCCCCGCAACCACGCCAGACAATGCTGCTGTTTGTCCGAAAACGGCGCACTGGACGCATAATGAAACAACACCAGCAACCACGCATCATCTTCCATCGACACCCCGCGCCGCGCCAGCAGTCGCCGCCACACCGGACGGCACACTTTAAAAAAAGACTCATGCAACCACGGATTCCATCCCCCCTCATCCCCCTCTAGACCAATCGTCAAATGCTCCATCACCCAACGCTCCGCGATCGGTGCCTCTGGATGCGGCAACAACCCCTCGCGCAACGCCTCCGCGACCAGCAACCGCACCAAACTCTCCGCCCACATCGTCAGCCTCGTCCTGCCAAAATCCTCGCCCTCCACCGGACCATTCATCTCCTTCACCATCTGCAACAACAGCGACTGCCAGCACAAGCTCACCGACTGAAATGGACTAAACCCCACCACATTCACCTCTTTGCCCAGCGACTCATACAAACGCGCAATCAAGTGACTCTTCCCATACCCAGGTGCGGGCGACAACACCAATTGCGCCTTTCCCGCCGCCAGCGGTTCACGCGGCAACGGCGCACTCACCAACGGTGCAAACGCCGCCACCAGTCCGTCCAAAACCTCCAGGTTCAACGTGCGCACCGTCACCGGATGATCTCGGGGATTTTTGACAATATCTCGACCAAAAGGATTCATGATAAACGGTCTTCCTCATGCAGCCGCACATAGAGCCGGCGACGGTCACGAAACACCATCGCCGCCGCTCGCTGCGCTTCGGAGGCATACGACCAATCCCCCTCATCAAGCGTGCCAAGCCCTCGCTCAACCACCATCGTTTGCAACCATTCCTGCAACACTTTTGTCTCCAATCCTGCCTCCACCGCAAGATCTGCAATAAAGACCGAAAGATTGGCCGACTGCTTCACCAGTGACCCATAGGCCCTCCGAATCCTTCCGCCCAAATCTTCCCCCATATCTCCCGCAACTCCAGCCGATGCATGGCAACTATGCAGATAAAGAAACCCCGCCTTTTTGTCCTTCAAAATCTCCAACCTCAACACCACCCGCTCGTCCACCAACGCATCCAGCGCCGCCCGCGTGCTTGGCAGATTCACCTTCGGCAACAATCGCAAAGCGCCCCCCTTGAACAACTTGTGCGTCCCCCGCAACATCCTGTCCAGCCGCAACTTTTCGCGTTCCATCGTCGGGGCCGATCCCGCCAAAAAATAATGCGTTCCCAACTTCACCACCTCGCCTTTCTCCATCAGCTCCCTCAACGTCTCAAGCACCCCTTTCGACGTGCCAACCCCACTCTTCGTCAAAGACACCTTGCCACGAAACTTCGCGAGCAACCGTTCCCGTTGTTTGCCATCCACATTCATGCCACATTGGTGGGCGGATGAACTAATCCCGTCAAGGACCAATCCCCGCCACCCCGCCCGGCCATGCAAGTTCTCTCCATCAACCGATCCCTCGTCAAGACCGTCAACATCAACGGCAAAGACGCCCCCACCGGCATCTACAAAGAACCCGTCTTCGATCCCGTTGCCGTCCATACTCTCGGCCTCGAAGGTGACGCCCAGGCCGACCTCACCGTTCACGGCGGGCCCCATCAAGCCGTCTACAGCTACGCCATCGAACACTACCCCCACTGGCAACAATTCCTGCATCGCGATCACCTTCATCATGGCACCTTCGGCGAAAATCTCACCACCTCCGGCCTCCTCGAAACCGAGGTCTTCGTCGGCGACATCCACCGCATGGGCAGCGTTGTCCTCCAGGTCACCAGCTGCCGGCTCCCCTGCTCCAAGTTCGCGCACAAAATCGGCAGCACCGAAATACTCAAACCCTTTCTCGAAAGCGGCCACAGCGGACTCTATTATCAAGTCCTCCAACCTGGCACCATCACCGTCGGCGACCCCATCGAAATCATCCAGCGCGATCCGAACGCCATGACCGTTCGCACCGTCCTCGGACTCTACAAATTCCACGAAGGCACCCGCGACGACCTCGAAAAATCCCTTCAAATCGAAGCCCTCTCCCCCCTCTTCCGCAAAGCCATCGAAGCCCGCCTTCAAAAGCCCTAATCACATGTCCATTCCTGCAAAGACTCGCATCGGCCACGTCCACCTTAAAGTGGCCGACATCGACCGCTCCCTAAAATTCTACCAAGGCGTGCTAGGCTTCGACATCACCACCCGCTACGGCAACAGCGCCGTCTTCCTCTCTGCCGGTGGTTATCATCATCACATCGTCATCAACACCTGGGAAAGCGCCGGAGGCCAGCCACCCCCACCCAACAGCACTGGCCTCTTCCACGTCGCCATCCTCTATCCCACCCGCGCCGACCTCGCCAACGCCGTCCAGCGCGTCATCAAAGCCGGCATCCCCCTTCAAGGTGCCTCCGACCACGGTGTCAGCCACGCCATCTATCTGGCCGATCCCGATCAAAATGGCATCGAACTCTACTGGGATCTCCCTCAAGAGAAGTGGCCACAAAATCCCGACGGAAGCCTCACCATGTTTACCCATCCCCTCGACCTCCGCGCCCTCCTCGCCGAAGCCACTCAAGAGTGACTCAACGCGACCTAACAATTCTCCATTCAGTCTCAGGCCTTTATCCTTTAGCCCTTATCCTTTAGCCTTTCTTGATAGGGTTGTTCCACCACTTGGACAATCGCAATTCCGCCGTCTCCGGCTTCATCAGGCACGCATCTGAGTAATGCGCCGTGTCATTGAAAAGAATTAACCGCGCCCGCACCGGATCTTTAAAATCCACGATGTTCAATCCCGCCGGATCCTGATCAAGATTGTCCCGATACCTCCTCGGATCAAACCCCAGCAACGAGCTCAACAACAACCGGATCGTCGCCTTGTGCGACACTACGATCACCGCCTCGCCTTCGTGATCCCGCACAATCTCGATCAACGCCGGCAAGGCTCGCGCCGTCACCGCCAGCCCGCTCTCGCCACCCTCTGGCGCGAAGGTAAACGGATCTTCATCCCAAGCCGCCGCCTCATCCGGAAACGCCTCCTCCACCTCATGCCGCGTCATCCTCTCCCAGCGCCCATGGGAGATCTCCTTCAACCCCTCACGCGCCTGAACCTCCAGTCCATGCGGCTTCGCCAAAATCGAAGCTGACTCCATCGTCCTCCCCAACGGCGAAGCATACACTGCGGCCACCTTCAGTCCCGCCAGCCGCTCCGACAAAGTCCCCACCTGATGCCTGCCCTCATCGGACAACTCCACATCCGTCGCCCCGGCAAAGCGGTCCTCCGCGGTTAAAACCGTGGCTCCATGGCGAATCAAATAAATGCGGGTCAGCGACATAAAATTAAAGAAGTAAAACCATCACTTTAATAACTCCATGTCACCCCCGCATCAACCACTACCCACAATTCACCACTCAGAGCGCCACCATTTCCACCCGACGGTTCTTCGCCCGCCCGGCCTCATCCGTATTCGGAGCCACCGGTGCCGCCAGCCCCACCCCCACCGACATCATCTTCTCAGCGCCCACCCCGTGCTCCAACACCAGCGCCTTCATCACCGCCGCCGCACGACGCTGCGACAACTCCTGGTTGTATTCCATGCCCCCTTCATTGTCGGTGTGACCCACAATCAAGACCTTGCCTTTCGCCGACTTGATCGCCTTGGCCATTTCCACCAGTGACGGAGCCGACTCGGACTTCACCACCGCCTTGTCCGTGTCAAAATACACCCCGTAAATCGCGATCCGACCCGTGGTCGCCATCGAATCCGTAATCTCCGCCGCCTTCACCACCGTCATTCGCGCCTCCATGGCTTTGGTCTCCAGCACGTCCACACGCACAATCGTGTCGCCCTTCTTCAAATGGTTGTCCTCCTGCAACTTCGCAAACCCGGTGCCGCTGTCATCATTGATCACAAAAGCATACAACGCCACAAACACGGTATTGCCCGCCTTGTCCGCTCCCTTCAGCACCGAATAACGACGCTCTTCCTTGTTAAACTCATGCATCATGTTCAATCCATCCGTCTTGCCGATCACCGGATAAATACTTTCAATGAACCGGCCATATCCGTCATCCAACTCGTCATTCGAAGCCGTCCACAACACCTCAAAACCCGCCGGCTTCAACTCCGCCTCATACTGTCTCACCACCTCCAAAGTCGAGGTATCTCCCGGCAATTTGTAATAGGCTGTCGTCAAAGCCCCCTCGTGCTTTTCCCTCTTCGTCGGCTTCATCACCTGCTTGTCGTAGTCAAACTCCACCCGCTGCAAAGCCACCGTCAACTCGTCAAACTTCTCCTTGTTGAACCACATGATGTGCGACCCCGTCACCCGCTTAAGCAACGCATGATCCGCCGAACCCGGCACATCCTCAGCCCCTTTAGAGCCGCCCACCAACGCCATTGCAAGCAACGGACCCATCACCAAGCACCACGAGATTTTCATAGAATTAAATGAAGCACACTTTCTTCGCTCATTGGTTGTAGGACGAGTCGATCCTTGTGACAAGCAACATTGAATTCACCCCCCTTGTGACACTCACCCTCCCTCCTTCTTACTCCTCCCCGGTATCCGCCAAAAAATCCTCGCACCATCCGAACATCTCGCCACGATGCCGTCACTTAGCACGACATCTGCTCAACTCCAAACTTCATGTCCACCTCCCTTCGCATCGATTCCCTGCTCCAGGCCTATAAATCCGGCAGCACCACTCCGCGAGAAATCATCGAAAAACTATGGCAGGAAATCGAATCCTCTGATCCCGCCATCTTCATCAGCCGTCCCACTTGGGACAAAGTCGATGCCTTTCTGCGACACTTGGAACACCTGACCCCTGCCGCCCTTCCCCTATACGGCATCCCCTTCGTCATCAAAGACAATATCGACCAAGCCGGTGAACCCACCACCTGCGCCTGTCCCGCTTTTGAATACACTGCCGAGAAGTCCGCTTTTGTCGTCGAACAACTGATCGCCGCTGGAGCCATACCGCTGGGCAAAACCAACCTCGATCAATTCGCCACCGGCCTCGTCGGCGTGCGCTCTCCCTACGGCATTCCCAAAAATGCCTACGACGGAAAATACGTCCCCGGTGGCTCCAGCTCCGGTTCCGCCGTCGCCCTGGCCAATGGCCTGTGCAGCTTCGCCCTCGGCACCGACACCGCCGGCTCCGGCCGCATCCCCGCATCTCTCAACAACCTCGTTGGCATGAAACCCACCCGCGGCGTGCTCAGCAACACCGGCCTCGTCCCCGCCTGCAAAACCCTCGACTGCATCTCCATCTTCGCCCTCACCACCGACGACGCCCTCAAAGTCTACGAAGTTGCTTCAACCTTCGATCCCGCCGACGCCTACGCCCGCCCCGATATCCCCATCGCCAGCAAATCGGTCACCGATTTAATCGTCGGCATCCCCCGCGCCGACCAGCTCGAATTCTTCGGCAACAGCGCCGCCGCCGCCCTCTTCGACCAAAGCATCGAGCGCCTCAAAACGATGGGCATCGCCACCAAGGAAGTGGACCTGCAGCCCTTCCTCGACGCCGCCCTGCTCCTTTACGAAGGCCCCTGGGTTGCGGAACGTTACGCCGGGATCGAGGACCTCATCACCACCCAACCCGAAGCCCTGCATCCCACCACCTATAAAATCATCAGCGGTGGCATCAAAGGCACCGCCGTCGACGCCTTCCGCGCCCAATACAAACTCGCCGAACTGCGCCGCGCCAGCGAAGTCGCCTGGACTGAAGTTGACGCCATCATCACCCCCACCGCCGGCACCCACTACACCGTCGAAGAAGTCCTCAACAACCCCGTGGAACTCAACTCCAACCTCGGTCGCTACACCAACTACATGAACCTCCTTGATCTGGCCGCCTGGGCCGTGCCCGCAGGATTTCTCGAAGACAGCGGCATGCCCTGGGGCGTCACCTTCTTCGCCCCCGCCTTTACCGACCGCAAACTCGCCGTCCTAGCGAGCGCCTTCCACGCCCAAACTCCTCTCCAATGATGATCAAACTCGCCGTCTGCGGAGCCCACATGCGCGGCCTCGCCCTCAATCATCAACTTCTTGAACGCAACGCCGAATTCGTCGAAGAAACCCTCTCCGCCTCCGTCTACCGGCTCTACCATCTCCCGCCTCTCAAACCCGGCATCCCACCGCGCCCCGGCATGATCCGCGTCTCCGCCGGAGGTGCCGCCATCGCCATGGAAATCTGGCAAATGCCCGCCGAAAACTTCGGCAACTTTCTCGAAGCCATCGCCGCCCCCCTCGGACTCGGCCGCGTGTCACTTCCCGACGGCACCACCGTCTGCGGATTCATCTGTGAAGCCATCGCCGCCGAAACCGCCCAAGACATCACCTCCTTCGGCGGCTGGCGCAACTGGCTGGCATCCGACCGCACTCCTTGAACAAACCCCATCGCCCATGACGTAGTTACCTCCCACGTCATGCGCCGCTTCCTTCTCCTCCTCCCCTTCCTCACCGCCTATTCCCTCACGGCGGCCACTCCCGTCGTCGTCGATGTCTGCGTCTACGGCGCCACTCCCGCTGGCATCACCGCCGCCATCGCCGCCAAACAGGAAGGCGCCTCCGTCATCCTCATCGAACCCTCCCGCTGGGTCGGCGGCATCCTCGGAGCCGGCATCAAAACTAAACAAGACTGCCCCGAACCCCGCGCCGTCGGCGGCCTCACCCAATCCAAAATCTTCACCTTCGCCAACTTCCCCAGCCTGCTCCGACGCGACTTCGAACAATGGCTCACCGACGAAAAAATCGATCTGATCCGCGAACACCGCATCCAATCCGCCACCAAAGACGGCACCAAAATCACCTCCATCACCCTCGAACACGCCCCGCCCGACCACGAAGGTATCCCCATCCCGCAAGCCCTCCCCGGCTCAGAAGAAAAAACTATCACCGCCACCATCTTCATCGACGCCTCGTATGAAGGCGACCTCATGGCCAAATCCGGCGTTACCTACTCCACTGGCCGTGAAGCTTCCTCCGAGTTCAACGAGCAACCCGCCGGTGTCGGTCCCCCCACCAACTGGACCCCCATCGATCCCTACCTCAGCCCCGGCGATCCCACCAGCGGCCTCGTTCCGCTCGTCGATCCCGATCACGGCAAACCTCTCGGCTCCGGCGACGACTACACCCAGGCCTACAACTTCCGCTTCTACACCACCAACGACCCCGCCAATCGCGCCGAATTCGGCGTCCCAACAAACTACACCCGCGCCCAATTCGAACTCGTCGGTCGTTTCATCGAGCACCTCAAAAAACAACACGCCGACGACCCTAAAAAACTCACCGAACGCCTCCGTGCCATTTTCCCCGGCTGGATGAACTCCGGTGAATACAACTACCAGCGCAATTCCCTCATCACCATGGCCCCTCTCGGCCTCAGCCGTTATTATCAGGACGGCGATTACGCGAAAAAATCGGAAATCTGGCGTGCCCATCGCGACTACCTCGCCGGCCTCCACCACTTCATGTCCACCGACCCCCGCGTCCCCGAAACCTTCCGTAATCAAACCGCCCAGCTCGGTCTCAAACGCGACACCCATCCCGATACCAACGGCTGGCCCCACCAGCTCTACGTGCGCATCACCCGCCGCATGCACGCCCCCTATCAACTCACCCACGCCGACGTTCTCAATCAAACCAACGAACCTGACAGCGTCGGCCTCGCCCTCTACGGAGTCGACACCTATCCCGCCCGACGTTATGTCGCCAAACACCCCGAAACCGGCCAGATCGGAGTCGCCACCGAAGGCAACATGTTCATCGGCGGCGCCAAAGGCACCGGCACCCCCTATCCGGTTCCTTATCGATCCATCACCCCCAAACCCGAGCAATGCACCAACCTCCTTGTCCCCGTCTGTTTCAGCGCCACCCACATTGCCTATGCATCCGCCCGTATGGAGCCCGTCTTCGCCGTCCTCGGTGAATCCGCCGGCGTCGCCGCCGCCCAATCCGTCAAAGAATCCAAACCCGTCCAGTCCATCGACATCGCCACGTTGCAGAAACGACTTCTGCAACGCGGCCAGGTGCTCGAATGGAAAAAGTCCCAGTAAGCTTTTGGCCCACCGAAAACTTACAGTGTCTTCAGATACTTGATGCTCTCCTTCACGCTCGCCACCGGATCAGGCGACTGATCCTGCTCCACGTGCGCATGCTTCACCCCGGCCTTCTCCGCCGCCGCCAGCAGGGGTTCCGTGGCGATCACCCCATTGCCCAACTCCTTGAACGCATCCTTCGGCAGACTGCCAAAATTCGGCACCTCAATTCCCTCTTTCAAATCCTTCAGGTGAACCTGCGACACCCGTCCCGCCAGCTTCCCAATCAACTCCGCAGGCTCCAATCCCCCGACCTTCACCCAAAACAAATCCAGCTCAAACTGCGCGGCATCGAACTCCTCGACAAACACATCAAACCCCGTCTTCCCGCCTTCAAACGGCTTGAACTCAAACGCATGATTGTGATACGACAACACAACCCCCGCCTCCTTCGCCTTCACCGCCGCCTTGTTCAGATTCTCCGCCACTTTTTTATAAGCATCCAGCGAGTCCCGATACTGATCCTGCAAATACGGCACCACCAAATGCGTCAATCCCGCCTCTTTCGCCTTCTCCACAATCTTCAAGAAATCCGAGAACGAATCATCTTTCGGACTAACCGCCGAGTCCCACTGAAAATGCGAAGAGTTCACCTTCAACCCCACGTCCTTCGCGCCCTTTAACAGCGCCTCCGCATCAGGAAATCCAAACAACTCCACCTGCTTGTAACCCGCCTCCGCCACCGCTTTCAAGGTCCCCATCAAATCCGCCTTCAACGGATCCCGCAAGGTATAAAGCTGCAGCCCAATGTCTCCCACATACTGCTTCCCTGCCTCCAGCGCCAGCAAACGACTCGCAGGAACAGAAGCAAGAACACTGGCAACAACAGAACGAACAAAATAGCGGCGATTCATGCACCGATTGTGAACGGACTTCCCTCTCACAGCAAGTTTCCTTCCATGAAAATTCCCTGCCCGATCAGGACAAGGCCCACGGTGGATCTACCCCTCAAAGTCCTGCGCTCCCGCAAAAATCCCCGCCAGCGGACTCGTGGCACTCGCCAGCGCACTGGCACCGGCCACACCAATTTCATAAGCCGCCCGACCCGCCTCCACCGCCGCCTTAAACGCCAGTGCCATGCGCACCGGATCACTCGCGATGGCAATCGCCGTATTTACAAGCACCGCATCCGCCCCCATCTCGAAAGCCTCCGCCGCGTGACTCGGCACCCCAATCCCCGCATCCACCACCACCGGCACCGTGGCCTGCTCAATGATGATCTCAATCTGCCGTCTCGTCGTGATCCCTTGATGAGATCCAATTGGCGATCCCAAAGGCATCACCGTCGCCACCCCCACATCCTGCAACCGCTTCGCCAACACCGGATCCGCATTGATATAAGGCAGCACCACAAACCCCTCCTTCACCAAAATCTCCGCCGCCGCCAACGTCTCGATCGGATCAGGCAGCAAATAACGGGGATCAGGATGAATCTCCAGTTTCACCCAATTCGGCAAACCCGCCGCCACCGCCAGCCTCGCCAACCGAACCGCTTCCTGCGCGTTCATCGCTCCGCTGGTATTCGGCAAAAGCAGATACTTGTCCGCAGGAATGAACTCCAAAATATTCGCAAACGGATCCTTCTTCCCACTCAAATCCGCCCGGCGCAGCGCCACCGTCACGATCTCCGCCCCACTCGCCTCCAGCGCATCGTGCATCAATGGACCCGAAGAAAATTTGCCCGTTCCAAGCATCAACCGCGAACGAATTTCACGGCCGGCAATGATCAAAGGTGTCGAGGATGAAGAAAGTGACATGGACCCGAAACCTACTGCAAACGCCGCTTCAGGAAAGCACGAATCCATCACTCCCTCAATCGTCGGGAAAGAAAAGCCCGCACCCATGCCGGATCACGCCTTTGATCAATCACCGCCAACACAAGCACATTCTCCACCTCGATCCGATAAAAAACCGCATAATAAGGGAACTTGCCACCCACCCGCATTCTAAACACCCCGTTTCTTTCAGGGTGCAAACCAGAAAGGATCTCCAGAGAAAGAATCTCAAGACTCATTTCATCATAAAAGCGGTCCCCCAAGCCAGACTCTTGAAGCTCCCAAAAAGTAGAAGCTTCAAACAAATCCCGCTTGGCACCATTGCCAAGCTCCACCCTTTTCACTGGTTCCCTTTCGTCTCCTTCCACTCTTTGAACTCCGCCCGTAACTCATCAAACGCCTGCTCCAGCGGAATCACCTTCATCTTGCCCTCATCCACCAAGCGGCAGCGCTCTTCCAGCTCCTCCATCGGCCAAAAATCCTGCAAGATCGCCGGTTGCATCGATTCCGCCAGCACATCAAAAAGCGCCAGCTTCTGCTCAACACTCAGCGCATCAACCTCTTCGGGGGATAAAGGGGACTTCACCAACATCCCCCATCATCCACCCAAACCCACATCACGTCAACCCAACTGCACGCGGCTCAGCAGCTCATTCAACGGCAGTTGCAGGCAGATGTAAAAATCTCCAAACTCCGCATACTTCGAGCTCACCTCATCAAAACGCATTTGATAAACGATCCCCTTGATGTTGAACGTGTCATGCGCCAGCAAACTCACCCCCCACTCCATTGAGTCCAGTCCCGTTGATCCCGTGATCAACTGCCGCACCTTGCCCGCCCACTGCCGGCCCACCCGCGCGTGACCCTGCATCAACTCACGACGCGCCTCAAAATCCGTCGCATACCAGTTGTTGCCATCGCTGCGACGCTTGCTCATCGGATAAAAACACAGCACCGGCCAGTCGGCCAGATTCGGATACAAGCGGTCCTGATTATACTTCTCCATCCGCTTGCGCCACTCCACCACGCGCAGCTCAAAGGTCTCGCTGCCATCCAGATCATTCGGATTCAACACCAACTCGGTGCCGTGCGCCGCCTGCTCCTTCATCTCCGCCGCCAGCGTCTTTTTATACTCCTCCTCCGATGTCGAATATTCACTCAATTCCGTCATCGAATAATAGCTATACACCGGCTGCAACACATCAGCCCCCAACGACAACGTGAGTTCCTTCTCAAACCGGTTCGCATCGTGCAAATCGGGGGTCAGCAACATGAACCCCAAATCCGCTTTTGGCGTCACCACACTAAAAGTCAGCAGCTGCGTTTTCGGATGCGAACGAATCATCTGCACCAGCTCCGCAAACCGCACCTTCGCCGCCCGCTGCTCTTCGCCCGTCAACATCGCCCACGCCCCATGCTCGATCGTGTAAAACAGATGCAGCACATGCAACCCCTCCACAGGGATCAACGGCTTCAAAGCCTCAACATTCGCAGACGTAGGGAAGGGAGTCGTGGACATAAAAATAAAAAAACTCAGCAGGCCAGCACCCTGCCACTCCCCGGCCCTTGAAGCAACCCACACGAAACAAAAAATCCAATTGGCCCGCCCAATGCTTCAGCGACCTTAATCGAACGCCTTTTCCTTTACTCAAAATCAAAAAGTCCGTTCGCCAAAATCCAGTTGCAGCCCCTGCATCTGGGATTACCCTCCAACGACAATACTTCCCACCCACCTTCCATGGCCGACGTCGAAAACAAATATCCTCAAAACACCACAGGCAAATTCTACGTGGACGATCAGTGCATTGACTGCGACCTCTGCCGCGAAACCGCCCCCTCCAATTTCACCCGCGATGACGACGGCGGTCACAGCTACGTCTTCAAGCAACCCGAGAGCGCCGAAGAAATCCAGCTCTGTGAAGAAGCCCTCGCCGGTTGCCCGGTTGAAGCCATCGGCGAAGACGGCGAATAAACCGTCACTTTAGTCCTCATTTTCAAGCCGTGCCTCCACCCGGGGTCACGGCTTTTTTTATGCAACAAAGTAGAAGGTTCGTCCCGAGCCTTGCCTTTCCACCCAAGGGCCGGGACGGCCCTTCTACTTTCCTTTTGTGTTTTCTGTGATCTTTCGTGGCAAACAACCTCAAAACAAAAAATACCGCTGCGCCATCGGCAGCACCGATGCCGGTTCACACCGCAACTCCCGTCCATCCGCCTTCACAATGTAAGTATCGGGATCCACCTCAATCTTCGGCAGATAATCATTCCAAATCAGATCCTTCTTCCCAATCCCCCGGCACTTCTTCACCACCGCCAGCGTCTTCTGCAACCCCAGCTCCTTCACCCCCGCCTCCAACCCTGCCTGACTCACAAACGTCAGCGACGTCTTATACTTTGCCCGACCATGCGCCGCAAACTGAGGACGATAAAACATCGGCTGCGGCGTCGGAATGCTCGCATTCGGATCCCCCATGTTCGCCATCGCAATCAATCCTCCCTTCAAAATCACCTCGGGCTTCACCCCAAAAAACGCCGGTTTCCACACCACCAAGTCCGCCAGCTTGCCCACCTCAATCGATCCCACTTCATGCGCAATCCCCTGCGCAATCGCTGGGTTGATCGTGTATTTCGCCACATAACGCAGCGCCCGGAAATTGTCCCCTGCCTGATGCACATCGCTCTCCAGCTTGCCAAACTGCGTCTTCATCTTGTGCGCCGTCTGCCAGGTCCGCGTGATCACCTCCCCAATCCGTCCCATCGCCTGACTGTCACTCGACATGATCGACATCGCCCCCAAGTCATGCAGCAAATCCTCCGCCGCAATCGTCTCCGGCCGAATCCTCGATTCCGCAAATGCCACATCCTCCGGGATCTTCGAGTCCAAGTGATGACACACCATCAGCATGTCCAGGTGCTCATCAATCGTGTTCACCGTGAACGGCCGCGTCGGATTTGTCGAAGCCGGCAGCACATTCGGCTCGCCGCAAACCCGAATGATATCCGGCGCATGTCCTCCGCCCGCGCCTTCCGAGTGGAACGTATGAATCGTCCTTCCCTTAAACGCCCCAATCGAACTCTCCACAAACCCCGCCTCGTTCAGCGTGTCTGTGTGAATCGCCACCTGAATGTCCATCTCATCCGCCACGCCCAGACACGTATCAATCGCCGCAGGAGTCGTCCCCCAGTCCTCATGCAACTTCAGCCCAATCGCCCCCGCCCGCACCTGCTCACGCAACGGCTCCGGCGTTGAGCAGTTCCCCTTGCCCATGAATCCCAAATTCATCGGATATTCCTCCGCCGCCTCCAGCATCCGCTCAATGTTCCACTTACCCGGCGTGCAAGTCGTCGCATAAGTGCCATGCGCCGGACCCGTTCCGCCGCCAAACATCGTGGTAATCCCACTCGCCAGGGCATGCTCAATCTGCTGCGGACAAATAAAATGAATGTGCGTGTCGATCCCCCCCGCCGTGATGATGCACCCTTCTCCCGCGATCACCTCCGTCGCCGCCCCCACGATCATGTCCACCCCATCCTGCAAAAGCGGATTCCCTGCATGCCCGATCCCAACAATCCGCCCGCCCTTGATCCCAATGTCCGCCTTAATCACCCCCTGAATCGCGTCAATGATCAATGCATTCGTGATCACCAAATCCAGCGCGTCCACATCCAAAGCCAGTGGCGACTGCGCCATCCCATCACGAATCACTTTCCCTCCGCCAAACTTCACCTCATTGCCATACCCCCCCATCTCCGCGATCAAGTCCCGTTCCACCTCGACAAAAAGTTCCGTGTCCGCCAACCGCACCTGATCCCCCACCGTCGGACCAAACATGCTGGCGTGTTGCTTGCGTGAAATCTGTAATCCCATAATCAAAAAAATCGGTAGGGACGCGCTGCGTCGCGTCCGTCATTCAGCTAATTCTACAACGGCCCACCCACCAACCCATTCAAGCCATAACCCTCGCGTTTCCCCGCAAACGCCACCAACTCCCCCTCCCTCGTGTCCCCCGGCTCAAACCGAACGGCAGTGCCCGCCGGGATATTCAATCGAAACCCCCGCGCCGCCGCTCTATCAAACACCAGCCCGGTATTCACCTCAAAAAAATGAAAGTGACTTCCCACCTGCACCGGCCGGTCCCCCGTATTGGCCACCTGCACCAGACAAGTCGCCAACCCCACATTCGCCTCCAACATCGGAGCCCCCACAGGATGGACATATTCACCAGGAATCATAAGAAAGTCGGAAGTTAGAAGTCGAAAATCAGAAGTTAAAAATACAAATTCAGAACCACAGATGGACACAGATAAACACAGATCCTGAGTTCAGAACCAAAGGCATTTATCTGCGTTCATCTGTGTCCATCTGTGGTTAAAAAACTCAGCCTGCTCGAGCTTCATCTCACCGGATTGTGCACCGTCACCAGCTTCGTCCCGTCGGGAAAAGTCGCTTCCACCTGCACGTCATGGATCATCTCCGGCACCCCCTCCATCACCTCATCGCGTTTGACGAGCGTCGTCCCATAACTCATCAAATCCGAAACCGACCTCCCATCCCGCGCCCCCTCCATGATCTCCGCCGTGATCAACGCCACCGTCTCTGGGTGATTCAACTTTACCCCCCGATCCCGACGTCGACGCGCCAAATCAGCCGCCACCACAATCAAAAGCTTTTCCGTTTCGCGAGGAGATAAATGCATAACAAAGCGTGCGGAATAATTTCATCAACCCAGGCGGCTCACAATCAGCACCACTCCCGCCACCGCCACCGCCGCCCCCGCCAACCGTGGCACCTGAGGAGACCATCTGCCCGCCGCCACCGCCGCCAAAATTCCCACCACCGCAATTGACAGCATCCCTGCCAGCAATCCCAAGCCATAAACCGCATTCGCCGCCTCCATCCCGTGAGCCCCCCCATTCCAAAAACCAATCAATCCCAACACCCCCCACTTCAGCCAAACCCCTGAACCCGGCTGCAACATCAACAACACCCCCGCCGCCAGCACCGCCAGCGCCATGCCCGACTCCAGCATCGGCAACGCAAACCCCACATGACCCGCCGCATACCCAAAAGCCATCGCGGCAAAAAACACGCCCATCGTCGCCGCCCCCTGTTGCCTCCCCATCCCCAAAGCCAAAGCCCCCACCGCCAGCGCCGCCAGCAAATGATCCAAGCCCGTGAATGGATGTTTCACCCCCATCATAAACGCCTCTGCATCCGCAAACTCATCCACCTCCTCCGGCGGATGATAATGCCCCGGATGCGCTTCCACCGGAGCCACGCAAACCACCCAACCCAACATCAAAAGAGGAAACCAAAAACGCATCATGAGATTCAATTCGTGAACCTCAAAAAAGCAGAAACCAAGCCAGATGTGAAGCTCAAATGTAGAAGGTCCGTCCCGGGCCTTTCATCTCAACTCCAAGGTTCGGGACGAGCCTTCTACTTTCTCTCCAAATCCAGATCCACCTCCAACTCCCCCGACTCAATTGCCGCCACATCCTCAAAGATCCGTTTCGCGATCGGAGCCGCCACCGACCCACCCGAATGCGCTCCCTGCACAAAAACCGTCAATGCCCACTTGGGCTTCTCCGCAGGAGCATACCCACAAAACCACACATGATTGTCCTTTCGCCCATCCGGCCTCCAATTCTGCGCCGTTCCCGTCCTTCCCGCGATGCTGATCTTCTCACTCTTCGCCTGCTGCGCCGAATACTTCTGCACCACATCCTCCATCCCCAGACGCATCTCCTTCATCCCCTCCGCAGTCACTCCATATTCCGCTAAAAACCCCGCTCTCAGCGCCGGGCGTTTCTTGTTCCCCAACCGATCCACCAACCTCGGCTTCCACACCGTCCCCCCATTCGCAATCGCCGCATACACTGTCGTCATCTGCAATGGACTCGCCAGCACCTGCCCCGCACCAATCGCGGTATTCGCCGTGTAGCCCGCCGACCATTTTTCCTTTGGCCGATTTTTCGCCAGCCAATCCGGACTTGGAAGAATTCCCTGATCCTCTTCTTCCAACTCAATCCCCGACTTCTGCCCCAATCCCAAAGCCTTCCCGATGCTCACGATGTTGTCGATCCCCGCCGCATTCCCCATCTGATAAAAATACGTGTTGCACGAACGTCCCATCCCCTCCCGCATCCCCAGCGGTCCATGAGTCTCCCCTTTAGTGGCGATCCAGCACTTCATGCTCTTGCTCCCAAAAGTCACCGACCCCGTGCAGTTAAACACCGTATCCTTTTGTCCCCCAGCAATCCCCGCCAGACAAGTCACCGGCAAATAAGCACCTCCAGGCCCAAAGGTATTCACGGCACGGTTAAACATCGGATTCCTCCAGTCGTTCACCAACTTCCGAAAGTCATCCCGCGAGATCGATGGCACAAACCAATTCGGATCATAACTCGGCCACGACACCATGCCCAGAACATCCCCCGTCTCCACATCCATCAACACCGCCGCACCTCGATCCAACTTCGGAATTGAATCAAACTCCCGCAACGCCCGTTCAATCACCAGCTGAACCCGCATATCCAACGTCAAAAACACATCCTCCCCCCGCCTGCGTTTTCCATGAATCACCGTTTTCAGCACCTCATCCATCGACTTCTCCACACCGGCCACCCCAAACAATTCATTCCCTCCTCTCTGATCATCGGGCTGACTAACGTAACCCGTCACGTGGCTCGCCAGCTCCCCGAACGGATACCGCCTCAACTTCACCACCCGCGTTGCGATTCCTGGCAATTCGACCGCCATCTCCGTCAATGCCTTTACCTCTTCCATCGTAAGACCCGAACGATACATCCAAGGATCACCTGCAGCCATCTCGCGAAAATGCATCCGCATAGCGTTCGCGTTATACTCTTTGGCAATCCCCCGATTATTGAGGGCAGCGATCACCACCTCATCAAACATCGCCTTGATGTCCGGTTCCTCCCCCACCACCGCGAACTCACCATCAGCCCCCTTCTCTTTGAGATCATGCATTGGTAAAATTCCATCATGTTTCGCCGCAAATGCCTCCATCACTTTGGATAAATCAAACACGACCTGCCGATCCACTTTATCCGAAACCGCCAACGCCACCCCATTCCGATCCCGAATCGCCCCGCGCACCAACTCACGCTCGACCTCAACCGCCAAAACCTCCCCGCCCGCCGGCATTAACCACACGCCAACTCCCACCAACAACACCCCCACCCAAGCCAACCCCGGGAACAACCTCAACTCCTCACGCCCCTCCGTCATCCGCACCAACCGCGTTACCCGCACCCACAAATCCCCACGTTCACCCGAAGCCGCCATCGCCAGTGCCATCGATGGAACCCCGTCCAACTCCCGCTCCGCCAACTGTGTCAATGTCCGCGCATAACCATCGGCATCTCCCATCACCGCCACCACCGCTTCATCACAGGCATGCTCGCGCTCACGACGAATCTGCCGGTTGATCCACCACACCGCCGGGTGAAAAAACAACACTGTCTCGGTCACCATCTGCAACAGGTTCACCAAATAATCCTGACGCCGCACATGCGCAAACTCATGCGCCAGGATCATCTCCACCTGCGCCGCCGTAAACCCCGTCATCAACGACACCGGCAGCAATACTACCGGCCTCCACCATCCAAAAACCAGCGGTCCACCCACCTTGTCCGACCAGTAAACCACCACCCGCCGTCCCACTCTCATCTTCCGCGCCAAACGCCTCGCCAGCGTTTCAAATTCGCCACTCAACGGCACCGCCCCCACCTTCAATCGCCTCAAGGCGCACCATCCCATCGTCCGCCACACCGTCAGCAGCATCATCCCACTCAGCCAACCAACCATCAGCCATCCCCAAATCGGCAACCTTCGACCTTTCTCCACCTTCGCTCCTCCGCTCGCCACCATATCGACCTCCTCACTCCCATTGCCCCCAACCTGCGTCATCGCCGTCATGTCTCCACTTCCCATCACTTGATCCCATGGCATCTCCACCACCTCCAAACCCGTCCCTCGCCCCATCTGCCACCACGTCCACACCGGCCACAAAACCAAACCGACCAACGCCAAACAGCACACCCCATATCTCATTCCCGCCCCCGCACTCCGCATCATCTTCAACACCACCGCCAGCCCCACGGCCACCACCGTCCCCTGCCAAAGCGAATGCCCCAACGTCACTGCCACCTCTTGCATCAGTGGATGCGATAACCACTCCATCATCCATCCACTCATGACTTGTTCCCTCCCTTCTCAAGTTCATCCAACAATCCCCGAATCGCCAAAATCTCCTTCTTGCTCGCTTTCTTCGCCCCCAGCGCATGCATCACCAACTGACTCACCGATCCCGCAAAAACTTTTTCCATCAAATCCCCCACCAACCTCCGCTGCATCCTTTCCGCCGGAATCCCCGCCTCATACACATGGGTTTTGCCCGCCTCATCCCGTTTCACCAGCCCCTTGCCCAACATGATCTGCAAAAACTTCAGCACCGTCGTATACCCCATCTCCTTCTCACCCGCCAGATGCTCCATCACCTCCCGCACCGTGCTCGGCCCCCGCTCCCACAACACCCTTAACAGAGCCAACTCCGCCGCCGTCGGTTTTTGATTCATTAAATCCGCCATGTCGCCATCATCTACGAAGCCCTTCGTTCTATCAAACGAATTCTTTCGTAGATCGTCGATTTTTCATTCACTCGAAAAAAACCAGGTTCCTCCCCCGTAAACCTATCCCATGCCGCGCTTCGCCCTTCTCCTGTTTCTAGCTTCCCTCACCACCACGGTCTTCGCCCACGAAAAAGTCGCCGACGATATGGCTAGGGCCGCCAACACCTTCACCGCCAGCCTCAACGCCGAACAAAAAACCAAAACCCTTTTTCCCTTCGAATCCGAAGAACGCGTCAACTGGCACTTCGTCCCCCGCGAACGCAAAGGCCTCTCCTTCCGCGACATGACCGAGGCCCAGCAAAAACTCGCTCACACCCTCATCAACACCGGCCTCAGCGCCCAGGGCTACCGTCGTGTCAACGACATCATCTCCCTCGAAGATCTCCTCTTCGAAATCGAATCCGCCACCCGCACCGACCCCAAAGATAAAGCCTCCGTCCGCGAACGTCGCAACCCCGCCAAATACCACCTCAGCATCTTCGGCGAACCCTCCATGAAAAGCATTTGGGGCTGGCGCTTCGAAGGCCATCACCTCTCCCTGAATTACACCATCAAAAACGGTCACCTCCTGCGCACCGCCCCCCACTTCTTCGGCTCCAATCCCGCCGAAATTCGTCAAGGCCCCCGCGCCGGACTCCGCGTCCTCGCCGAAGAAGAAGACCACGGCCGCACCCTCGCCGCCTCCCTCAACGACCAACAATGGAAACAAGCCCTCGTCAGCGAGAAAGCTTATCCCGACATCCTCACCGGCAACAGTCGTAAAGCCAAAACTCTGGAGCCCCTCGGTCTCTCCACCGCCGACTTCAGCGAATCGCAAACCACCTATCTCCAGCAACTCGTCCGCACCCACCTGTTCCGCATGCGACCTGAAGTTGCCGAAGACCGCTGGAAGGAAATCCTCACCGAAGGCCCCCTCCATTTCGCCTGGGCCGGCAGCCGCAAACCCAACGAACCCCACTACTATCGCGTCCAGGGCAAAAGCTTCCTTCTCGAATACGACAACACCCAAAACAACGCCAATCACATCCACACCGTCTGGCGCGACTTCAACGGCGACTTTGGCGACGACCTCCTCCGCCAGCACCTCGAACAAGACCACGGCCTCAAAAAATAATTCGGAGGTGTTGTTCAAAGGACAGGCTCATTCTCAGGCCTTTATCCCTTAGCCTTTAGCCTTTAGCCTTTCGATATCAGCTTCTCCATCCGCTTCCTAAACACCGCCGCCTTTTTTTCCTCGCCCGCTGACTCCAAAACGGTCAGATAATCCGCCCCCGTCTCCGCATAAGCATCCGTGCCCGTGGTCTCCAGATGCTGCTCAAGGATTGCCAGACTTTTCTCGTAATTCTGCTGCGCCCCGGCATCGTCCTGAAGCTCGTAACATGACGTCGCCAAATTGTTGTAGCTCTGCGCCACCTCGGGGTGATCCGCCCCGAAAACCTGAATCCGGATGTCCAGCGCCTCCAGATGCATCTCCTTCGATTGCTCCGGAAACCCCGCCGCATAATACAACCCACCCAGGTTGTTAAAAACCGCCGCCACCCGCTCGTTGTTCCGTCCGTAGATCTCCTCCAACGTTTCCAGCGCCATCAAATAATGCTGCTCTGCGAGCGCATAACGCCCCAGGCTTTTGTAAATCATCGCCAGGTTGTTGCGCAACTGCGCCGCATCCTGCCCGCGAGGTGGAGTCAGCTTTTCATACTCCGAAATCGCCTGCTCATAATGGGGAATCGCCTGTTCCTCACGCTGATTAAAATCATACAGCATCGCCAGACTGCTGCGCAACCGCGCAAACCGATCCTTCGACAAGCCCGCCTGCTCCGCATGCTCCAACGCCTCAAGATACATCGACTCCGCCTTGTCAAAATCCCCTACTTCCTGATGCAGCCCCGCCAGTTTTTCCAAGGCATTTACCAATAGTGGCAACTCAGCCTCGTCCTCTTCCGCCGCCTGTCGCGCATTCCTCAGCGCCGTGCCCGCGACACGCATCGCCTCATCAAATTTGCCTGCATCATACAGGTTGTCGGCATGACCTTCTAAGAGGGAATTAATCGATTCTGACGACATCGTGACTATGGAACACTTGTTGGGGGTTCTGGGACATTAGGACGAACGCGACAAATTAACAAGCCCTGAGTTCAACGATTGGTTAGGAATTTTTCATTTCATCGGTTCCGCGCGATTCCTGCCGCCTCAACTCCTTCATCAAATCCCCCCTCTGTGTCGGCAACGGACGATGAAACACCTCCCCCAGCATCCGCCCCCCGCTTCCCGGCAACACCTCGCCCAACCCCAGTTCCAGGCACAACCGATCCTCAAATCTTTCCACCAATCTCACCGTTGGCTCATGCGAATCCAAATAGTCCAAGCTCAACTCGAGCAGCGGAAATACCCCTGGCAACGGCGTCTGCGTTTCCGCCACCAGCTCCAGCAACTTGCAAAAATACGTCGCCGCCAGCACCCTCGAATAACTGCCGCGCAACCCCATGCGTGCCGTCAGCATGCGCACCTCCTTCAGCGCATGCAAATCCGAAACCCGCGCCGGAACCCAGCCTACCTCACAGGTCACCAGCAAATCCAACCCCGCAAAGGCCGACTTCGGCCTCAACGCCCCCTTCGCCACCGTCTTGAACAACCCCGCCTCCGCCGAGCACCAGTGCACGATCAGCGACGACTCCGTCAGTCGGTAACGATTGATCAAAATGGCCGTATTCTTCTCCAATCAGACAGAAGACTCGAAGACAAAAGACAAAAGACAACCATATCCTCAAACAACTCCACTCAACAAACCTCACGTCCGTCCAGAAGTCTTTTGTCTTGAAGTCTTCCGTCTTATGTCTACCTAGTAAAATGGAAAAGCCAGCCAAATCCGTCATCACCGATCTCCAAGCCTTCGATACCGAGGCTCTCAAGGGCCGCCTCGGGGCGCTCCGGAGGTATCTTTGACGTCGCTAAACTAAACTCCGAACTCGCCGCCCTCGAAGACCAGATGACCGCCCCAGCCTTCTGGGACCGTCAAGAGGCCGCCAAAAAGGTCATCGACCGCGTCAACACCATCAAAGGCCAGCTTGGCCCCCTTGCTGAAATCGACGCCCGTCTCGACGACTTCGCCGTGCTTGGCGAAATCGCCCAGTCCGAGAACACCCTCGATTCATGGAAGGAAGTCGAACTCGAATTCGAATCCATCGAGAAAGCGCTCGACCAGTTCGAACTCACCGTCATGCTCAGTGGCACTTTCGATAAGAACGGTGCCTACCTGACCATTCACTGCGGCGCCGGCGGCACCGAATCCTGCGACTGGGCCGACATGCTCCTGCGCATGTTCACCCGCTGGTCCGAACGTTCCGGCTACAAACTCGAAATGATCGACTTCCAACCCGGTGAAGAAGTCGGCGTGCGCAACGCCACCCTGCGCGTCAGCGGCGATTACGCTTATGGCAAGCTCAACTGCGAACGCGGCATTCATCGCCTCGTGCGCATCAGCCCCTTCGACGCCGCCAAAAAGCGCCACACCTCCTTCGCCAGCGTCGATGTCACCCCCGAAGTCGAAGAAGACGTCGGCATCGAACTCAACGAAGCCGACATCAAATTCGAAACCTACCGCTCCGGCGGCAAGGGTGGACAGAACGTCAACAAGGTGGAAACCGCCGTGCGCCTCATCCACCAGCCCACCGGCATCATCGTCAACTGTCAGGTCCAGCGTTCCCAAGGCAAAAACCGCGAGATGGCCATGAACATGTTGCGCGCCAAACTCTACCAGCTCGAAGAAGACAAAAAGAAGTCCGAGATGGAGCGTCAATACGGCGAAAAAGGCGACGTCGCCTGGGGCAACCAGATCCGCTCCTACGTCTTCCAACCTTATCAGATGGTCAAAGACCACCGCACCGGCGAAAAAACCGGCAACGTCAGCGGCGTCATGGACGGCGACCTCGATGACTTCATCGAAGCCAAACTCCGCGGCAAAAAAGCCGGCGAAGACGAAGACGACATCGATTAATTCGAACGAAAAAAGTAGAAGGCTCGTCCCGGGCCTTTCATACCACCTCCGTAGTGACACAGGCTTCAAGCCTGTGGGCGGGACAGGCATTTTGTCTGTCCCGAACGTCCCCGCGCATCAATTCCGCCTCACGCCCCCAAACCCTTCCACCCAACCGCTCCGTCACCTCGGAACCCGCTCCACTCCGACTTCCCCAAGTCGCCTAATTTCTCCATTGCGCCCACGAAGGAAATCTGAAACCATTTCCGGCATGCCCCCGCCACCCCTCCACAGTCGAGTCCACCGCTTCGCCAAATACCTTCCGCTCTTCCTCTGTCTCCTCGCCATCTCCCTCGAAGCCATCCGCCTCAAAACACGTCCCATCCAATACATCGCCATTGCCAGGCTGAAGATATCATCATCGGCTCCAGATCAACCCACCCTCAAGTCGTTCCCAAAAACACTTGTGCGCGAATTCTTTGAAACACAAATCGAAGTCATTCAAAGCCATCAAGTCCATCTTGGCGCCCTCCATCGCCTAAACTCCCTTCATCCCAACCTTCAACCTGCCGAGGTATCCCTGAAAGTCCTGCACCATCCAGGGTCTACCTTTTTAAGCATCGGAGCTTTCGGGACACAGTCAGAATACCCCGCTCACTACCTTGATGCCGTAATCGACGAATATCTTTCCTGGCGCAAAAACGTCATGGACATCTCAAAAAAAGGATCGATTCAGATGGAACCCGACTTCGCACTAACTGTTCTTCAACGCCCCCAACCTAACCTCATCCATCCCCCGCCTTACCGCCGTAACCTCATCATCGCAGCCATCATCGGCACTCTCTTGGGTTGGATCATGAAACGCATCGTTGAAAGAAGTTCCCATCGACCATCCCCAGCATGTTAACCTATAAACTCCAAGCGCAGAGGTGGAGAGATGCGCCACTTTTGGCACGCCGTGCGCCCAGCAAAGCGGCGAACATCGCCGCACTCCACAAAAACTACTCACCCACCCCCGCTCACATTCACCTTACCCCGATACTCCTCAAACAAACTCCCCGCCCCCTTCGCCGCCTCGACATACTTCGCCATTACCATCATGTTAGCGACAATCTCCCCGGCGTCGTATCGATTCTCCTCGGTCCAAAGGCCCTCCTTGTTCTTGTCCTTCAACGCCGTCACCGCTTTCTTTGTCAGTCCCTTCAACGCCGAAAGCCACTCGCGCTCCGTCGCCTTCGGCACCCGCTTCGCCAATAACTCCTCGCGCGGTCTCAGCATCAATTTCTTGAACTGCTCAATATCATCCTGCAACTCATCCAACTTAAAACCGTAATGAGTTGGCAGGTTACCATCCTCATAAGTCAGCTCATAAGTGTCCTTCACGAAATACAGCGGCTTGTTGCTCCCCAATTCATAGAACCGCGCATACTGTCCATCTGGCAACCGCGACTTCTCCAGCCACGCCAGCGCCTCCTTCACCGGTTCAAGATATTTCTTCTCTCCCGTCGCCAGCCAAACCTGATGCAAGGTTTTCAAAGCCCCCAAAGTCTCGAGTGAACTCACACTCGGCGGCTCAAACTTCCGCGCCCACACTGGCTCCATCTCCAGATTATACTGCTGCGCCCAACCCGGCTGCGGTTGAGGACACTGCGCCAGCAACAGAAAATCTCCCAACCGCTTCGCCGCCGCCAGATACTTCTCCCCGCCCTCTGCATCAAGTTCATGTGCCCTCAGCAACAAACGGCATAACGACTCCAGATTGCCATCATTCAATGTGTAAAACGACGTGTATTCCACCTTTGGAAACACCCTCGACCACTCCACCGGGAACCGCGCTTTCACGACCGGAGCCGAACCATCCGCCGGCCCTTCATATCCCTGCGGCCATCCACCATTGGGTGCCTGTGCCGCAAGCAACCCTTCCATCCCAAATCGCAACGCCTTCTGCAGAGACCCATCTTCCTTGAACTCCGCCAGCTGTGCCACCTCCAGCAAAAACATCAACGCCAGCTGTGTTTTGCCATCATCCAAAGTCGAACGAGCCTTCCGCCCTCCCCGTTCCACATCCCCTGCATCCAGATCACGTCGATAATGCCACTTACGCGCCGCTGGCAACGCAAAATCATGAAACGTATCCCACCCTCCTGACGCCAGCTGCGACCACAACAACGCCTGCACCACCTCCTTCATCCCCTGCAAATAGAGCGGATCCCCCGTCGCCTTCCACCCCGCCAGATAAGCCAGTCCGAAACTCGGCGTCCCCGGTGACTCAATGCTGATCACCGTCGACATCATTATGTCCGACGTGCCCGACTCCTTCAAATCCCGCGACCAATCCGTTGCATATCCCCCGGCAAAACTCAGATTCGTCCGACAAAACATTGCCGCCTTCTTCAACGCCTCCTCCACTTCAGCCACCGAAGGACAATCTTGCACGACCACCGGCGTTGTCTCTGCTTTCTCCACCGACGTCACCTGCGCCCCAACTCCCATCAACCCCAATCCCAAAAATAGCATTAATCGCTTCACCATCTCACATCAACGCCAACCGCCCGACACTCTTGCATCGATCCAGGTTTCCCATCGACACAAACGGTTACACCCGCTTTTTGTCGCGACGAATCAACCATCCAAACAGCCCCACCGTCAGCAGCAACATCCTCCCCGGTTCCGGCACCACATACACCACCCCGCTGCTTAAAAACTGACTCCGATCCCAGCTCCAACCATTAAGTGTCATCGCCGCACTGGTTTCCAAAACCAGATCCGTGTTCACATTGAATGCGTTGGGCAACAAAGCTCCGCTTGTCGTCGCCCAATCCAACAGATTAAACACGTCTCCAAACACCGGCGAATAACCGGTCCCCAACGACACCTGGATCGTGCTCCCCGTATTCAAAGTCAGCGATCCCGCCACACTGATCTGATCATGCGCCCCTAAACCACCTGTGAGCAATCCCACCGTCTGGATTCCATCCAAAGGATTCGCCTCATTCCCCGTCGCTCCGGCCAATGTCAGAAACGTGGTCGATCCCGTTGCCAGAATCAAGCTGTTCGCCGTCACATCCGAAAACGTCAGCTTTCCGACGCCCCCACCCGCCAAAAAGGTCACACCTGAACCCGTGCCATCGCCCGGTCTCAAAGAAGCGCCGGAAGATATCGTCGTCGCGCCACGCACCGTCCCGGTTCCTGACAACATCGCGGTTGCCGATTCCACGGTCACCAAGCCCGATCCAGTCGCGCCCACCCCCGCTGCACCCACCTGCAAATTCCCCGCCAGCACCCGCGTTCTCCCGGTGTAAGTGTTCGCATTCGCGAAAATGGTCGTCGAGGCCGCACTGCCATTAACCGTTACGTTGCCGACCCCGCCGCTCTCAGAAATCACCTCGCTCATCCGCAACGTCGTCGCAGCCGCGTTCACCGGCGTCAAACTTAGTGTTTTCGTTCCCTTCACCACCACCGGCCCCAACCAGTTCACCATCACCCCTGCATTCAAACTATTGGAATTGAGCGACAGGCTCTCATTCACATTCAAGGTCGTCCCCGCCGCATAGTTATACCCGCCACTACCGCCTCGGATATCAATTCCCCCACTGTTCAGATTGATCACACTCAATCCATCAAACGCCCCGCCATTTCTAAACAGCGCCTGGCCTGTCGTCTCAATATTCAGAGTCCCTCCCCCACCAAAAGAAGTATTGCTCATCCAAAACCTTCTCCCCTTCAACGTCACCGTCCCTGTCGTAAATAGCGCCCCATCAATGCTGTGCAAGGCAGAATCCGTCGTCGCCAAATTGTGGATCGCTGCCCCATCATTCAAAGTCACCATCCCGCCCTGGATCCTGAACAAGGAAAGCGATCCATTGTTCGCCTGCGCGTTAAAATTGATGCCACCCACCGTCACCCCGCCTGCAGCCACCGTCACCGTCGACGTCACCCCGCCAGTCGTCACCCCATCTCCAAAGGCCGCTGTATCGCCATTTGCGTTGTTCCACAAAACATTGCTTCCCCCACTCACCCAATCCGTCCCCACGCCGTTCTCCCAAGTTCCAGTCCCATCATTGGCGACCCCACCCACCGAGTCGGAATCCCACAACAAAACTGCCGCCGATGCCCTCGTTGCAGTCAACCCAAAACAGGCAATCAACAGTCCTGCACCGCAGGCCCGTCCGGCCGAGATCACCCTGGAAAAATTTGCATGCATCATCGGAAAGCTCATTGAATTGCCCAACCCTATCATGATCGCTTGAATCGGCACTGCAAGCTTCAATCTCCCCCGTAGTTGATGACCCCCTCCATCACGTCAACTGCCCGCTCAGCCGACCGATCTTCTGTGCACCATCCCGCCACTTGCGCGCATCCCTTTCTTATCTCCTTGCTCTCCAACACACCGCTCAAAACCTTCTCTAAAGCTCCCAATCTCGCCGCCACCCTGCCCGCACTCAACCTTTCCATCCGCGCTCCATTGTCCGGCTGATCATGCGCCATCGGCACCACCACCTGAGGCACCCCCGCTGCAAACGCCTGCGACATTGTGCCAATCCCTCCATGATGCACCATCGCCGCCACCTCCGGCAACAACTCACCAAACGGCAGATACTCAAACCACCGCGCCCAATCCGGCAACACCTCCGGCATCTGCTCCCGATACCGCGTTCCCACCAGCGCACGCCGACCCAACTTCTCACACGCCCGCAACCCGACCTCAAAAAATTCCCGAGCCTGCGCATTGCCCGTTCCTGCCGTTAACAAAACCGGTTTGTCACCCGCATCAAGAAACTCCCGCAAACCTTCAGGCCAAACAAACTGCCCACTCAGATCCTCCAAGGGAAACCCCACCGCCACCGCCTTCTCCGGCCAGTCACGCTGCTTCTCTGCAAACCATTCCGGCCACAAACACAAATCCCCATCTGGCGAATGCAACCATTCCCTCAACACCCGCTTCGGAGCCTTCACCCCATGCTCCGCACACAACTTCTTGATCTCCGGTGCCAAAAAAACATCGGCAGGATTGGGCAGACTGAACATCACCCGCTTCACCCACCATGGCAGCTTCGCCAGCCACTTCATCCCCTGCACAAACACCGCCCTGTCATGCACGCTGAACATCGCAATCGGCTGCAAATGCACCGTCACCAACGGCACCTTCAACACCTCACGCGCCAGTCGCCCCGCCACATTCTGAAACGGAGCCGCCACCACCACCTCGCCCGCCTTGCCCTTCGCCACCTCTTCCCGGATCGCTTCAAAAAACGGCCGCATCCCCTTCGCCGCCGCTTGAAAAACCAGGCCCGTTCCAATCAACGGCTGCCACAATCTCGGATCACGGATCAACGCTTCATACTCCTCTCGGACTCCCACTCCATGAAACTCCAACCCCGCCCGTTTCACCACCTCATCAAACATCGGCACCGTCACCACCACCACCTCATGCCCCCGCGCCCTCAGCAACTTGCCAAGCCAGATGAATGGATTCACATCCCCCCCACTCCCAAACGGACATAAAACAAATCGCGCCATAATCATCACCCCTTCATCATTCCGACTGCTTCTCACCCTTCACCCCATACTGCTCCTTGCGCTGCTCGACAGCCTCCTCCCCCCAAGGGTAAAACACCCCACAATCCAGCTCATCTGGACGACGCGACTTGGTATAACTCCCCCCATCATCCACCTCATTCAGAAACACACTGTAACCCCGCTGACTCACCGCATCCCAGCGGAACGGTTTTCCATTAAGTGGATCGATCGGCAATCTGTTAATAAATTCAGGCACCAGTTCATCAAGAGCATCAGGCATCGTCCCACGCTCCACCTCATACCGTCGCACCGCCAGCATCAACTGCGTCAACCCCGGTAGTGTCTCCATCATCGCAGCCCGTTCATCGATTCGTCCAAACGTCGCAACCGACGCGACCATCCATTGACCCATTCCATTGGGATGCACATACTTCCACCACCCACGGTCACGCCATGCTTCAAGTTGCTTTGTTCTCCACTTCGACTTCCTCATCATCGCAAGTGCATCACCCCCGCCCGAGTTAACTAATGGCTCATGGTAATAAATGTAACTCGACAGAGTGTAGTTTCGTTTGTATCCCGCCCGAATCACTGGTTTCGCCCAGTTCAGATTCGCGTTTTCAGCGAGATAGTCAGGCATGAATTCTAGACTGTTTTTCATCATCAGATACTCAACTTGGTAAGTGAATTTAAGGGTTTTGCAGGGACTCTCTTCCACTTGCGCCAAAGCCTCTTGGATCCTCACAAGCGTCGGGTCGTCACAATCACCTGCCATCACCGCATCCTCCAGCGCAGCGAGACCAATGGATTCGATGGTTAACGATACCAGCCAATGTATCAACGCACCTTGCGCCCGTCTTTGTCCACCACCCATGCGCCACAAGTCCAATGCCATATCCACCCCCTCTCCGATCTTTCCGTCCCGCGCCAAGAGCAAAGATTTCATCCGTATGACATTCGCCGTCTCTTGAACTGCCAACAAATAAGACATGTCGATCTTCATGTCTAATGGCTCCACATCTTGAAGCCCCCACCTCCATCCACTTCGATCCGACATCATCAACCGTTTCCATGCCTCGATTCTCGCTTCGTTCTTACCCAAAAACGTTCGCAACTCCTCCGTGTTCCCCCACTCTCTTGAGCGGGCCTCCATCGATAGATCATCGAAGCCCGAATCCGGCATGGCCCTCACCTCGTCAATAAATTTTCGCAATCCATTCTCCTTCCCATTACCTCCCGTTAACACCGGCAGCATTGCCGAATCATCTGGAGGAGCGACATCGCGTGCCCATACAAACCCTATAATCATTAACAACACTCCGACCATACCCAACCCGAACCACCACGCTCGTCGGGTATCCCGTCGGTCCAAGTCCCGCAGTTCATCAATCAGTTCAGCCATGTTCCCTACTACCCTACACAAGTGCCTCCAGTGACTTCAATCCTAATCGCCCACAGATTTAAATCATCGAGCCTTTACCCTTCCACTCACCAATTTTTTCAAGCGAACGCAACTTCCATTCGACCCGTCGGTTACACCTCCACGACAAACCCAATTGAACTACACCAACTAACATGAAAATCGCCACCCTGCTCTTCTTTGGAGTCCTCACCTCCTCCGTCACCCTTGCCACCGCCCAAGACAAGGGCAAACCCAAAGGCCCCGGCGGTGATCGCCCTGTCCCACCTGAAGTCCTCGAAAAATTTGATGCCGACAAGGACGGCAAACTCTCCCCCGAAGAACGCAAAGCCGCGCGTGAAGCCCGCGAAAAAGAATTCGACAAGGATGGCGACGGCAAACTCAATCAAGAGGAAAAAGCCGCCATGCAAGAAGCCGGACGCGCGAAGATGCTTGAGCGATTCGACAAAGACGGCGACGGCAAGTTGAGCGAAGAAGAAAGAGCTTCCATGCCCCGCCCACCCCGCGGTGAAGGACCACCCGATGGCGGCAAAAAAGGCAAAAAAGGCCCGCCCGATGGAGCCAAAGGACCCAAAGGTCCACCCGATGGCGGCAAACCTTGACCGACCTAGGCCTCACAAAAAAATCATTCGCCTTCAAACCACGGACCGCCACGCGCTCCGTGGTTTTTCATGTTCGGATCAACCCTAACTTTTATTGGGACGGGACACTGCAGTATTATCGACAGCATGTCTTGGCCTACGACACAGTTGTCGTGGACTGCTGCAGCCTGCTGCCGCTGTAGCGGGGCGCAGCCTGCTGCGCTTCAGAGGAGACAATATGGCGGCATTTACTGGGTTGGGCACAAACCGGCAGGCCGGTTCTTGAAAAGCTGCGGCAAGCCGCAGCACTCCACAACAAGACGCTCCATGTAAGGGGCAAAGAAACTGGAGGGTCAACTCTCAAAAAACCATCCGCCACATCCACCCAAACAAACCCCTCAGATCCTCATAAACATCGCTCCAGCCCACCTTGGGTGAAGCCGCAATGAACAGCACCACCAGGATCACGATGTTGATAAAAATGATCAGCATCATCGAAAAGAACTCCCCATTGTGCAGCAAGTCGCTCTGCTCCGTCTGCAATACCTGCATCGTGAAGGTCAGGTGAAAACACCACGTCAGCCCCACCATAAAATAAAACACCCACACCCCCTTCAACCGCAACCCTTCGCCAAACCATGGCAAAATCCATTCGCGATCCATGTCCATCAACAACGACAGCAGTCCAAAAATCGCAAAAACCACCCCCGTGTAAAACGGCACCAGATACGGCGACAAGGTGATCAAAGTATTCGTCTTGTCCGTGTCCACAAACCCCCCATCCGGACCCACATGCATGTCATGCACCCGACCCCCGCTCAACCGCACCGCTATCGCATGCGTCATCTCATGGGCAAACACATACATCAACCCCGGTTCACGCCGCAACCAGCCCATGCAAAGCCAGCAAACACAGCCGCTGCCAAAAAACCAAAATCCTTCCGACTTCCAAAACTCCCCCTTCACCGTCTCCGTAAACAACAAATCCAAAAACGTCAGCAACGCCAGCAAACACAGCGGCAGCATCAGCAATCCCAGCAAAAACTTGCGCTTGCGTCCGCTGTCCGGATTGTGATCGCGATCTCGATCGCGGTCAACCTTCGGCAACTTCGCCAGCAATGCATCACGCCCTTGCGACCGCTGGCGCAACTCCGCAATTCGGCGTTGCTCTTCAAGCCGCTTCCTGGCCCGTTCGCGCTGCGTGCGTTGGGTCGCGCTCATGCTAGTGATTCCATGCTGCCAATCCTTTGCCTGTTCCCACAGTTTACCCACACCACCCGGACTGGCAACCTGCCAACCACGCACTTCTCCGCGCATTTACGCATTCACTTGCTATAGCGCCCGCCTTTCGGACCCGTCATCCACTTCCAGGCCGACTCCACATGCTGCCTCGGATCTTTGATCTGCGCCTCCCAGCCCAGCACTGACTTCGCCTTCGCCGGATTCGCCACCAACTCCGGAGGATCACCCGCACGACGCGGGCCAAAAGTCACCGGCACCTTCAAACCTGTCACCGACTCCGCCGTCGCAATGATCTCCTTCACACTAAACCCGCGACCCGTCCCCAGATTCACTGCGGTCGACTCGCCACCACCACGCAGGTAATTCAACGCCAGCGCATGCGCCGAAGCCAGATCATTGACATGGATGTAATCCCGAATGCACGTCCCGTCCGCCGTCGGATAATCCGTCCCAAAAATGGTCATCGACTCAATCTCCCCTCTCAACGCCATCAAAATTCGCGGAATCAAATGCGACTCGGGCTCGTGATCCTCCCCGATCATCCCCTCAAAATCACATCCACTCGCGTTGAAATAGCGCAAAAACACCGACTTCACGCCCCAGGCAACTTCACAGTCCTGAATCACCCGCTCCAACATCAGCTTGCTGGCTCCATAAGGATTCACCGGCACCTGCGGGTGCGACTCATCCATCGGCACGAATTGCGGATTCCCATAAGTCGCACATGTCGACGAAAAAACGATCCGCAACGTCCCATGCTTCTTCATCGCATCCAGCAAGGTCAGCGGTGCCACCACGTTGTTTTTATAATACTTCAGAGGTTCGTCGACTGACTCGCCCACAAACGCCGAAGCCGCAAAGTGCAAAACCGCCTCCGGTTTATATTCCGTGAACAGCCAGTCGACGAGCACGGCATCCATCAGCTCGCCCTCCACCAGCGTCACGCCTTCCGGCACCGCCTCCGCGTGCCCCATCGAAAGATTGTCCAATACCACCAACTGCTCCCCCTGGGCCAGCAGATGTTTCACTGTGTGCGACCCAATATACCCCGCACCGCCCGTCACCAGGATCGGTCCCTTTGTTGATTCAGTCACTTCTTGCATTCCCGCACCACAGCATGTGCCCCTGCTCTAGTCCACCAAATTAAACATCCACCATCACTCTTCGCCAATATCCTCATTCCAAACCGCAGGATACGATTCAATGAACTCGGTCAGCATCGTGATGCACTCCTTTGAATTCAGATCCACCACCTTTACCCCCAAGCCACGAAGCCATTCGATCCCCCCCTGAAAAGTCACCGACTCCCCCACCACCACCGTGCCGATGTTGAACTGCCTCACCAATCCACTGCAATACCAGCACGGTGCCAAAGTCGTTACCATGATCTTGTCCCGGTAACTCCGCTGCCGGCCCGCCTTGCGAAACGCATCCGTCTCCCCATGCACGGATGGATCGCCCTCCTGCACCCGGCGATTGTGCCCCCTCCCCAAAACCTTCCCCTCCATATCAAACAACGCCGCACCAATCGGAATCCCCCCCTCGGAAATCCCCTCCCGGGCCTCCTCAATCGCCACCGCCAACATTGCCTCAAAATCAACGCTTCCACTCATAGTAAGTAAAATCATAGCAAACCCCGCGCCGAAGCCCCAGCACAATTAACGCCACCACCAAACCCAGCCCACCGGCACCAGCAGTGCGACATCCATCAGCACTCTCGGCAGTTCTCCCGGCATTTTGGGTGCCCAGTGATACACCAAACCCATCGACACCACTCCAAAAAATGCCGCCTCCAGCAAAACCCCGCCAGTTCCAACCCACCACGCTCCCGCAAGCCCACCCACCACCCCGGCCACCAGCACGGTGAACCTCTTTCCCGACAACATCGAAGCACTCGAAGCATCCTCCTTTCCACTCTCCAAAGCGGCAATTCCCACACAGTTCAACACCGCCAGCATCGCCAACCCCATCACCTCGACCGAAAAAAATCCAGCAACCTGATCCATCGAATAAAAATGCACACTCAGCCCGCACCCCAAAGCAAACACCACCCCGCAACAGATCTCCTTCGAGATTCCAAGCCGTCCTCCTACCAACCGCAGGACCAAAACCACCAGCAACAGCGGCCCGACCCAGGACCATTGCTCAACTCCGCTCCACCAGACGCACCCCACCACCACCATCGCCATCAGCGCATTTCCAATGCCCACCATCCAACGCCTCGAGCTTCCTGCGTGATTCCACAAATACCACCCCACCACCAATCCCAATCCCATCCCACGCTCCATCAACCCGACCGGAATCTGCGTCATCGCCAGCCACCCCGTCACCACCCCCATCAGCGGCAACACCTCCCTCACCATGAACGCGCGGTGCCGAAGATAAAACCTATGCCTTGCCGTCTGCTCCCCCTCCCCTTCTGATCGCCAACCATCCATCGTCCGGTCCAGCACATAAATGAACCACACCGTCATCCACAACACCGCAAAGCAAGCCCACGGCAGCTTCACCCCCGAAACCTCTGCCAGCATCCACAGCCACCCTGCCGCCACCAGAGGCGCATCCAAACTCAACACATTTCCCCACATCCACCACGGCACCCGCGGACGCACCATTGAATCTGACAACTCTGACACCACCCCCATCTTTACCATCACCCACGTCCTGTCCAACTCTTTGCTGAAATCCCCCCATACTGTGCTATCGCATTTTCCGAACTACTCACCACCACCGTCGACGCCGCCGCTCTGAATCAATGAAATACCTTACCCTCGTCCGCCACGCCAAATCCAGTTGGGACAATCCCGGTCAACTCGATCACGACCGCACCCTCAACGAACGTGGCGAACGCAACGCCCCTGAGATGGCCCGCTTCCTCGCCAAAACCTACTTCGGCCTCGAATCCAGTCCCGCCATCCTCCCCGCGCCGGACCACCTCATCGCCAGCAGCGCGACGCGCACCCAGCAAACGGCCGAACTCATGCAGGCCGAAATGAACCTCCCCCCCGAAATCATCCTCACCGAACCTCGTGCCTACCTGGCCGAAGCCAACAGCCTCCTGCAAATCGTCCAGTCCTTTGACAACAGCTGGCAAAGCATCATGCTCTTCGCCCACAACAACGGCATCAGCGACTTCGCCAACCAACTCCTGCAGCGCAACAGCATCGGCGACATGCCCACCTGTGCCGTCGCCATCCTCGAACTTCCCGTCATCCGCTGGGATGCCGTCGCGTGGAAACAAGCGCGCCTCATCGGCTACATCACCCCCAAACTCATCGTCAAACGCTTCCCTTCCAGCGAGTTGCCCGCTCCCTTTGATCTCGAATAGATTAAAAACTCTAACGAAGATTCTCCCGGTGCGTTCTCTCTTACCAAGATGCACCCTTTCATTGCTGCCCTGCTCCTCACGCTGACAATCCCCGGCCTCAGTCACGCACTCGATCCCGCCTCCGACATCGCGACCCAGGTCCCCAAAGCCGCCGCCACGCTCACCGCCTTCCACGGTCCCCTTCCCGGCGACCTCGAACGCAAACTCCATATCATCTACTGGACCCCGTCCGACCGCGAACCCCAGCCCCAATGGCGCGAACGCCTTTCCCGCGTCCTCGAAACCACTGCCGATTTCTACGACAAGGAACTCCGCCGCCAGGGTTTCCCCGTTCGCCGGCTCCCCCTCGATCATCAACCGGACGGCCTGCTCAGCATCCACCTCGTCAAAGGCACCCATCCCTACGCCCATTACTCCGGCGAAAGCGGCAATGAAATCCGCAAGGAATGCCTCCCCGTCCTGCGTCAGGCCGGCATCATCAAGTCCCTCGACGGACGCGACGAAACCCTCGTCATCTTCTGCAACATGTCAGTCTGGGACCCCGTCAAACGCACCATGCGCCAGAACAGTCCCTACTACGCCGGAGGCAATGCCAAAGGCGGCACCGCGTGGCAGGTCGACTCCGCCCTGCTCGATCCCGACCTGCTCGCCGACAAGGCCAACCATCTCCAGGACGGACAATACGGCCGCATCTCGTTGGGCAAATACAATTCCATCTTCGTCGGTGGCGTCGTCCATGAAATCGGCCATGCCCTCGGCCTTCCTCACAATCGGGAACGCTCCGACGAAGCCGCCGCCTTCGGCACCGCCCTTATGGGCAGCGGCAACCGCACCTTTGGCGAAGAAAAACGCGACGAAAGCAAAGGCTCCTTCCTCACTCTCGCCCACGGCATGCGACTCGCCAGCCACCCCTTCTTCACCGGATCAAACAAAGCTCTCACCGATCCCATCGTCGCCAATCTTTCCGTCACGCAAATCAGCATCAATGGCAAAATCATCACCGTCAGCGGCCAAATCACTTCGGCCATTCCCACCTACGCCATCGTCGGCTACACCGACCCCAAAGGCGGCGGCGACTACGATGCCACCACCCAGACCACCATTCCCAATGCCGACGGTTCATTTGAAATCACGTTCACCGATCCTCCCATCGCCAAACCCGGCGTCATCAACCTCGTCGCCTGTCATGTCAATGGAATGACCACCTCCCTGCGTGGTCTCGGTTATCAACCAACCCCGGACGGCCAGATCGACGTCTCCAACGCCCAAATACAACTGCATCTGGAATCTCTGGCTGCCAGGTTTGCTGTTGCCGGTGGAGTCAATCCCTTGGACTCAATTTCCAACAGCAATGACCCGATCCTCGTCAAAACGCACGCCATCGCCCAGCGCATCTGGAGTTCATCACCTCCACCCGAAACCACCCCCGCCAACATCCCCGAAGACATCCGCACCCTCAGTCTCTGCGACACCAAACCCGAAAAGATGGAAGTCGGCTATGGCAAACCCTCCACCGACAAACTCCCTTCCCCTCAACCCTGGCTCTCCTCCTCCGGCCAGATCTTCGAACGCGGCTATTATGCCCATGCCCCGGCCCGTCATCAATTCCAGCTCGGCAAAGCTTGGAAACAACTCCTGATCACGCCAGGCGTTGCCACCGGTCAATACGGCAAGGTCATCTTCCTCATCAAAGGCGACGGTCGTGAACTCTTCAAATCCAAGCTAACCTCAGCCGACTCCCCCCTCCAATCCATCAAGGTGGACCTCACCAACATCGACACCCTCGAACTCATGGTCGAGGACGGAGGCGATGGCAAAAATGGCGACTGGGGCCTCTGGCTCGATCCAAAGCTTTCCCGCTAAGAAACGCGCTTCTTCTTCCCGGCACTCTTCCGGCGAGTCGCCCATGCCTTTTTCGCACTGAGCTTGCGGCGTAGAGCTGGCCAGTATTCCTCACCCGCGATGTAACCCGCACAACGTTCCGCACCACAACGGCAGGGATGATCCTCCCAACTCTCGAGATCAAATCCATAGTTGAAAAACAACTCCTCCCCTTTCTTGATGTCTTTCAGCGAAACAAACCAGATCTCCTTGTCCTGCCAGGTCTGCGCCTCCACGTTGGGATCACAACAATGGTTCATCAACCGCGCATCGTTGTATTCGACATCCCCATCAATGTCCCATTTATCGTTCAGGATGAAGATGTAAACCTTCGCACCCCCGGTTGACTTCGCCTTTTCCAGCAGCGCATTGGCACGGCGGTCACTCTCCTCCTTGTCCACTTTCTCCCCAAGATACTGAACAATCCACGTGTCTTTAGGAATGTCGCGACTGGCATAAAGACCCCGACCATGAATGCGGGAATTTCGAATCTGATAGAGAATTTCGTGATTTTTTGCAGCCATAAGCAGTTCGACAAACGCCATGGTGATGCAGGAATCGATGAAAGCAAGCCACAGACACGTTCTTCCAAACCTTCAACTTCACCTTCACCAACTATTTTCACCAATCGTCACAAGAAGCTTGAGCCCGACGCAATTTTAACATTGGTTAACACTTCTTCATGACCGAATCTCCACAGAAACGCACCCGTTCCCGGTATTTCGGTCGCTCTCGTCTGCTCATTGTCTTGTCGGTGCTTCGCATCGTCGCTTCACTGACCCTCCTTGCCTGTGTCTGGTTCGTGATTGATGTCTTCCAACAGCGCGACCGCACCAGCGCTGCCATTGCCCTCGGACTCATCATCCTGTTCGGTGCCCTGCGAGTCTTCATCTTCACCCAGGCCCGGCATCTCCGATGCCCCCTCTGCCATGGGACCATCCTGCACTCTAATGCCGCCCACAAACACAAACACGCCATGCGCATTCCCGTCATCGGGCACGGCTGGGCCGTCATCATCAATGCCCTGATTCGTGGCAAATTCCGCTGCATGTATTGCGGCACCAGTTTTCGCACCAAAAAGTGACAATTCGCACGACTCAAGGCGTTCTGGTTGCAGTCAGGTGATTTGCGTTTCACCATGCCGCTGATTTTTCATCCATGCCGAAATACCACCTCGCCTACGTCTTCGAACGCTTCCCAACGTTCACCCAAACGTTTTGCGTTCGCGAGGTGCTTGAACTGGTGCGTCTCGGCCTGCGTCCCATCATCTTTTCCATTCACGATACCCGCGCCGAATCGGTCCAGCATTTCCCAAAGGAACTCTTCGACCAGGTTCACTTTCTGCCGCCGGAAGATCAATTGGTCAAAGAAGTCCTCAAGCTCAAAAAACAAAACCGGCTTCCTCAAAGCGTCGTGCTCACCCTCCGACACTGGAACGACCGCTCCGACAAACTGCGCGTTTATGAAGCCGCCTGGATCGGCCATCGCATGCGCCAGTTGCGTGCCCGTGTCCACCACGCCCACTCCCACTTCGCTGGCGTGGGAGCCCGCACCTGCTGGTGGTTGCGCAAATTTCACGGCCTCAGCTACAGCTTCACCGCCCATGCCAACGACATCTTCTGCAACCCCGGTGACGTGCATCCAAAACCCGAAACGCTCGCGCGCGATGCCAGCCTGATCGTCACCGTCAGCGACTACACTGCGCGCGATCTTCACCACCGGTTTCCCGCCGCCTCCGCAAGGGTCCGGCGCGTTTACAACGGACTCGATCTCGGCCCATTCCAACGCGCCAAAGAAAAACAAAAGGCTTCCAAGAATCCACAGCAAGCTGGCGGCATTCTCAGCGTCGGAAGATTGATCGAGAAGAAAGGCTACGATGACCTCATCGCCGCCTGTGCCCTGATGCGCGATCGCGGCTTGAATTTCCATTGCCGCATCGTCGGCGAAGGACCACTCGAAGCCGAACTGAGATTCCAGATTGCCGACCTCAACCTGAACCATCTCGTCTCCCTCACCGGCCCCCTGCCGATGAACGAAATCATTCGTCTGCTCGCCGAGGAAACCCAAATCTTCGCCCTTGCCTGCAAAACCGAAAAAGACGGCGGCAAGGACAATCTCCCGACCGTGTTGATGGAGGCCATGGCCGCCGAACTTCCCTGCGTCTCCACCCATGTCGCTGGCGTTCCTGAGATGGTCATCAATGGAGAGACTGGTTTGCTTTGTGAAGAACGCCAGCCCGAAGCGCTTGCCGGACTTCTCGCCGGACTGCTCTCCGATCCCGCCCGCTGCGAACAAATGGGAAAAGCAGGACTCGCGCATGCACGACAACACTTCTCCAAGGAAATCACCGCACAGGCATTGATGAAAGCCTTCGCCCGTCACACCAGCATGCGATTCGATCTCGGCCTGGCGTTGCGTCGCGGATTGTGGAGCGACTTCCGGCAGCGCCAAAAAGGGCCGCATCTATACCATGTGCCGTCGAAGGCATCCGACAAGACCTTCAATCTCGACCAGTTCATGCAAGGCACTTAACGTCACCCGCAACCTTGCCTGACTCCGCGCCACCGTCGGGTAACGAATTGCAGGAGCGAAAAATCCTGCCTCCATCAGTTGCTCTGCCGCAGCCACGGCCTCCCGTTCCCCGCCAATCATCACCGGCACAATCGCTGCCATCACCAAATCCGCATCCAACTCTGGCAACAAGCTCAGCAGATGCGCGCGATTCGCCCACAGTCGTTCACGCCGCCGATCTCCCTCACCGCCTCCAATCATCGCCACTGCCGCCGCTGCCGTCGCCGCGACCGCTGGAGGAGGCGCTGTGCTGTAGATCAAACTGCGTGCCCGATTGATCAGTAAATCAATCACCTCACGCGAAGCCGCCACATATCCGCCACTCACTCCCGCCGCCTTGCTCAACGTTCCCATCTGCAATTCCACCCGTTTTTCCAATCGAAGTCCGGCCACCAATCCACGTCCTTGCGGACCCAAAATCCCAAAAGCATGTGCCTCGTCCACCAGCAGCCACGCCCCATGCCGGTCTTTCAACTCCACCAGCGCCGCCAGAGGTGCCGCATCTCCATCCATGCTGAACACCGATTCCGTCACCACCAAAATCCGCCCCTTGGCATTCTTCGCACGGATCGCCACCAGCATGCGCTCAAGTTTCTCCAGGTTGTTGTGGGGAAAAATCCGCAATGTCGCCCCGCTCAAACGAGCCCCATCAATCAATGAAGCGTGACTCAATTTGTCGAGAACGATCGTATCCCCCGCTCCACACAAAGCCGGCAGAACTCCCACCGCCACCGCATGCCCCGTGCTGAACGACAACGCCGCCTCCGTCCCCTTGAACTCGGCCAAAGCCGCTTCCAATGCCTCGTGGCACTCCATGTTGCCACACACCAATCGCGAAGCACCCGACCCCACGCCATGCCTCGACACCGCCTCGACCATCGCCTGTTTCAACTGATCCGACACCGCAAGACCGAGGTAATCGTTGGAGGAGAAATTGACCACTGTTCCCCCGTCCAGTGTCACCAGGCCCACTGAATCACGCTGCAACAATCGCAAGCGGCGCCGCAGTCCTGCCGCATCAAGATCGCCCAACTGCGCAGCAACTCCTCCCTCAACCCAATCCAAATGATCAGCACTCATCCTCAACATCTCCTCCTACCCTTTCCACCACGTTCAAAACCTGCGGAAGGTTAGGGTTTTTTCAGTTTTTCATCCACCAATTCATCCCTGCCAGACCCGAGGGAAAGCGCGGTTTCGTAGTGGCGTCGCGCCAGTTCAATCGCGGGCGGTTTACGGTCCAAATACATCAACGCCAGGTTGAAATGCGCATTCGCATATTCCGGATACAATTCAATGGCACGGCGCAACTCTGCCTCCGCCGCATCCAACCAACCCAATCGCTTCACCGCCGCCGCGAGATAATTGTGCGCCCGCGCATCCGTCGGATCCTCATGAATCGCCCGCGTGAGAGCCGAAACCGCGTAGTATGAATCCCCCAGCTCATAACTCACCAACCCAAGCGCCGTCCAGGTCTGCTGCAATCCCGGATTGATCAGTAGAGCCCGGCTAAAATAACTTTGCGCCTCCTTCAGCTTGCCATCCTGCTGTTCAACTGCACCAAGGTTTGCCAGCGTGAGTGCATTTCGAGGCTCCTCTTTCAACATCTCCAGGTAAGCTTCCCGAGCCGTTTTCCAGTCTTTCTTGCCAAATGCCTGCGTGGCCCGCTCCGATAGTGCCGTGGTGAGCGCAGGAAGCTGTCCGGTTTTTTCTTGTTTCGGAATTCCCAATTCCACTGGATCTCCCTGAACCGACGTAGGTTGGGCAGTTTCCTGACTAATCGATTCACTGGCAGCCATTAGCCAGACCCCAGGCGCAAGGGCAAATGCAATCAAGAAAGTGATTCTCATCAGCCACTATCGCTGCAAAAAGCTACACACAAGCGAAATTTTTCTTGCCTGCACAACTGAATGGTATTCAAATAGAACCTATGTTACTTACGGCGCGCCAACAGGAATTGCTGGTCTTTTTGAAAGGTTACCAGCGTCGCAATGGATTGATGCCTTCAACCAGGGACATCCAGCAGCACTTTGGCTTTGCCAGTCAAACCGCCGCCATGAGCCACCTGCGTGCCCTCGAGCGCAAAGGGGTGATCCGCCGTCTGGCGGGAAAAGCCCGCGCCGTCGTGTTTCCTGAAGACATCAATCGCGAAACCGTCGACATCCCCATTTATGGTGACATCCCCGCCGGATTCGCCGCCGACAACCCCGAAATCGCCGATGGCAAATTGACCATCGACACCCGCAGCATGGGTCTCAACCCTGGAGCCAAACCTTTTGCTCTACGCGTTCGCGGCGACTCAATGACAGGGGCTCACATCCAGCATGGCGATTTTGTCATTCTTGATCAACGCCCCCCCAAACCACGCGATGTCGTCGCCGCTCTCATTGATGGCGAAAGCACCCTGAAAAGATACCTGGTTGTCGACAACCGCCCGTTCCTGCACGCAGAGAATCCGAATTATCCCGACTTGATCCCCGCTCAAGAACTGAGCATTCAAGGAGTGATGGTCGGCCTGCTTCGCACTTCCATTTGATCGACAAAAAGGAGCTCGATCGTCCGGCCTGTTGAGATTGGAAGAATTACGGCCAAGATGCCTGTGCTTAGTCGCGCAGGTCTTTTTCCCTTCTGCGTTACTCCAGTATCACAAAATTTTTCAAAGTTTGTGAGCCACTCGCTTGGCACTTCCAGGCAGCCGAACTAGCAGGTCAATTTTCGCTCCGGCAGCTTTCATTGTCTCAGCGGGACAATCCCCAAGGCCCGGCCCGTATTGCTACGTTCGGGCTCATTCGAGTGAGCATCCTGAGGAAAGCCTAACAGCTCATCAAGGAGCACCACACGCCCCCACGAAAAACCTCTCCGCGGCCACTCGCAACTCTGTCATTCGGCGACTTGATAGCCGCCACTTCAAAAGCATCAACGCCCAGCCATCAACCGCCTCTCAACCCACCGGTTTCGGCTTGGCCTTCTGAGGCGATGTCGTTGAGTAGTAGCTGGCGTAGTTGTAATAGGTGTATTCCTTCAAGCTGGTGCTGGAACGATTTAGAATCACCCCCGCCACATTGACCTGACGTTCATACAACAGATCGAGCGCCTTGGCCGAAAGCCTCGCCGTGGTCGAGGAAATCCTCACCACGAACAGGGTGGCATCAATCTTCGGAGCGAAACTGGCCGTGTCGTCTGCGACAAGAACCGGTGCCGTATCGAAGATGATGTAATCATACTCTTCAGCCAGTTCTCCCAACACTTGATCGGAAAGGGATGAAAGGAACAACTCCGATGTCTGCGAAATGGCCTCGCCACGGGTCAAAATGTGCAAATTCCGGGTATCCGTTTCCTGCACTGCATCACGCCAGTTGATCTGACCCGTCAACACCTCGCTGAAGCCTGGCGAAGCGGGCGCATTAAACATCTCGTTCACGCCACCACGACGCAAGTCCGCATCTGCAAGCAACACCCGGGAACCCCCCAAGGCCATGGTAATGGCCATGTTGCAAACCGTGGTGGTTTTGCCTTCATTGGGCACCGCACTGGTGATAAGAATGGTTTTCGGTGGTTTTCCACCTTCCCAGTTTTTGAAGAGGATCGAAGATCGCAAATTTCGAAACGCCTCCGCATAGAGATGTCGGTCATCGTTTGGGGAAATCAATGCGACATCCCCCCTCGACTTGAGCTCGGGGATCTGGCCCACCACGGGCTCATTCGGAAACAATGCCTGGAACTCGCTGTAGGAATTCATCCGGTCGTCCAAGCGGTCGAAAAGCAGGAGAATCCCCATCCCGGCGGCGGAGCCACCAAAGAATGCGAGCAGTAATGGCACCAACAACTTTTGCTCATCTTCCCGGGCGATTTTTGGTCGCTCCATGATGTTCACCATGTCGGTGGTGGTGGCATTCGTGTCGCTCAGACTGTCCATTTTTCTCTTCCAGTCTTGGTAATCCTCAAAAACGCGCTCAGCCTCGCTCTTCAGAGACAGGTGGGTCACAATTTTGTCGTTGGCATCGCGCGCCTTGTTCTCCCAAATGATGATCTCATCATTCAAATTGGCAATTTTCAGGCGGATGGTTTCCAACCGTCGCTGCCATTCTTCAGAGCTGGCAACTCGATGAATCTCAATCAGCGCCATTTGTTTTTCGATCTTTTCATCCAGTTCAAGCACCCGGGGGTGCTCTGGTTTGTAGATCCGCAGTAGTTGCTGACGCTCCGCCTCGAAGAGCTTGAGGTCGCTCATTGAATTCAGGTATTCCGCTTCGGTCCTCGAAAGCCCGCCCATCAAATCACTGCTGCGCGCAGAATTGCTGTTCTGAATGCCTGCACCTTCCGATCTCTGACCCGCTGCTCCACCTGGAGCAGGCGCGGGTGCCGTAGCCGCCCCGGCCGTTCCCGATTGATCTTTTTGTTTGAGATAATCGTCAAGACCCATTTTTTCCATCAGGCTCCGCTCCGTCTGATAATCATTCAGGGTGCTCTTCAGCTTGGAAAGATAAAGCGCTGCCTCATTGCGCTCCCCCTCAAAAATGACGGTGTTGTTGTTCTTCAGAAACTCTTCGAGCCTCTCTTTGGTCAGTTTCACTTCCTTCTCGCGAGTAAGCACCTCCTGAATCACCTTGTTCAGGGCACTGGTGATCGAAGAATCGATCATCTCTTTCCGAAACGCCATGTATTCATCCAGCAGCGCCTCGACCAGATGCCGGGTAAACTCAGGCTCCTTGCCAGTGCCACCAACATTTAGAATGGATGATCCCCGCTGCTGCGCCACTTTGACGTCCACTTCAATCGGCTTGATCTCGGGATGCAAACTCCGAACACGTTCCACCGCACGCGTATACAGCGTCGAACCCATCAAAATTTCCATCTGGGTTCCGTAAAAATCTGCCGGTAAAACGCCGTTTTCCACCACGCCGCCGCCTCTGCCTTCAGTAAGATTGATGCGAGTCCCGGTGGCGATCCGCCCAATGGCGATGTATTCTGTCTCCTTGCTGGTGATCCACAGCGTCACGACACAAACCGCAATCGAAGCGGTCAATAGAACAAACCACCAACGGCGACGCAGCAGCACCCGGTAGCGGGTGAGCTTGGCCGAAGTTTCATGGTAACGATGCAGCGAGTTTCCGCCGGTTGGTTGATTATCGAAGACGTCCATCAATTTTAGGTTGGGGGATGATTATACACAGAGCGACGCATTACCGAAAGATGAAACTGCTTTTCACCAACGCTCCCGTGAAGGTTTTGATCCATTCGGCCCTTGAAAGGCCGAATTCCCTCTGGCACTTTCGCCGCGTGATCAAAAATTAATGAGGTTTTCGTCAACGATGATCACATCGTTCGAGCGAATTGGCACATCAAACTGCAGTTTGCCTTTTCTCATGATGTCATCAAGATTCACCACGAAGGTTTTGCGGGCACCACTAGGATATGTGCGGATCAATTTCACCTTCTTTTTGTCCGCAAACTGGGACAGTCCACCGGCACGCAACACCGCCTGACTCACGGTCAATTCCTCTTCCGGTGCCATCTCATACCGCCCCTGCCGCATCACCTGCCCGTAGATGGTGATATACTCCATCTCGTCAGGTCTCATGCCTCCTCTTTCCTGACGCGCCTGCTCCAGGGCAATGATCACGGTGGCCTGTTGAAAATATTGCTTCTCAAGCTCTTTCTTCATCTCGAAGGCCACTTCTTTACAAGTCTTGCCCGCCGCCTTCACCAAGTTCAAAAACGGAGTGTTGATGTCACCGGAGTCTTGCACCAGGAGGCTTCTCACTTCGTCACGGTTTTCCACAATCCGCAAACTCACCCGATCACCAATCCGCAAAGGGCGGGTGTCATCCAACGCCGCCATGGAGGTGATGTTGGCCACCGAACCAGCCGTATCATCGGAGGTCGACGCACTGGAAGTTTGCGCTGCGGGAGCTTCTCTGCTCGCCAAACGACGAGGCTCCGCTTCACGAAATCCCGGATCTTGCGCATGCAACGCACTCGCCGCGACCGCCAAACATCCAACCGTAAAAATAACTAATTTTTTCATATAGACCTGTCTCAAATGAACACCGTTTCTGACACTCCACATGGTCATCCGTTGTATTCGAAATCAAAAATTGTAGTTCAACGACATGATCACCCGGTTTTGGTCAAAGCTGAGATCGGGATTTTCGGCGTCTGTGGTCCAGTAGCGATAGCCCAGACCCATGTTGAGCTTCGAAGTCAGAGAATAATTCAAGTCGACCGTGAACGAATGTTGATCGTAGTCACGCAGCGCGAGATTGGAATCGGTGTTGCCGTAGTGGTAACCGAGGCCCAGCATGATGCGTTTCGTCAAACGCTGACCGAAAAACAAATCGAATCCCCACTGGGTGGTGTCTTCCGCGAGTCGACCTCCCGATTCCTCGGCCTTTTCCAAATAGGTGCTGAGGGCAATTTGGGAACCTCTCCATCCAACAATGCCCACTCCGTAACTGATGAAATCTGCAGTGATGAAGTTGGACGTGGTGTTGATGGAAGACTCATGACCAAAGCTCAATTGATGGCTCACGCGGGAATTGATCTGGTTGAACAACGTGACGTTGTAGTAGTAGTCGCTCAAGTCCTCATTGTCGAAGCTGCGGCTGTTTTCCGTTTCGTCATCACGCTGCTTTTGCAGACGCTGAAATGCGATCAGCTCCTCAAGTTCCAACCGCGCAGCGTCAAGTTCGGCGGTGCGACGCTCCAATTCAATCGGATCTTCGATCCTGAACAACTCACCATAAAGCTGGTTGATGCCTTCCAACTGCTGCTGCGCCATGATGATGTCGGCCTCGCTGACCTGACGGCTAAACACCGGCGGTGAATCAAAATCAAACTGCTGATAACCACCCGATGCCTTCAAAATCGTCCGCTGCGTAATTGGCACAATCACAAACACACCCGCGCTGGCCGTCGTGCCGTCGTTGTTGAACTCGTTGTCATAATTGATCCAGGAAAAGCTGCCTTCCACACCCACGGTATAAGTGCCGGTAGGCGACCAGGCGAGCGAACCGGCAATGGTATGAATCACACGGTCAAATGCCGAAAACGCTTCCTCAAGCGCCCAAGAATCGGAGCGATTGAAGTTAAGCGAGAGGTTGGTTTTGGAATTCAACGCCCAGTTCATGGCCACGCCGGCGTCATTCTGCACGGTTCCGAAAACATCATTCTGATCAAGACCGAAGTCGTTTTGAGCCACCGGCCGCACCGAGAGGCGATCGTAAAGCACGAAAACAATGTCACCGACCTTCACGTCAAACGCGATGGTCGATCCAGGCAGCACGTTCAGCACCAGTTCGTTGCCGTTTGGACTCGCCTCAGGATGGTTGAAATAGTGGTCAACCCCCAAGCCAACCGAAACCGAAAGCCGGTTGTTCTCGGTGATCTGCCAGTTCAAATCCGTATTCAAAAGCACACCGGCGATGATGTCATCGAGCTTGTTCGTGTTGCGGCGGGTGATGTTGTCGTTGTATTCAACGTTTGCATTCATCCCCAGCCCAATGTTCACCGGACCAATCTTGATGTTGCGCTTGCCAGCCAGAAAGGGATCGGTGATGTAAGTTGGCGCAAAATACGTCGAAGTGGTTGGATAAGGCCCTGTGGCCCCCGTGTAGTCGCCCGCCGTCCGGCTTGTCGTTCCGTAGGTGGAAGCCCCGATCCGTCTTCCCGCTTCATCCCCCGGCACATAGCGCTGCCCCAAAGGCCGCTCATCTTCATAGACTCCCTCAAACTCACCGTTCTCACTGAAATCATACACGCCCGATGAGCGGGTGCCGTCCAAATTTCCCTGAGCAGGAGTCCGAAAACTGGATGCACGGTTGCGCAAATCGTCGAAGAAGAGCCCCGTTTGACTCGGTGCCACCCCCGTTTGAGCGAACGTCATACCAGGAACCACAACCAAGCCCAGCAAAGCGCCAGTGGAAGTGAATTTGCGAAAGAATGCCTTCACGCTGAAAATCATATGCAAGTTCGGATAATGGGTCTAATCACCTATGGAAGCAAAATGACACCCCCTTGTCGAGAGGTTTAAACGCAATTTTCCATAAATTTCACCTCCGCGTGCCATTCTGCCCCGATCGCTAAACAAGGCAGGGCAATTTTCCGCGATTTTTGGTGCCAAGAGCCCTTGTTGACGACCCCTTGCCACCCATGCCACAATAGTCGCAATGCCAATGCCCGATCCCGATCCTTTTCCCCTGGTTACCAAAACCCGGCTCAGCATCCCAGAATATGCCATGGCCCTCGCCCATGTCGCCAGCTTGCGCTCCGAGGACCCATTCCGCAAGGTAGGCGCCGTCGCCTTCGATTTCGACAACCGCGTCATTGGCACCGCCTACAACGGATTGGCCCCCGGATTCAACGCCGATCACGAATTCTGGCTCGATCGCGACACCCGCCGAAAATACATGCTGCATGCCGAGGTGAACCTTTGTTCACTGTTCACCCGTGGCAATGTGAAGCTCATCGCCTGCACCACCAAACCCTGCACCTCCTGCGCTCAGATGCTCTGCGCTTATGGAGTGAAGGAGATCTATTACCGCGACGACTACCCCGCCTCCGAAGCCGACGCCATTTGCCAGCTCTACAGCATCCCCCTCATCCAGATCACCGACTACCCGCAAATCATCTCCGCCTTGGAAGCCTCCTCCCCAAGCTCTTAATCCCGCTTCTGCGCAAAAATCCACGCCCAGAACTCTGGATTGTCATAGGTCTGTGTCCACGAATCATGTCCCACTCCCGGATAGATCGTCACCTTCAGCCCCTTCGAATCCTTCAATCGAACCTGAGCACTCGTGGTGTAAGCCACCGGCACCACGGTATCCGCCTCCCCGTGGAAAATCCACAGTGGCAGTTCCTTGATCCGGTCAAACTTCAAGATTCCAATCCCGGCCCCTCCACAACCCGGAGCCGCCGCCGCAAAAGTTTCGGGATATTCCAGAATCGTCTCCCAGGTCCCAAATCCGCCCATGCTGATCCCGGTCAGATACACGCGCGATTCGTCCACCCGGAATTCCTTCACCAATTTGTCCACCAACGCCTTCACGCCATGCGGATTCCAAGCCTCTCCCGCCGGCACCTGAGGACAGACCACAATCGCCTCCAGCTTTTTCCCCGCCGCCAATAATTTTGGTGGACCATGCTTCTTCAAAAGCTCCAGATCGCTTCCCCTCTCCCCGGCCCCGTGTAAAAAAACCAGCAGTGGCCACTTTTTCGCTTCGTCCGCCTCATATCCCTCCGGCATCGCCAGGAGATAATGATACCCCAGCTTTTGCACGAACTCGGCTTCGAACGACTGCGGTTTTAACATGACGCCACTATCAGCGCAGGCAGCACCCAGCGACAACATCATTACTGAACAGATCACAGAAAATTTCATGCGCCGATCAAACCAGAACCATGGCATTCGTAAAGTCCAATCCGCCGCACCCGATCAAACCACGGCCTGCTCCATCACGCTTTCAACCCGCACACCAGCGCGCTCCGCCAAAGCCTCCACCGCCTCAAGAATCATGCCGCGATCCATCTCATGCACCTCCACCTTTTTTCCGATCTCCGGCACCAGGGTCACCGTCAACTCTCCCCCCAAATGCTCGCGGAACTCCTCCAGCCCTTCCAACACCACCACCTCACCCGACCTCGATCTCGACTGCAAATACGGGGAAAACGTCTCAAAGCCCAATTGCTCAATCAACATCACAATCTCATTCGCCACTCCCCCATCAAGCAACCCCGCCCGAACGGAATAAAACAAATCCAGCGCCATCCCGATCGCCACCGCCTCCCCGTGCGCCATCGCAAATCCCGACACCTGCTCCAGCTTGTGCGCCGCCCAATGTCCAAAATCCAACGGTCGTGCCGATCCCTGCTCAAACGGATCCCCATTCGTCACAATGTGCTCCACGTGCAACTCCGCACTGCGCTTGACCAAATACTCCACCGCCTCCGAATCCAACGCCGCCAGCGCCTCCACATTCGCCTCAATCCAATGATAAAACTCCGCATCCCGAATTAGGGCCACCTTCACCGCCTCAATCAGCCCGCAACGCCGTTCCCGCGTTGGGAGCGAGTCCAAAAACGCAAAATCGTTCACAATGGCAAACGGAACCGCAAATGTCCCGATCCAGTTCTTCTTCCCAAAATAATTCACCCCGTTTTTCACGCCGACCCCGCCATCCCCCTGACTCAACGTTGTCGTCGGAAACCGCACATGACGAATCCCCCGATGCGCCGTCGCGGCCGCAAAACAAACCAGATCCAGCACCGCCCCTCCGCCAATCACAAAAACAAACGAATGCCGATCCAACCCTGCCTCATGCATCGCCTTCCAGCACTTCTCCACCTGCGAAAAATCGTTCTTGCAAGCCTCCCCGCCCGGCACCTTCACCAGTCCACCCGCCAGCGTCAGCACCCCGGCATGACACTCCGCATAAGCCAAAAGCCGATCCTCCAACTCCGGAAACGCCTCCACCACGTGACTGTCCACAAAAACCAGCACCTTCGCCACCCCGCCATTTTCACTCGCCCCCGACAAAAGATCGCTCAACAACCCATTCCCCACAGCAAACACCTCCCGGGAAAACAACACTCGCTGGGCAAAGGGCACTGAAAACTCTCTCTCGGTGATCATGTAATATTCAATTGGAAAACGCGGAACAAACAAACGTTCACGTTGCAGCTATCTTACGCTGCCACAAGCGCAGAAGAGGCATTGAAGCCACAAAACCCACTGCCAGCCAAGGATTTATGCGCACCACCGCCAGCGCATCCACCACCGGAATCGCCGCCAACAACAACCCCACCGCTCGCCCAATGTTCGACTTCGGTGGCGTCTTCATCCAATGCAAAGCTAAATCGATTACAAGGAAAAGAACAACCGCCACCACCACGACCAAAGTCATGGTCAGAGACTCCGCACGCTGCTCTGGAGTTGTTCTAAATGGAATAAAAAACGCCATCATAATAAGAGGCAGGCCAATGATCAGCAACCCCCAGGGAATACGAAATTTCTTCTCCTCGGAAAATTCGCTCGTCGTCGCCACCAATCGGATCGAAAAAAGCACACCAAAACAGCTCACCACGAACCAATGCCACCACACGACCACCAACGGTGACAATACAAATATCAACGGCAACAGCAGTCCAAAAACACCCATCGTCTGCATCAACCATCCCCCCCCATCTCCTTTTCCTCCCTCCCCCCGCGCCGCCAAACTCAACCCCCCCACATCCCCCCCCAGCGCCAGCGCCTTAAAAATCAATCCCCCATTCCCCCCCCATTCCCATCCCCCCGCCACCGCCGAACCCGCCATCAAATACAGCAACACCCGGCACATCCCCATCACCAAAACCGACCCTTTCCACGGCTTGTGATAAAGGTCATACCCCACAATCGCCGCCACTAACGCCAGCGACACCCAAACATTCGCCCCTCCCCCGATCACCACCATCCCCAATCCCACCGCCAAAAAAATCACCGCCACCAGCCACACCATCCGCTCCTTAACCCTCCCCATCGCAATCGGCCTCTCCGCCCGATGTTCCCGATCCCACCGCGCATCCGCCGCATCATTCAAAAACATCCCGCCAGTATATAAAAGCGAGCCACCCAACAGCAGCCACGCCAGGGTCACCCACTCCCCCTCCCACTTCCCGCCCGCCAGCACCCACCCGGCCAGGACATTCGTCCAAACCGTCGGCAAATTCGAAATTCGAGCCAGCTCCAACCAAACACGCATCGTCATCCCCCGTTCACCAATCAAGATTCATCAATCCTAAATCATCAATCCTAAATCTCCTTCACGCCAGCCCCCGCTTCCTCATCTCCCCCAGCGTCCAGTCATACTCCGCGCACAACTGATCCACCACATCCCCCGCCCGCAACTCCACCGGCAATACCTCCCAAGTGTAAGTCTCCATTTCCAGATGCTGACACGCCTTCGGCCGCGCCGCCAGCCAGTCCAGACATCCTAAAATGTGATCCTGCGTGTCCCCGAATCCCCCCGTCGGACTCGCATGCAGCGGGATATGAAAATGCACCCGCCACTCCTCACCCACCTGACCCGGCATCGACCGCGCAAACTCCAGTGCCTCCGGAATATCCCTAAACCTCCGCAACGGATTCACACCATCCGACGCAATCACCTGATGAAAATACACCGGCTCATCAAACTCCTTCAACCTCTCCAAATTCTCCACCGTCGGCTTCAGCTTCAACGCCGAACTCAGATGCAGCTTGCTCAACCTCACCCCCGCATCCGCAATTCTCGACAGCGCCTCATCCGCCTCCTCAAACTCCACCGCCAGATGACAGCAATCATAATTCACCCCCACATTCCTCAAAAACCGCCCATCACGCGGATGCCGATCCAGATACAACCCAAAAAACTTCAGCACTTCCCCGCTCGTCTCCACCAAACCCAGCGGCTCCGGCTCCAGTCCCAAATGCAAATCCTTGCCCGTTTTTTCACGCAGCGATTCAATGTGTTGACTGCAAACCTGCAAATGATCAAAGATCAGACCAAGCTCCTCTTTACCCACCCCGAACTCCTTGTGCGAACCCGGCAAAGTGCTCACACTTCCGCTCATCCCAGCGGGCAGCAACTGCGCCAGCAGATCAAACAGCAGCTTCGTGTATTCCAACCGCTTCGGCGACGTCCAGTCCGGCTTGAACACCTCCTCCTTGACCCGTTCCCCATGGAAGTTCCCATACGGAAACCCGTTGATCGTGAACACATAACAATCGTGCTTCTCCAGCCACTCCTGAAACTCCGCCATCTGACACGGCGCCGACAACTCCCGCGCCGCACGCTCGCTCAAACGCAGCCCAATCCCATACTTCCGCCCCTTCGCCACCCGCCGCCGCACCTGCAAAGTATACTCCTCCAGACCGCGCCACGTCGACGCCCAGTCCTCGCCCCGATGAATGTTCGTGCAATAACCCAGATGCAGCCCATGATTCAATTCCATGCCGGAGTTTGCAATCGTTGGCAGAGCTTTGCAATGCTTTGCCATCGTCCGTTCGTCCAATCCAGCGTCAACATTTCCCAACCATCATCAACCTCTGCAAACAATCGCCCCCTTGGCCTCGATTTTGCTTTGCCATAAAACTTCCACACTTCCCTTATCACACCATGGTTCTCGACAATTACCTAACCGAAGATTTTTTCGACGAAATGTTCAACGATGGCCGCCTGGTGCGACCACATTACAAGCGTGTCCTTGATCGCATGCAAAGCCTCGACACCGAGGAATACCATCGCCGTCAAACCGCTGTCGACCTCTCGTTCATGCGCAGCGGCGTCACCTTCACCGTCTACAACGACAACGAAGGCACCGAACGCATCTTCCCCTTCGACCTCATGCCCCGCGTCATTCCCGCCGATGAATGGGCGATTGTCGAAAAAGGCCTCATCCAGCGCATCACCGCCCTCAACCTCTTCCTCCACGATCTCTACCACGAACAGAAAATCCTCAAGGACCGCATCATCCCCCCTCACTACATCAACGGCGCCAAGCATTTCCGTCGCGAGTTCATGGGATGCAACGTCGCCAAAGACATCTACGTCCACATCTGCGGCACCGACCTCATCCGCGGTCGCGACGGCGGCTACCTCGTCCTTGAAGACAACCTTCGCTGTCCTTCCGGCGCCTCCTACATGCTGGAAAACCGCACCGCCCTCAAGCGTGCGTTCCCCAATCTCTACCAGTCCGCCAACGTCCACCCTGTCGACGATTACCCCAACCAGCTCCGCAACGTTCTCCAATTCGTCGCGCCCGACAACCTCGGCTCCGACGACGGCCCCAACGTGGTCCTCCTCACCCCCGGCGTCTACAACTCCGCCTACTTTGAACACGCCTTCCTCGCCCGCCAGATGGGCATCCCGATTGTCGAAGGACGCGACCTCGTCGTGCGCGACGCCAAGGTCTACATGCGCACCACCGCCGGCCTCATGCCCGTCGACGTCATCTACCGCCGCATCGACGACGATTTCCTTGATCCTTCCGTGTTCCGTCCCGACTCCCTCCTCGGCGTCCCCGGCCTCATCCACGCCTGCCGCTCCGGCAACGTGACTCTGGCAAACGCCGTCGGCACCGGAATCGCCGACGACAAAGTCATCTACTACTTCGTCCCCAAGATCATCAAATACTACCTCGGCGAAGACCCCATCCTTCCCAACGTCGAGACCTATCTCGCCAGCGAGCCCTCCGACCGCGCCTTCATCCTCGACAACCTCGCCAAACTCGTCGTCAAATCCGCCAACGAAGCCGGCGGCTACGGCATGCTCATGGGACCCTGGGCCAGCAGCGAAGAAATCGAAACCTTCCGCAAAAACATAATCGCTGATCCCCGCAACTTCATCGCCCAGCCGCCCATCTCCCTCTCCCGCCACCCGACCTGGTGCGGCGAAGATTTTGAAGGCCGCCACGTCGACCTCCGACCCTACATCCTCTACGGCGACAAAATCAGCGTCACCCCCGGAGGCCTCACCCGCGTCGCCCTCCGCAAGGGCAGTCTCGTTGTCAACTCCTCCCAAGGTGGCGGCTCCAAAGACACCTGGGTCCTCCGCGACAACGGCTGATACTCAAAAAATCGGAAGCGCGAAGTCGAACATCTTTTGTTAAACCCTCCGCCCTTCAGATTTATCCTTTATCCCTTATCCTTTAGCCTTTCTTGATATGTCCGCTCCTCTCCCCGCCAACTCCCACGCCACCCGGCGTAGCAGCGAAGCCATGCTCTCCCGCGTGGCCAACTCCCTTTACTGGATGAGTCGCTACATCGAGCGCGCCGAAAACATCGCGCGCCTGCTCGACGTCAACCTCCAGCTCATGCTCGACTTCGTCAATCTCGACGACCAGCAGCTCAAGGAACACTGGCTCCCCATCCTCCGCTCCGCCGGTGATGAAGAACTGTTCTTCAAACATCACGATCAGGCCAACAGCACCACGGTCACCGAGTTCATGACCTTCAGCGAGGAGAACCCCAACTCCGTGCTCTCCTGCATCTTCTCCGCCCGTGAAAACGCCCGTCAGGTGCGCGACCAGATCTCCGGCGAAATGTTTGAAACGCTCAACGAAGCCTACCTCTTCCTGAAGTCGAAAAACGCCCGCGCCGTGTGGAACTCCGGTGCCCATGAGTTCTACGAACAAATCAAAAAATACTCCCACCTCTTCCAAGGCCTCACCGACGCCACCTTCTCCCGCGTCGACGGATACGAGTTCATCCAGTTCGGCAAATTTCTCGAGCGCGCCGACAAAACCAGCCGCATTCTCGACATCAAATACCACATCCTGCTCCCCAGCGTTTTTGATGTCGGTGGAGCCGTTGATGCCGCCCAGTGGCAGGCCCTCCTTCGTTCCGCCAGCGCCATGGAGGCTTACCGTCGCTTCCACCCCGCCGACGTCACCCCCGCGAAAGTTGCCGAGTTCCTCATCCTTTCCGACACCTTCCCGCGCTCCATCCGTTATTGCGTCAACCGCGTCGATCACTACCATCACCTCCTCGCCGAGACCCAGTCCGACGAATACTATAGCCAGGAAGGCGAAGATTTCGGCAAGCTTGTTGCCGACCTCCGCACCCTGACCATCAAACAAATCCTCTCCAGCGGTCTTCATGAATTCATGCAGCGTGTTCAAAGCGATCTTGATCACATCGATGACTTCATCTATCAAACCTTCATGTATCACCCGCCCATCGACCTCGAAGCCGAAATCCGCCTTCACCAGCAGGAGATGCAGCAGCAGCAGAAAAAATCAGCCTGATGAGCGACCCCGCCCCTGCGGCTGATCCTACTGACACTCATCGCGAATGGACCGAACCCCTTTCCCTTCGCGTCCGTCACCTCACCCGCTACCACTACAACGACATCGTCCGGGACAGCTTCAACGAAGCCCGTCTCCAGCCGTTTAGTGATCCCACTCAAACCTGCGTTCAGTTCGATCTCAACATCACCCCGCACGCCGCTGTGCGAGACTACCCCGATGTGTTCAACAACCACGTCCATTATTTCGACATCATCGCCCCCCATCAGGACCTTGCTGTTGAAGCCATCTCCCTCGTCAACACCCATCCCGACCTGCGCGGCCCAGTCCCTGCCGACAACCATCCGGACGCCCTCAAAAACCTTCCCGCCACCGAAGATCATTTCTCCTACCTCCACAGTTCGGCTTATGTCTCACTAGAGGTCGAAATCTGGCGCGCCGCCATTGATGCGCTCACGGAAGACCCCATCACCGACCTCTGGAAAGCCACCCTCACCATGGGTGCTTACATCCATTCCAATTTCACCTACTCCCCCCAGCTCACCACCGTCAACACCAAACCCACCGACGTCCTGCGCCTCCGCAAAGGTGTCTGCCAGGACTTCGCCCACCTGCTTCTCGGCATGTGCCGCAGCCGGGACATCCCCGCCCGCTACGTCAGCGGCTATTTCCACAATCCCAACAAGACTCCCGGCGAAATCGAAGCCAGCCACGCGTGGATCGAAGTTTATCTCCCCGGCTACGGCTGGAAGGGCTACGACCCCACCCACGACCGCATCCCCGACACCCGTTACATCAAACTCGCCGTCGGTGCCGACTACGGCGACATCCGCCCCTTGAGCGGCAACTTCCGAGGCAAAGGCACCCGCGAAATGATCGTCGAAGTCCACATCGACCGCGTCTGATCCGCCCGCCACACCCCCTCATCCGGGCCGACACATCCACCCTACTCCTGCCGCACCATCCCAGCATTTTCCATGCGTAACCGGGCCATCCTCGCCCGCAGAGTAACCGGGTGACTCGCTCCCAATTGTTTGGTCCACCCATTCTCCGCCTGCCGCGCCAATGTTAACGCATCCCCCAGTCGCCCTTGGGACTCAACACACAAAGCCAGAGCAAACGATGTCTTCAAAACATCCCTATCCTCAACCCCCCTGACACGCACCCGAATCGTCAGCACTTCACGATACTCTATCTCCGCCGCCATATACTTACCCTGCGCATGCAAGGCAACCGCAAGATTACTCCGACTCGACAACGTTTCAGCATGCTCCCTGCCAAGCACCCGCTCCCTGACCATCAGCACCTTGCGATGTTCCACCTCAGCCTCCGCAGACCTCCCGTTTGCATTCAAAGCATTCGCGAGATTATTCCGACACTTCAAACTCTCCACGCTGTCAGCACCAAAATCGTGTTCTGCCGCCGCCAGTTCCCTGCGGAAAACATCCACCGCCTCCTCATATCTCCCCTTTGCATAAAGCGTCACTCCATCAGGCGTCGCTTGCGCAACCAAACTCAGTCCCGCCACAACAACGAGGTTTAACCATCCCCTCATCCAAAAAAGTGGCATCTTCCTCATGGGATATTCCACCAACACGGCAGCGCTCCAGATTGATGCAAAATCTTCACCCAAAGCACCGCTGACCAGGCCACGAAAAACCACGAAGCATCTCGCGACGTGCGATGAAACAGCTTGGAACTAAACACCTGCTGTTCAGGAGCCATTGACCTCTGCAGGCGCAGCCTCATCCAAAACCGTGGAACCTCCTTGCAATAGTTCAAAAAACTCTCCCCATGCAAACCCAACAACTTCTTTTCCTCAGCCCTGATGACAAAATGGTATCCAACAGCAAAAAACGCCATCACCACACCCAAAACAACAACAGACCCAGCCGCCGCAGCCACCCCCAACCCTGCCAACGCACTGAAAAAATAAAGCGGATTACGACACCTTGCATACGGCCCATCCGTCACCAGCATCTGATCCTTCCTGCCGCCAATATAAAGCGTGCACCAAATCCTACCCCACACCCCCATTGCCACTAACAACAACCCCATCACCGCCATCATGACCTCCACTTGATCATGTCCAGCCATCCTATTCCCTGAGGCCAAAAGCAAAACCACTGACACCAACAGAATCAGCCTCGTGAAAAGAATGCGCCCTCTCCTCCAGCCGGTAAACTCCGAAGAAAACCGTGACGATGGCTTGTCCAATATTGACGTGGGGAAATTTGACAAATGCATGTTTCTTGGGCCAGGGATCCTCATGGGCAGCGAACACAACGGCCTGAATTTGCGTCGCGGCACCACTGCTCGAACCAGATCGATCAGTCCTGTCATGTTACCTTCCCCACGTGACGGGATCATGACGCCCGCCTAACATTCGTGTTAATCACACCTTCGGGGCAGCAGCAGCGTCATGGACGTTCCCAACCCCTGCTTGCTCCATACCTCTACCGACCCACCATGCAAACTCGCTACCGTCTTCACCAAAGCCAAACCCAACCCCACACCAGCATCCGCAGCCACACTGGATCGCGCCGCATCAACCCTGTAAAACCGGTCGAATAACCGCGGTAAATGCACTTCGTCGATACCGATGCCCGAATCAGTTACCGTAATCTTACAGTCGTCTAATCGGCCATCAATCAGCACGCTCACCCTCCCCCCCCTTGGAGTATGCCGCAAAGCATTGGAAACAAGATTCGCAAGCGCCATGCGCAGTAACGTCTCATCCGCCAGCAACTCGCCACTCCCATCACTCACCAGCATCACCCCATGCTCTTCCGCCAAAGCCGAAAAAAAATCCACCACCCCACCAGCAAGCACCCGAGCATCCACCACGGTTTTTTTGATCACCGCCTCCGCATTGTCCGCACGCGCAAGAAAAAGCAAACTGTCCACCAACCGCTTCATCCGCTCAAACTCCGCGAAGTTTGCCACCAGTGCCTGCCGGTATTCCTCTTTATCATGATCACGCGAAAGCAGAAAGCTCGTCGACACCATCAGGTTGTTCAACGGCGTGCGGAATTCATGCGCAGCATCAGCGGAAAATTGTGAAAGCCTCTGAAACGCCTCATGCAAACGCTCCAGCATCAAGTCAAACTCGCCCGCCATCGCCGCAAGCTCATGTGGCCATCGATTACGACTCAACCGCTCATCCAACCCCTTCGCACCCACCCGTTGCATGCCCGCAGTAATCTCCTGCAACGGCCTCAATCCCGTCCGAGTCAAAAACCACGCCAACAAGCCTGAAATTACCGTCCCTGTAACCACCACAAAAAACAACTGCACCCGAAATTTTTCCAACCAATTGTCAACATGCGTAATGTCCAAAGCAACAAGATAGACCAGCGGAGGCTCCCCCGCACGACGTGTCATCAATGCGGAAGCAAGAAACAACGGCGTGCCCGACAACGACCTTGAACGAACCACTTTCTGAAGATTGTCCGAAACACCTACGGGCTTTGGAAAAGCTTCACGCGCAACCGCCAGCTCTTCATACCCTCTGGTTTCAACCAGCGTTGTCCCATCATCCTCCAACAACCGCCCAAAATATTTTTCCAAACTTTGCGCATTCGCCGTCGCCCCAATAATCTCACGCACCCGTCCCAACTCCTCAGGACTTTCCAGCATCTCCCGACGCAGCAAACGCACATGATCTGACATCAACCCCGCATCTTCCACTTCAAATCCATAATCCAAAATTTCATGCAAAAACACTGCTGCCGCCGACAGCGTGAAAAACGCCACCAGCATATACCCAAGCACCAACCTTGTCGTCAGCGCCAGCGCTGGAGGCAATGAAGGATGTTCAATCTTCATCACGATCCTCCAAAACATAACCCAAACCCCTTTGGGTATGAATGAGCTTCCTTTCAAACGGCTCATCCACCTTTCTTCTCAGCCGCCCCATCGCCACATCCACGGCATTGGACTCTGTCGAAAAATTCATATCCCAAACCAATTCAGCAATCGTCGTCCGGGACAACACCTCACCCGTCCGCCTCACCAACAAGCTCAGCAACTGAAACTCCTTCGCCGTAAGATCAATCACATTTTTACCTCGCTTCGCCTTCATTCGACGCAAATCCAGTTCCAGATCGGCAATTCCCGAAGACTCCATTTGTTTCACAGGCCCCCGCCTCAACAACGCCCTTACTCGTGCCAGGAACTCAACCCAAGCAAACGGCTTCACTAAATAGTCATCTGCCCCCAACTCCAACCCCCGCACCCGATCCTCAATCGCATCCCTCGCCGTCAGAAACAACACAGGAGTCTCCCGACCCAGCGCCCTCAATTTCTCAAGCACCTGCCACCCCGTCTTACCCGGCAGCATCACATCCAGCACAATCAAATCATGATCAACCTCCTCAGCAAGACTCAACCCCTCATCTCCATCTTCTGCCCCATCCACCGCAAAACCTGACTCCCGCAGCCCCTTGATCAAAAATTCGCGACTGCGCGATTCATCTTCCACAATAAGAATGCGCATAAGTCACAAAATTAACGAACCAGGAAACAAAACCACCAGCATTCACCCACTCAATCAGATTTTGGCCGATAAGATAATAACAATTTTGTTATTCACGCACCACTTAGCGGAACGGGAGAAAAATTCTGGAGGAAACATTGGTCCGCCCCGCCAGATACGACACCCGTTACATCAAACTTGCCGTCGGTGCTGACTACGGAGACATCCGCCCCTTGAGCGGCAACTTCCGCGGCAAAGGAACCCGCGAAATGATCGTCGAAGTCCACATCGACCGGCAAACCTGACTCCTGCCGTGGTGTGGTCAGGGGTGTCCCACACCTGAACCAAAATCTTTTTTGCAGGCGCAGCCTGCCAGATTATTCTACAGTTGTATGGGACATCCGACACCACCCCTGCAACCCGTGCACCCACTCGACTTCGACAAACCCATCACCGTCACCCGGCAGCAGCTTCCCCACTGGACGCAACAACACGTCACCTACTTCGTCAACTTCCGCCTCGCCGACTCCGTGCCCGCGCCTCTACTGCGAAGCTGGGAAGAACAACGCACCATCTGGCTACGCGTGCATGGCATCACCTACGATTCCGAAAATCAGTGGCGGCACAAACTCCAAACCCTCCCCGAAGCCCTGCGCCGGGAGTTCCGCACCCGCTTCACCCAAACCTTCGAACGCATGCTCGACGACGGCCACGGCTCCTGCCTCCTGCGCAACCCGGAATCCCGCAACGTCGTGGAAAATGCCCTGCGCTACTTTCACAACGAGCGGTATACCTTGGGTCGCTTCGTCATCATGCCGAATCATGTGCACGCTCTGATATGCCCGCAAGGCGAGCACGCCTTGAAAGACATCCTGCACTCATGGAAACGTTTCACTGCCCGGAAGATCAACGAAGCCCTCGGCCGAAAGGGAGAGTTATGGCAATCAGAAAGCTACGATCACATCGTGCGGGATGAGGCTGAGCTGCAACGCATCGAGAATTACATCCTCCAAAACCCCCTCAAGGCCGGCCTGCAAGATGGGTTTACCCTTGGTTGAGCGAGTGAGTGGTCGGGGGTGTCCCACACCCGCCCTGAAAACATAGAAAAACTATTCAACAAAGGCGTGTGGGACACCCGCCACCACACCTAAAACCTCACCTCCGCCCCAAACACAAAATTCACCCCCGGCTCGTTCACCCCGGAACCGTGCACGCGATAAGCCTCATCGCTCAGGTTCTCCACCGCCGCCGTCAGCGTGAACGCATCCGTCACCCGCCATCCACTCCTCAAAGTCGCCACCGTATAACCCGGCGTGCCCCCGGGCGGAATGCGCTGCGTGTCCGCACGATCCCCGGCATTCAGCCGATCCTGCCGATCCACCATCAACACCGTGCCTTCCACCCAGAAACGCTCCGCTGGACTATCCCAACGCAACCCCACCAAGCCCGACAAAGGCAACAAGCGGCTCACCGGCTCTTCCACCCGTTCCGTCGTTGAATTCGGAAACCCCTCCACCTTTCCATCCTGCCAGGCCACGCTGCCAAACACCCGCCACTGCGGATGAAACTGCCAGCTCAAATCAAACTCAATGCCCTGAATGTAGCCATCTCCTGCATTCAGCTTGGTCACCTCGTCTAACCCATCCACGATCCGCCCGGTCGGTGCCCGCACAATCATGTCCTTCACATCCGTATAAAAATAAGCAAGGCCCGCCGACACCGTCTCACTATCCCAACGCATCCCGATTTCCCCGGTCAAAAACTTCTCCGGATCAAGGCCAGGTGCCGCCGTTTCCAGCTCATTGGAACGAGCCGAATCCAACCGCGAAACGTCCGAAAGATTGGGCGCACGGAAGCTCTGCGAGACCCCGGTGAAAAGCTTCAAGTGCTTCTCTTCATCCACACCAAACAACAACCGCGCATTGCCCGACACATCGTTCCAGTCATCATCAAACGACACCTCTTCCCCGCTGATCGGATCTTCCGCCTTTCCAACCTCTGCCTTCGCATAGGTGTAACGAGCACCAAGGGTCAATTCCAAGCGGTCATTGAGCTTGATCACATCCTGTAAAAACGCGCTGCCCAGATGATAGTCGGAGTCATCCCCCACCGGCCCCTGAATGGCCGAACGATTGAAGCTGCCGTCCGCGCGGAACCGATCCGAGAACGAATCCACCTTGTCCAGATAATAACTCACACCATAAGTCAGGTCACCCATCGCCGTGCCGCTTTCGAATTGTAAATCAAACCCAAAGGTATCTGCATCAAACCCATCAATCCGGCTGCTGCGATCCGCCGCCGTGCGATGAATGTCTTCACTCTGACGTTGATAAGACAACGTCGCCTGCCAGCGATCCAACCAGCCATTGTCCGGCGTGCCTTCCAATCTCACATAACTGAGATGACGATGCTGATCAAAATAATGCTCCCGCTCATTGCCAATTGAACTCCCTTCATAAGGCACCGCAAAGATGGTGCGATGCGTGCGCCATACATCCTCCTGCACCATCTGATTGTGCGCGATCGTCAGCTTCACATTGTCAGCCAAAAACAGCTCCAGTTTCGCATCCAATCCCAATTCATCGTAACCCGTCTCTGGAAGCCGCCCCACACCCGCCGCACGCAGATCCCCAAACGTGCGTCCAGTAAGCCCAAGGTAGAAACCATACTTTTCGTATTCACTGATGCTGCCCTCAAGACGCCCTGTCCAGCTATCCTCCGCCGTCGCATAACGCGTCGACATCAAGCCGGTGATGTAAGGCCCGCCCGCTAACGGAGCAGGGGCCGTCGGCTGCACATTCTTCGCCCCTTTAGCCACGGGGGTGATCGCCAGTGGATCCGGCGCACGATACACCGGACCTTTGGTCAAGGCATTGATCACCCCGCCAATCGCGTCACTCCCATAAAGCACCGAACCCTGGCTTTTCACCACTTCGATTCCGCGCAGCGACAACACATCAATCGTGCTCAAATACTGATTCGGACCATCGCGAAAAACCGAGTTGTTCAAGCGAATCCCGTCAATCATTGTCAACGTCCGAAACCCCGTGAAACCCCGCAGGTAAGGCGACCCCTGACCATGCGAAGTCTGCTGAATGAACACTCCCGGAATCTCCTTCAACGCCTCCGGAAAACTTTGTGGTGCCATCTCCGTGACGCGCTCCTGATCAATCAAATGCACTGTGTAAGGGACTTCAGCCAAAGGTGTTGCACTGCGCGTCGCAGTGACCACGACCGGCTCGATCTCCGTCGTCGAAAAGTTGGGTTCTGCCGCTGCGGCCTGAAACAAACAACATCCCGCCGCCATGGCCAACGGGAAGTGCATTTTGATTGGGTGTGTTATTCTTTTCATAGGGTGAGGTAAGCGCCGCGCGGTAAGGCACAGAGCATGCCACCCCACCACTCAAAGCCTGCAACCCCACTCTCACTAAGCTTCCGGCTCACTCACAATTTTCAATGTCCATCGTTTCCTTTCAAATCATGGATAAAAAACATTCACAAGTCAGCCTCCCATGGATAAAGTTTATCCGCTCAACCCGCTCCCAAAACACCTTCATGCCACTCCCACGGCTGCCATGGCGCATCAGCCTGCCCTTCTTCGCCTTCGTCCTCACTGGCACCATCGCCCTCGTTGTCTGGATGGGCTGGAACCTCACCCGAGAAGACCGTGCCCAGTTCGAAAAACTCGCCCGCACCAACGCCAGCTTCCTCAGTCGCATGAATCTGCCCGCCTCCGACCGCATGGCGCGCCAGCTTACCGAAGTGCTCGGCATCCAGGTCCACTTTCGCTCCAATGGCAACCTCGTTCCCCAGCCACTGTGGCTGTCCAGCACACCCAACCTTGCAACCATCCCCGCAGACGCCAATTGTCACCGCAGCGGCAGCATGGAGGCCGTCGCCGTTCCCCTTCCATCCGGTCACGATCTTTTCATCACCCGACCCGCCTTCACCGCCTGGCGATCCGTCATGCAACCCCGCACCTATGCCATCCTCGCCGCCTTCTGGTGCGTCGCCCTTCTGCTCGCCTGGCTCATCACCCGCGGGTTGGTCCGACCACTTCAAAACCTCGCCAGCCAACTCCCGGCCATCGAAACCGCCGATCCCCTCCATCTCCCAGAAGCATCCCGTCACGACGAAATCGGCGACCTCGCCCGCGCTTTTCTCCGCACCAACCAAGCCCTCAAACACGAGCGCCAGCAACGGGAACAAGCCGAAAAACTCGCGGTCCTCGGTCGCATGACCGCCGCCCTCGCCCACGAAATTCAAAACCCCGTCAGTGCCATCAAAATGCACGCCCAACTCGCGGCCCTCGATGCCAACCTCCCCGCTGCCCACCTCATCAATACCGAAGCCGACCGCATCAGCGACCTCGTCAACCAATGGCTCTTTCTCAGCAAACCCGACCCACCCGTCAAATCCGCAGTCAACCTCCAAACCCTTCTCCAGCAATCTCTGCAATCCCACGCTTCCCAAACGCAACATTCCCAGATCACCATCGATCTTGACCTCCCCACCGACCTCATCGTCGAAGCCGATCAACGCCGGCTCCTGCAAGTCTTCAACAACCTCATCAACAACGCCATCCAGTCCATGCCCCAAGGCGGCACCCTTACCATCACCGGCATCCATCAGTCCACTTCCCACCAAACCACCCTCACCTTCACCGACACCGGCGGCGGTTTCTCCCCGGCCGCCCTCGAACGCCACGCCGAATTCTTCTTCAGTGAAAAGGAAGGCGGCATGGGCATCGGCCTCAGCGTGGTCTCCGAAATCCTCAAAGCCCACCACGGCACCCTCACCATCACCAACCGAACTCCTCCCGCCCAAGGTGCTTCCGTCACCATCTCTCTTCCAGCCTAGCTTCCCCACTCTGTGTTCTTTGTGATCTTTTGTGGCCAAATCAAACACCCATTCTGACCTCATGCATCCCGTTCTCATCATCGAAGACGAAGCCGCCCTCGCCGCCGCCCTCGGCCAGTTCATCCAGCGCTTCCAAATGCATCCCATCCTCTGCGCCTCCGCCGCGATGGGCCTGCAGAAACTCAACCAAACCACCCCATCCCTCGTGATCCTCGACATCGGCCTTCCTGACAACAACGGCCTCGAAGTCCTCAACACCATCCGCCTCGACCATCCCGATCTCCCCGTTCTCATCATCACCGCCCACGGCAACCTTCACAACGCCGTCGAAGCCCGCAAACGCGGCGCATCCGCCTACCTCGTCAAACCCCTCGACCTCCACGAACTCCAACAAACCCTCCACTCGATCCTCCCCTCTCCCACCACCCTTCCCCCTGCAACCACCACCGCCCTTTCCGAGCTTCCTCAACTCGTCGGCAACTCTCCGGCCATGCAACCCGCATTTGCCGCCATCGCCCACGCCATCTCCTCATCCTCCCCCGTCCTCATCACTGGCCCCACCGGGATCGGCAAATCCCTCGCCGCCAAAGTCATCCACCACCACAGCCCTCGTCAGCAGCAACCCTTCATCACCCTCTCCTGCGCCAGCCTCCCTGAAACCCTTCTCGAAGCCGAACTCTTCGGCCACGAAAAAGGAGCCTTCACCGGAGCCCTCACCACCAAAACCGGCCACCTCGAACGTGCCGCCGGTGGCACCCTGTTCCTCGACGAAATTGCCGAAATCCCCCTCTCCATCCAGGTCAAACTTCTCCGCTTCGTCGAAGAAAAAACCTTCACCCGCGTCGGTGGTCGCGACGACCTCAGCGTCGACCTCCGCCTCATCGCCGCCACCAATCAAAACCTCAACCGCGCCGTCGCCGAAAAACGTTTTCGCGAAGACTTGTATTACCGCCTGCGTGTCCTCGAAGTCCCCCTCCCCCCCCTCGCCGACCGCCTTGGCGATCTCCCCATTCTCTGTCAAAACCTTCTCCATCACATCAGTCCCCACCGACCCATCACCCTAACCGCAGAAACCCTCACCCTCCTCAAAAATCACCCCTGGCCCGGCAACGTCCGCGAACTCCGCAACGTCCTCGAATACGCCGTCAGCACCTCCACCAGCAACATCCTCCATCCTGCCCACCTCCCTCGCGAACTCCGTCACCCACTTCCCCCCTCTTCCGATCTCATCGACCAAGCTCTCCATCAGTGGCTCGACACCCGGCTCACCGCTAACAACGACAACAGCGACCCCGCCAGCTATGACTCTCTTCACGACGAACTCGAAAACCGACTCCTCGCCGCCCTCCTCCCCCGCTATGAACACAAACCCACCCTGCTCGCCCGCGCCCTGCAAATGAACCGCGCCACCCTCCGCAAAAAGCTCGCCCTCAATTCCACCGACGCCGACTGACATCGTCCGCAAAATCCTCCCGCCCTACCGCGTATCCCTCCGATGCGCCTCTCCCTGCTCCTCTTTCTTCTCGGCACCTTCGCTCTCATCGCCGCCCCTAAACCGCCAGACGCTCCCAAACCACCGCCACCCAAGGCCTACGACAATCCCGCCAGCACCGACGACGACTTCATCATTCAGGGCGAATACACCGGCACCGCTCCCGACGGCGGCAAATTCGCCGTCCAAATCATCGCCCTCGGCGACAACACCTTCGAAGCCGTCTCTTATCATGGTGGTCTCCCCGGCGAGGGCTGGGATGGCGACAAATCAAAAATCGATCGCCGCCAGGGCAGCCGCAATCCCGGCGACACCACTGTCATCTTCAGGTCCGAAGAATACGTCGGTGAAGTCGACGGCAACAAGATCTTCGTCACCGATCCCCACGGCAAAAGCCTCATGGAGCTCGACCGCGTCACCCGTGAATCCCCCACCCTCAACGCAACCCCTCCAACCGGTGCCCAAGTTCTCTTCGACGGCAAAGACATCAACCGCTTCATCAAATCCAACGTCACGGAAGACGGTCTCCTCACGCAAGGCGCCACCAGCACCGACCTCTTCAACGACTTCTCCCTCCATCTCGAATTCCGCCTCCCCTACACCCCCACCGGGCGCGGCCAAAAACGCGGTAACAGCGGCATCTACCTCCAGGGACGATATGAAATCCAGATGCTCGACAGCTTCGGCCTCGAAGGCAAAGACAACGAATGTGGCGGCCTCTACAAAATCGCCGTTCCCAAAGTCAACATGTGTTACCCGCCCCTCAGCTGGCAAACCTACGACATCGACTTCACCGCCGCGAAATTCGATGCCGAAGGCAAAAAGACCGCCAACGCCAAAGTCACCGTCAAACACAACGGTGTCCTCATTCACGAAAACCAGGAAATTCCCGGCCCCACCGGGTCCTCCCCCATCAAAACCGAAACTCCCACCCCTGGTCCCATTTACCTACAAAACCACGGCGACCCGGTCCGCTACCGCAACATCTGGCTCCGATCATAAACTCAGATTTTGCGTCTGGGTGTAGGAGGGATGAATGTCCTCACAACGGTCGGCAGCCATCACACCGCCACCCTGCTCGCCCGCGATTTCGCCTCCAATCGCCTCAACGTCGCCGCACTCTTCAGAAATCTCAACGCATCCCTTCCAATCCATCGCGCCGACGCACTTTCCGATTCCACCAGCCGTTCGGCCATTTCAAGCGCCGCCGCATGCAACGTTGCATGCCGACTCCCCATCGCCCGCAACGCCCAACTTACCCCTTTCTTCACAAAATTCCGCTCATCACCCGCCGCTTTCCCAATCAGCGGCAAACACCTCAAATTCTCTTCCACCGACAAATCTCCCGCACTCGCCAGCAACGCAAACGCCGCTCTTTTCTGAAACTCCCCTTTCTCCTTCGCCCACTTAAAAATCTTCTTCAACGCATGCGGCGTCTGATCAAACAAATGAAAACAGGCCGTGTCGCAAATCGCCCAGCTATCAAAATCCCCACACCACTCATCCATCACCTTCGCACTTACTTTCAAGGGATCACCCACAAAAACGGCTAGCATCCTCGCCTCATAAACATCCGTTTTCCATAGCGCCTCACTTAACCTCTGATCCCGCCCCAACAGCTTCGCATATCGCCGCAAGTCACCGACCGAAATTCCCAACGCCTTCTCCGCAGGAATTGCATATCTCGCCATCCCCGCACGCACGTTGTCACTGCGATGCTCCTCCAACCAAATCAGGATCGTTGCCACCGCTTCTTCAAGCTGCCTGGCGGTCCATTCCGTCTCGACTGTAGTTGCTCCCTTCTTTTTCATAACCCATCACTCCACCTTAAATTCATGCACGGGAGCCATCGATTGCAACATCAACGACACCTTCCCCTCCTCCCTCGCCAACACCAGGTCCACTCGAAACTCCAACTGCCAGTCATTCAACCCCTCGGGGTCTACCAATACCTGACAAACCCTCCAACTCTTCACATCCTCCGCAACCTCCACATAAGTATGCCGACCATTGCGCGCCTCATTATCCAGACAAATCCGCTCATGCCCGTCAAGATAGTCATCCAGCGCCGTTAGCAACACCTCCTCCTTCAACACCGATCCCACCATCTTCAACGCCGCGCCCGGACTGCCGCCGATTAACCCCTTCATGAACCGGAAGATCTCCGTCCTCACCAATGCCGTAAACTCCCGTTTGTTCCGTGTTACATCCACCACCTCGTCTTTTTTCTTCTCATCCTCGTCTTCATCAGGCTTCCAGTTCGGATCACGCAAACGCTCCCACTCATCCAACAAACTCGAGTCCGTCCCACGCAACACTCCCGCCAGCCAAGCTTCCATTTCCTGCACCGGCTCTGTTTTGAACCGGTCCGGCACCGTCTGCGCAAGAATCTTGTGCACCCCGGAAATATGTCTCAGTAACACCCCTTCCGCCCGATGCAGCTCATAGTCATTGATGTAATCCGCAAATCCCCGAAAATTCTCGAACATCTCCCGCGCAATGCTCTTCGGTCGAATGTTTTCCTGCCCCACCCACGGATGCGCTTCAGAAAAAGCATTGAACGTGTTGTAAATAAAATCCCGGCAAGGTTTGGGATATTCCAACTCCTCCAATCGCGCGATCCTCTCCTCATACGGAATCCCCTCCTCCTTCATCGCCGCCATCGCTTCGTCCTTCACCTTGCTAAGTTGCCTGCGCAAAAGTAGATCCGGATTTTCCATGATCGACTCGCAAAGCGTGAGGATATCTGCCGCATAAGTCGGTGACGCCGGATCGATCAACGCCAGCGTGTCAATGAGATACAACGACAACGAATAGTTCAGCGAAAAATCCTGCTGTAACTCGACATTCACCCGCAACTTCCTTCCACCCTTCACTTGCTCCGACTTCGGCAGGATCTCAATGATCTTCCGATTGATCAACGCCCGAAACAACTCCCAGGCCCGCGCCCGATGTTTTTTCTTCTGCGCCGCCGTCTCATGCGAATCCCGAATGATCTGCTGCATCGCCGCACACCCATCACCATCCCGGCTCAACACCTCCAGCAACATCCCGTGCGTAACCTGAAACCTCGAAACCAACGGCTCCGGCGCCGCCCCCTGCAACTTTTTGAACGTCTCCTCATTCCACCCAACAAAACCTTCCGGTGGTTTTTTCTTCACCATCTTCTTCAACTTCTTCGGATCGCCCGCCGCTTTCGCATCCATCTTCGCATTCTCGATCACATGCTCAGGTGCCTGTGCCACCACGAACCCCACATCATCAAATCCTTTTCTTCCTGCGCGACCCGAGATCTGATGAAAATCCCGCGCCGACAACGTCGCCACTTTCTGTCCGCCATATTTGCTCAACTTGGTAAACAACACCGTGCGAATCGGCACATTCACCCCCACTCCCAACGTATCCGTTCCACAAATCACCTTCAACAATCCGCGCTGAGCCAGCTGCTCCACCAACACCCGATACTTCGGCAACAATCCCGCATGATGGATCCCGATCCCATGACTCAGGTATTTCTTCACTTCCTTGCCATAAGGACTCGTGAACTTCACCCCCACCAGATACTCTTTGATGGATAACTTCTCCTCCGCCGAACAGAAGTTAAGGCTCATCAAGTCCTGTGCCGCCTGTGCCGCATCGTTCTGCGTGAAATGCACCAGATAGACCGGAGCCTTTCTCTCGCCAATCAACTCTTGCAAGGTGACATCCACCGATGACTCCACATAACTAAACTCCAACGGCACCGGGCGATCCCTTGACGAAACAATCACGGCCTCCGCGCCCGTCAGCCTCGTCAACTCCTTCTGAAAAAACTCCGTCGAACCCATGGTCGCCGACATCAACAAAAACCGCGACTTGCTCATCGTCAGCAACGGCACCTGCCACGCCACCCCGCGCTCCTGATCCGAGTAATAATGAAACTCGTCCATGATCACTTCCCCAAACGGTGCCTCACTGCCGTTGCCCAAAGCATAATTTGCCAAAATCTCCGCCGTGCAGCAAAGGATCGGCGCATCCCGGTTCACCGTTGCATCCCCCGTCGCCATCCCCACCTGATCCGGCCCGAAATCCCGACACAGCGCGAGAAACTTCTCGTTCACCAATGCCTTGATCGGACAGGTATAAACCGACCTCCGCTTCTTCGCCAAAGATCGAAAATGCAAAGCCGTTGCGACCAGCGACTTCCCCGATCCCGTCGGTGTGTTCAAGATGACATGCTTGTCCTCAAACAGTTCAAGAATCGCCTCCTCCTGCGCCGGGTAAAGCTCCAGTTTTTTCTCCATCACATAATCCAGAAACCTGTCCAACAATTCGTCATTGGAACAATCCGGCGATTCAGGAAGTCGGCGCAAAAGAGGGTGGTCGGACATGGAACATCCACTCTTCACCTCTCACAAAAGATGAGCAACGCCAGACTGCGGATTGTTACATCCGCACCTACTCCTCAATTGTAGGTTGACCTAAAACTTATTTCCTGCCATGAATTCGATGCGCCCCAGCTCGAGCGATCCATTTCCTCATCTCCGCCGCCATGAAAACTAGATTTCGATTCAAATTGTCGCGGTGGATTTTGCTGGTAGCAATCATCCCGCTTTTGGCAGCCATAGCTTTTTTGTCATTGTGGAAACATGATGCATCCCAACAACAAAGGCAGGATGCAGCACCTTCGGCACGTCAGAGCCCCATCCCACCAACGGCCACCAATCATCCTAATTTGCCCGATCAAGTTATCACGGGAGCCAGCGCAGTCTCCTCAACCGAAGCCGCCAAACCACCCGCGACCACGATTGCGCCTGCCCCAACCGCACAAACCAACCAGTCAAATCGAATCATCGTCAGCGACACTTTCCGTCGACTGCGCGCCACCGAAATCGTCAAAGTTCAGAAAACCTCTGCCACTGGCGGCCAATCCACGCGGGTCGACACCCTGGTCAAAACCACCGGCAAATATCCCACCGTCGTCGTGCGCCAAAATTTTTCCGGCGACTCACCCGTCGCTGAGAACTTGCGTCAGGAGTCTGCCTTCGTTGCCGACCACGTTCTGATCACTCCAGAAGCCGATGAGAGTTCAGATGCTTTTCAAACTCGGCTCAATCAATTCGGCTACCGCATTCTCAAAACTCTGCCCAATTCAAATATCCACCTCGTATCCGTGGGGAACGGCTCGATCGACGCCGTGGATCGCGCCACCAAACTCCTCGCCCGGGCAGAACCCGATTATCTCGTCTTCACCCAGGAGACCCTCGGAAGCGCCAAAGAACTCATTTGGGTGCCCGAAGCCCAGCGGTTCCTTGATCCCGAAACTCAAAATTGGTGGCAGGACAATGACAACGGACCTTCGGTGCCAAGCGCTTTGACCTCACTCATCCAGGCAGACGCCGCGACCTCGACTTCCAGTGATGGCAGCCGTTTGTTGGATTTTGAGAATCGTTCCGGTGACTACCGGCCTTACGCTTACCGGCACGGCTTCAAGATCGCTCGCTCTACCAACGAATCTTCCGTCTACATCCAGAATGCCTACACCAGCGGTTACCCGGAGAATGGCGGCTTTTACCTACGCTCGCTGTATGGAGACCTTGACACCGACTTTGAACACAAGGATGGCCTTCCCTTCAAGGCCCATTCTGTCGATCTGGCAGAATACAGCACCGTTTTTCCCACCCCTAAAACCGTTCGGGTCACCGGCACCAAACAAGACGGCACAACCGTGTTCACCCAGTTCACCACTGATGGCATCATCGATGGCGCAGGTCCCCAGAAGGATTTCCAAACCTTCCAATTTCCGGCCAGTTTTGACTCACTGGTGAAACTGCGCTTCTCCGATCAACCGTTCATGCTCGACAACCTTCTGGTCACCTTGAATGGCCAGGAAACGCCCCCGCCTGTTCCCCCGACGCTGCCAGTCATCTACGACGTCAACTGGGATGAAGCTCCTCATGTCATCGGACAAGTCAGTGCCGTTGGCGGGCACCATGCACCCAGCAGCCTCAATTTCGGCAACCCCATCGTCCGCGAAACCTTCGGAGTGCTCAATAATCGTCCTTTGGAACTCATCGACGGAGGCAACTCCAGCAACTACAGCCAGCCTCGCTTCGATCTTAAGCTCAATGCAAAAACCTACCGCGTCGAATTTGATCTGACCTCGCTGGACAACAGCGATTCCACCTCGGTGTTTTTTGATGGAATAACCAACTTCGTCAGGTTTACGTTTTCACCCTCTTCCATTTCCATGCATGGAGGATCTCTCGTCTCGATCCCTTTCTCCGCCAGCGCTCTCAATCGGGTGGTCATTGACGTCAATCTAACGACCAACACCTATACCCTCCAGTTGAACAACCAAACCCCGGTCACCGGCAGCATCACCAGCGTCCTGGCCGACGTTGCCGCCATCCGCTTCAGCACCTCAGACGGTGGCACCCAAGGCGGTTCAGCCATCGATAACGTGCGCATCAGCGCCTTCCAAATCGGCGAACAAACCACCGCCCCCATTGCTACGGTGTTTCCGAGTGCAGGGCTCACCTTCCCCACCGTTGCATTGGGATCTTCCGTTACCCGTCTCATCGAATTCCGCAACGCCGGGCTCTCTCCATTAACGCTCCAGGTCCTGTCGATCAGCGACCCCCAATTCTCCCTTGATGCGCCGTTGCCCGCACAACTGGGTGCAGGTCAACCCTTCTTCCTTTCCACGAGATTCACTCCCACCACTACGGGTTCTCCGACCGCAGAACTGCGCGTTGCCACCAACGATCCCAACAAACCCATAGTAACTATCCCCCTGTCCGGCACGGTTCAGACCCCTCCCCGAATCTCCCTCGAACCCGCCCATTTGAGGGTTAACATGGTCGCGGACACCAAAGGCACCGAACGCTTCACCATTCGCAACACCGGCACCTCCCCCCTTAACTGGCAGATCATCCGCCTCCAGCCAACCGGCGGCGGCACACCCGCACCACGCAACACCAACGATCCCCAACTTCCCTTTCTATGGGGAATGCTAAGCTCCCTTCAGGGAGGTATCGATGCCCAGGCAGCTTGGAATCAAAACACCGGTTCAGCCAACATCACCGTCGCCGTCATCGACACCGGCGTTTCTCTAAGTCACCCCGATCTCGCTGCCAACATCAAACAAAACAGCGCCGAGATCGCGGGTAATCAGATCGACGATGATCACAATGGATTCGTGGATGATGTCCGCGGTTGGAACTTCTATTCCGACACCTCCAATGCCGACGACGTCAATGGCCACGGCACCCATGTCTCCGGCACCATCGCCGCCCTCGGCAACAACGCCACCGGCGTGGTCGGCGTTTCTTGGAATTCCAAAGTATTGCCCGTCCAGTTTCTCAGCGCTGGCGGCTCCGGATACACCTCCGACGCCATCGCCTCCGTCGACTACGCCAGACAACGCGGTGCCCGTCTTATCAACGCCAGTTGGGGTGGCGGCGGCTTTTCCAGCTACCTCCAACAAAGCATCCAAAACTTCTGCGCCACCAACAACGGCCTCTTCGTCGCCGCCGCAGGCAATCAGGGAACCAACAACGACAGCGCTCCCCATTATCCCTCCAACTACACCACTGCAGGAATCATCTCCGTCGCTTCGACCACCAAATCCAGCCAGCTCTCGAGTTTTTCCAACTACGGCAAAATCAGTGTCGACCTCGCCGCTCCCGGCAGCGACATCATCAGTTGCCTCCCCGGTGCCCGCTATGCCAGTTACAGCGGCACCTCCATGGCCGCCCCACATGTTACCGGTGCGGCCGCGCTGTTGATGAGCGCCAACCCAGATTATCCGAACCACCAGGTGAAATCTTACCTGATGGTTTCCACCGACTACCCCCCTGCTCTCAATCAAAAAGTCGCCAGCGACGGACGCCTCAACGTCTATCAGAGCCTCCGCAAAATGCCTGAAACCTGGATCAATCCCCTCACCACCAGCGGCACCGTCGGCCCCGGATTGGCCTCCAGCATCGACTTGGAAGTCAACACCTTCGGCCTCGCACCCGGCACCTACAACATCCTGCTCGCGCTCGCCACCAACGATCCCGACCGCCTTTCCCTCCAACTTCCCGTCGAACTGAAGGTCGTCGCCCCCAACGCCCTCGCCACCTGGCGAAACCTCAACTTCGCCCCCAATCAACTGCTCCATCTTGAAAGCGAAGAAACGCTCTGGTCCGACTACGCAGACCCCGACAACGACGGCATCAGCAACCTCCTCGAGTTCGCCCTTGCTCTTGCACCCAGGCAATCGGATTCCATGTCGAAAGCCATGAGCCTCAATCCGCCCGGCGAATCGGGTGCCAAACTCATCGTCACCACCCGCACCCAGCTCGGTCCTGTGAGCATCGTCCCCGAATGGTCAACCAACCTTCACCCCGATTCATGGAGTTCTTCTGGAATCATCATGGACGAAGTCTCTGCCGATCCCATTAAAGGCACCACCACTTGGGAGATCACCCTCGATCCATCCCTCGGAAACCCTCCCAGCGCCTTTTTCCGTGTTCGTGCGGACAGCAACGGCAATTGAGTCGACGGCAACATCACAAAAAATTGTCCTCACCTGGCGGTGCCATTCGTTGTGAGTCGTTGACCGTCCACCATTCTACAACCCATTCATCTCTAATCCGAATCACCAAATGAAAATCGTTGCTCACGTCGCCGCCACCATTCTCGGTCTGCTCTTCCTCATGGCCTCCGTCGTTGGCCTTTTCCAGCTCGCTGAAGCGCCAAAATTTCCCGAAGGCTCGCCAGCTGCGATGTTCATGGGAGCCTTCGGTCCCACGGGTTACATGACCTTCGTCAAGGTCTTCGAACTCATCGGTGCCATCCTCGTCATCATCCCCAAAACCCGCAACTTTGGCCTGCTGGTCCTCGGTCCCATCATCATCAACGTCCTCGCCTACCATCAGTTTGTCCTCAATGGCCAGGGCCTTCTCAACCCCATGATCATCATCATCTGCTTCTCCGCCCTGTTTCTTTTGTGGGTTGAACGCAACCGCTTCCTCGGTTTGTTGCGTTAACAGGGTAATCCCCACCCGTAATATCAGACTCATCCCAACACCATCGATTCATCATGAAACAAAAAGCATCCGCAGTATGGCAGGGCAGCCTCAAGGAAGGCACCGGCACCGTCTCGACAGGCTCAGGCGCACTGGTCGAAAAACCGTATTCCTTCAAAACCCGCTTTGAAGGCGAGCAGGGCACCAATCCAGAAGAACTCATCGGCGCCGCCCACGCCGGCTGCTTCTCAATGGCGTTCTCGATGATCCTCGGTGGTGCGGGATTCACCCCTGACAAAATTGAAACCACCGCCACGATTTCATTGGAACCCAAGGACGGCGGATTCGCCATCACTGCCAGCCACCTTGAAATGACCGCCGTCATCCCCGGTATCGACGAAGCCACCTTCCAAGACCTCGCCGGCAAAGCCAAAACCGGCTGCCCAGTTTCAAAATTGCTCAACGCAGAAATCACGCTGGACGCCAAGCTCGGTTGATCCCCGCTCAGTCCCTTGTCCACCTCTATCCGGTGAGCCTCCCATTTGGGAAACGCCCACCGGATTTTTTATGTCCATCTCCAAAAACCCATCATCAAAAATCCCAACCCCGCAAGCGAACTCATCGTCCTCACATAATTCCAAAAATTCCAACTCGCCTGATAGTTCGCCCAAAAAGTCGTCCTCTCTGGAGCTGAGGAAGTCAGGCCTGCCAATGCATCATTCAAGGGAACATTAAAAATCACCGTCACCAAAAACGTTCCACCCAGATACAAGGCCGCTCCGGCCATACTCCAATAGGTCGACGTCATTCCCCATTGCCCGAAGGACCCAACCAACACCAACAGGCACAGCAGTGCCGTCCCCATGAACACCGGCAAAAACCACGACTTCAAGGCACCCACATTGATCGCCTGCATCGCCGCGATTCCATCCTCCGTCGGAAGCCTTCCCAGCGCTTTCATCACCAAGGTCGAAAACGCAAAAAACACCCCCGCCATCAGACCACATCCCAGCGCAGCCACAAACCGCAAACTGTCGTCCAATTCATTCATCGTGATCATGGTTTCAACCCTCCACCACTCAGCGCCAGCGTGCCCAATAGCTCATCCACCTTCGCATCCACCTGCGCTTCCGCGGCACTCAATGATCGCTTGAACTGGCCATCCTGCTGCTCCTCAAACACCACGCGAACAAACGCTGCGTCGTCCAGTCCAATGAATGCCATCACCGCTCTCAGATGCGGATCCAAAAAATTGAGATGCTCGCTGTGACCTCCCGGTTCATATCCCGACGTTCCCGCCGCCGAGATGATCACCAGCGGCTTTGACTCCAGCAACGGCTGATACGGATGGGAATCATCTCCCGTCAAGGCAAACGTCCTTCCCACCCTCACGATTTGGTCCAGATAGGCCTTCATCGCTGCGGGCATGCCAAAGTTATACATCGGCACCCCCATCACCACCACCCTCGCATTTTCAATCTCTTCGATCAACGCCTCACTGGTCGACAAGGCCTCCCGCATCTCAGGGGTGCGTTGATGATCTTCCGTAAAACCCGCCGCAATCCACGCCTCATCAATCGCCGTTGGAGGTTCCAATCCCACGTCCCGATAAGTCACGGCTGCCCCGTCATCCAAACCGATCCACCGATCCACAAACCGCTGAGTTAGATGGCGTGTAACCGAACGCGTCACACGTCCGCTGGCATTGATCACTAACAAGGATTTCGGTTTCATAGGAGCCGAGCATGCACCCGCAATCTCACCCCTGCCTCGTCCCAAGATTGTGACCGGCTCACAACTTTGTGACCGCACCCTGCCGCTTCAGATAAGCCTCACCCCAATCCTGCAGTTGATCCATCACCCCCGACAAGGCATGGCCATGTTCCGTCAGCCCATACTCAACACGCACCGACATTTCAGGATACACCGTCCGCACCACCACACCGTCTGCCTCCAGTTGACGAAGCTGCACCGTCAACGCCTGGGCCGTCACTCCAGGCAATGCCGACTGCAAATCCGAAAACCTTTTTGTTCCAAGATGCAATTCCCACAAGATGGAAGGTTTCCACCGCCCACGAATCACATCCAGCGCCGCCCTCACCGGACATTCATCCCGTAATCGGTCGAACTTCTGCTCATAGTCCGCGAGTGTCTTCATGGAAGAAGGTAGTGCTTGTCCAAGGCAAAGACAACCCGAACCCTATGAACTCGCCTTCTGAAAATTCGCATTCCATTTGATTTATCGGTTCGCATGCGCAATAACATCAATGTCATGTTCTTAACCGCTCATTCCTGATTCGGACTGCTGCTGCTACAAATTATTTAAGCAGATATCCAGCCACTGTCCTCGCGCGCTCACTGAGCAAGCGCACACGCGTCCTAAACAGCAGCCCCTGCGCCTGCTTTGGACCCTCAAATCTTCATCAGGAATTAAATCACATGAATCATCATCGCGATTCGGAGGAATCGCGCTTGCCTCGCTCCGCCTCCGTTTTGTTAAACATCATCGACGGAAAAGCCTGGAATGCGCGCCTCGTCCGCAACAACAACCTTCGCCAGCATTGTCGGCGCGTGGGAAAGATCTTCCGGCACCCTCAACAGTTACCCCACCTCCGGCAATCCCTCCGAAGACTTCTTGTGACCCTCATCAACGATACCGACCTGTTTACCACCAGCCATCCGGATGAATACCCCTGCATCACCGTGCAGGTGCGTGTCGCGGCTTATTCGAAACATTGGATTCGCCAGCCAGAAGACTGGATCCCGAGACCAAACTCATCGGCATCGCCAAAAGAACAAATCCAACATTTGCTTGAACATCTCTTTGTCCTTTGGCCCGTGCCGGAATACCTGCACTCCGCCTGGCTGGTGAACGGCGATCTGGTGTATCTGGAGCGGGATTGGTATTGCCTGCTCGGCAGCGGTGCAAGTCTCCGGAATCTCCCAGGCATGCCGCCCTCAATCAGTTCGAGAGCATTGCATCTCAGCCAGACCGCACCAGCGCATCTGACGATCCGGCAAGCCCTCCGCTGGGGACAGGTCAAAGCCATGAACGGGAGCGAGTCCCTCATCCATGCGGTTCTTTCCAGTCGCATGGTCTACGATTTCTCCAATGACGTGATCTGGTCACGGCTTGTCGAGAAGTTCAGCGTTTCACTTGAGCTGCCGCCAAATGATTTCGGCATCATCTCCGACACCCTTTTGGAGGTGCTCGACAAACACGGCTTGAAACGCGCAAAGACTCTGGTGGATCGACCATTAAAGGAACTGCTGTGCTTCAGTCAAAAATACTGGCGTTCCTTCATCACAAGCATCCGAGCTTCATTGCCGGACTTCAAAATTGACGATGTGAACCGCCCCAGTTATCGAGCCGAACTCCGCTATCTTGGCGCGTCAACCTGGCCTCTCATTACCGGGTCAACTCCAGCTGAACTAATCACCCACCATGGTGGTCGGACTCGGCATTGGAAAATGCAGGAACTCAACTCCCATGCTCAACTCATCGCCGAAAGCCAGACATTGAGGCACTGTGTTCACGCCTACGGTGGCTGCTGCAAAGCGGGTCACTCGGCCATTTTCAGCCTGCAATCCTATGACATCATCAAGGAGCAAAAATATGAATCCCATCACCTCACCATTGAAGTCGATCCCCAGACGCGCAAGGTGGTTCAGGTTCGTGGTAAATGGAATCGAATTCATGACTCCAAAAAACTCTCTGCACTTCAGATCTTTGCCGAACAACTTGATCTTGTTCTCTGAACTTACCAAATCACATGACTGCCAGCTCAAACAAAACCGCCATCGTCACTGGATCGTCACGCGGCATCGGTGCTGCCATTGCCAGACGCCTTGCCGCCGATGGATTTAATCTGGTCATCAACTACGCCGGACGCGCTGCCGATGCCGCCCGGGTCGTCAACGAGATCGAATCCGCCGGAGGACAAGCCATCGCCATTCAAGCCGATGTCTCCAACGTGTCGGAAGTCACTGCCATGTTTGATCAGACCGAACAAACCTACGGCGGCATCGACGTGATCATCAACAATGCCGGGGTCATGCAACCTGGACTCGTTCCCCTCGCCGACATCGATGACGCGTGGTTTGATCGCCTCTTCTCCATCAACGTCAAAGGCACTTTCAACACCCTTCGCCTCGCCGCCACACGACTCCGCCAAGGTGGACGCATCGTGAACTTTTCGAGCAGCGTGATCGGGCTTGCCCTGCCTGGATACGCGGCTTACGGCGCAACCAAGGCAGCGGTGGAAATGATGACCAATATCTTCGCCAAGGAACTCCGAGGTCGGGAAATCACCGTCAACGCCGTGGCTCCCGGTCCGACCGCCACCGACCTTTTCCTGAATGGCAAAACGCCCGAACAAATCGCTGGCATGGCAAAACTCGCCCCGCTTGAACGCCTCGGCAGCCCCGACGATATCGCCGGTGTGGTGTCCTTCCTCGTTGGTCCTGATGGAACATGGGTGAACGGACAAACGATCCGCGCCAACGGTGGCATGGTTTAATTCCAATCAGCCAAACAAAAAAGAAAAGCCCGCATCACGGAAGAATATTCCAGATGCGGGCTAGAGGGGATTTTGACTATTCAGTCGGACGATCGATTACGAATTCGTTTTCACCTCGAACCGTCCGCTGTCACGCAGATCACGCACAAAATCATGATCTTCCTTCACTTCCGCGGCTTGGGCCTGGACCGTGGTCACCGCATCGGCAGGAAGGGGTGGTTGATGCGTGAGTGCTTCACGATAGGCGGCAACGGCTGCATCCTCACCACGCTCGGCTTCTTCAAGAATGGCCTGATCTTCGCGACGGGCCACCGTCGAGCGAATCTGCAGCCAGGCACGATGCAGGCTTCCACTAACGGAACCGCTGTCCTGTGGATCACTCGTTCCGTATCTCGTCTGCAAATCCTGCAACTGGCTCACGAAACGGGCACGGGAAGCACTGCGCTCGGAGAACGCCTGTTTCAAGGCAGGGTCAGTGGCATGCTCCGACGCGAGCCGATAACCTTCCTGGCCGTCTTTGCTGATCTCGATCAGGTTGTCGAGGACTCCGCGCACATCTTTCGCATCTGGGGTATTGGCAGTAGTATTCATGGTAATAGTTAAGGTAAGTGTTGATCACGAGAGGAGACTTCGATGTCTCCGTTGACATAGAAAGATCGCAGCCTCTTCAAAAGGCGGTCCCCCGACTAAGGCATCAGGGGACGACCAGTCCGTCCTGCATCCATCAACTCCAGCAGGCTCGTTCCATTTTTACTCATCTTATTATGGACCTCCAACTTATCGGCAAAACCGCACTCGTCACCGCCTCCACTGGTGGCATCGGCAAAGAGATCGCCACCTCACTCGCCCTTGAAGGTGCTACCGTCATCATCAATGGCCGCAGCGCTGCCAGCGTCGAAGCCGCCATGGCCGACATCCAAACCAAAGTGCCACGAGCCAGGCTTCTCGCCCTCGCCGCCGACAACGCCACTGCTGAAGGAACCGCCGTCAGCATCCGCCAGTTCCCGAAAATCGACATCCTCGTCAACAACCTCGGCATTTACGAAGCCGTTGAATTTTTCGACGAAACCGACGAAGCCTGGCAGCATTTGTTTGAGGTCAACATCATGAGCGGAGTCCGTCTCGCCCGCCATTATTTAAAATCCATGCTCGATCAGGGCACGGGTCGCATCATTTTTGTTTCCAGCGAATCCGCCATCAGCCCCTCGCCGGAAATGGCCCATTACGCCGCCACCAAAACCATGCAATTGTCGATCTCGCGCAGTCTCGCCGAACTGACCAAAGGCACCGCCGTCACCGTCAACACCATCCTGCCCGGCTCCACCAAAACCGAAGGCGTGGAAAAATTTGTCCAAGACATCTTTCCCGAGAATCGCTTCAAGATGCCGAGCGCCGGTTCGTGAAGGAAAACCGTCCTACCTCCCTCATCGAACGGCTTATCGACCCCAAAGAGATCGCCGACTTCGTCACTTTTGTCAGCAGTCCGCTTGCCGGTGCCATCAATGGAGCCGCCCTGCGCGTCGATGGTGGACTGGTTCGCAGCGTGTTTTGATCATCAACTTCAGCCTCTGCTGAGCACCTTCTCAATAACCTCGTCGCAAAAACGAGAATCTGCCAATTATTGAAAATAGCCATTGCCCAAACATACGTAACTGCTAACAGTTAAGTATTGCGAAGTTTATGGCTGCCGTGTCGTCCCTCACCTGTGATCCCCCCCGCCCGCGACAGGCTTCCACGCCTGGCCAGGCTGATCCGTTGAAGGCCGCCCATCTTGCCAGTTTTTACCTTCGCACCGCCCTTGATCAATCGACCGAAGGCGTGATGATCCTTCAACCTGCCCACGATGAAGTGGTTGGCCCCAAGGTCATCTTCAGCAACTCCCGCATGGCGATGCTTTCCGGAGCCGATCCGCGATCAGGCATGCGTGGCACCTTGTTGAAGGACCTTCTCCCCGGCGATGCTGAATACGCCGACCTTCTCGAAGCCCTCCATCAAGCCGACCGCCAGGGCGGTGCCGGTCAATGGGTGGGCGATCTTCGCACCTGCTACGGTCAGCGCACCCAACGCTGCCATTGGCGCATCCGTGCCGTGCAGAACGACTTCGGTCGCCTGCAAAATTACACCCTCACCGTTACTCCCGCCAAGCCAGAGCCGACAGCGACCGCAGCCCTTCAATCATCGTCCAATAACGAAGCCCAGGACGCACGGCGCATGCGCAACGACAACCTCGCGACCATGTCGCAAGGCGTGCTGCATGACCTTAACAACCTGCTCGGCATCATCATGACCAATCTGTCGGCCGTCTCCCAATGGGGCGAAGGCAACGAGCAGGCCGCGCACCACGTTCAGGAAGCCCTTGATGCCGCCGCGCAGGCCCGCGAATTCACCACCCAAACCCTGCGCATGGCCAAGGACGTGCCCGCCACCCGCGAACCGCTTGAGCTCGCCCAGATTGTGCGCGAAGCCACGCGCATTGCCCAGAGTGGCAGCGGCGTCAAACTCCACATGCATGTCCCCAAAGACCTGTGGTGGACCGTGGCTGATCGATCCAGTCTCGCTCAAGTGGTGCAAAATCTGGTCATCAACGGCATCCAGGCCATGAACAACAGCGGCTCGATGGACGTCGGTGCCCGCAACGTCATGGTCCCCCAAGGCCACAGCCTGCTGCAACCCGGTCCTTATGTCGAAGTGCTGGTGCGTGATCGCGGCTGCGGCATGCCACCCGACCTGCTCACCCGGGTCATGCACGAACCTTTTACCACCAAGGCTCAAGGCAACGGCATCGGACTCACCACCTGCCGACGCGTCATTGAAGAGCACGGCGGCAAGATGCACATCTCGTCCATGAGCGGCATCGGGACCGAAGTCCATTTCTGGCTTCCCGCCAGCAATCCGCTGCTTGCGCCAGTCGAAACCATTCAGGAAAAAAACGAACTGATCCGCGGCACCGGTTCCGTGCTGGTCGTCGACGATGAAGATCGCCTGCGCCAGGTCATCGTCACCGTGCTGAAGCAATGTGGTTATCGGGTCTACGAAGCCCCCGGCGGCAGCGAAGCGGTCGACCTCTACCGCAACCTCATGCGTCAGGGACAGGAGATTGATCTCGTCATCATGGACCTCACCCTCAAAGGCGGACTCAGCGGTGAAGAATCCATGCGTGGCATCCGCAGCCTCAACACCTCCGCCAAAGTCATCGCCTCCAGTGGTGGCCTTGTTGAAGAGACTCGCGAACACTACCTGCAACTCGGCTTCTGCGACATCCTCCCCAAACCTTATCTGGCTCCCGATGTCGCCGCTCTGGTGCATCATCACATCCTGCAGATCCATCACGCCGCCCCGCAATCTCAGTCGCGGGCAGCCTGATTTGATTTCACTCCAACTCCGGCGGCACATTGCCATATCGCCACGGTTGTTTGAACAAGGGAGCCTTCGGCGGCACTGGCAGCGCCATGGGTTGCATGCTTTTCAGTAACTCAATGCCTGCATCGGCCATCTGCGTTCCCGCCGTCACCTCAAGGTTGCTGTAATAAGTCAGCCGCGTTTCATAACCGCCCCCATCTGGTTGAAACGCTTTCTCCGTCGGCACATACCCCGCTGATCCATTCGCCAACGAAACCGGAAATGTCAGCGCAAAACCTCCCTCCTTTTTGATCCGCAGTCCGTTCTCCACAAAATACTCCGCCGGATTGCTCGCCAACCCCACCGGTCCAATCTGAATTGCCTGCACCTCCACCTCACTCTGAGGCTGATGTTTCACTAATGCATCCAACATGACGATCTCTTTCGCAAACATCCACTCCGTCGTGTCCCCCAACGGCTTTGGCTGACTCACCACCTCCAACGCTTTCGACACCCGCTGGGCCGATGGCACCCGCCTCTTGATGTTCCAAATTTTCTGCTTCGCATCCAGCTTCACCTCACTCGTCCGCGTCATTCCCAGAATCACCTTCACCGCCTCCGCCCCCACCCTTCCGCCCACCAGTCGCGACCACGTCTCAGGGGCTGGACGTTGTGTCGTGCTGAGGTTGTCCACCTGTGTCACATCTCCGCTCGCCCCTGTCAAAAACACCACCGGTGCCCGCGATCCCAGCGCGCCCTGCATGGTCTGCTCCAGATAACAAATCCAGTTCGCCGAGATCCCACCCGGACTCGCCGTCGCATGACACGCAAAATTCACCACCGTTCCCAGCAAAGTCCCATTCTCATCCCAGGCGGCAATGACTCCCACCTCGGGATCAATCGGCCCCGCGTATTCAAGAATGTCCGGATTGCCCGGTCCAGGATGACTAAAGGTCAGCCCGTTTTTCATCCTCAACCTCCGATTGAACGATACCGACCCTTCCTGCCCACTTCCAAAACCGAGCGTGGCCGGCACCTTCGTTTTATCAGCCATCACCACCGCGTCCACCATCGCCTTGCGCACCTTCAAAAGATACCCCGCATCCGCCATCGAAGACTCCTCATATCCCAATCGCTGCACCAACTCTGATGCAAAATCCAACTCCCCCGGCAACACCATTCCGACTGGCCCGGAGGAATGGGAATGCGAAGCACCGATCATCACCGCATCACCGGGAATGCCGCACCTCTCCTCGATCTCCTTTCTCACCTCCAAAGCCAGGGTGCGTGGCGTGATCAATGCATCAAACCCCACCAACGCCACGCGCTTTTTTCCGTCGTCAAACACCGCTGCACGCACCTTGCAGGCATCATGAAAGCTCTTGTGAAACGACTTCCCATAGCCTCCCGGTTGCTCCATCCCAATCGACGGCGTGATGTCCTGCTCCGCAAATCCCGCCTTGATCCCTCCCTGTTCCACGGGCTCCACGGCCATCAGATTTACCAATCCCCAATGAATAAAAACTCCCAACGTCAGAAGGTATCGCATGCGCATGCATCTCATACGCAACCAACCACATATCCCTGTCGTTCAGTTCGATTCGAACGGTCAAGTCATGTCATGGCTCACCACTCATCTTCACCGCCCAAGCTTGCAAAGCCGGAGCGAGCACCTTCGCCATGGCCACGTTCCCTTCGCCATCCGGATGAACCCCATCTTTCAACAGGGCATAATCAGGCACCACACCGAACAAACTCATGAAATCACAGCCCGTTTCGTTGGCGAGATCAGCAAACGCCTGACCGAGTTCCTTGAGTTTGCCCTCGCGCTGATCTCCGATTGGCTTTGTCGGACCAAGCGCCGTCTTGTTGATATTGGTCGGCCCGATCAGCATGATGGGAAACTCTGCTCCGTAGGTCTGGCGGGCTTTCTCGATCATACTGCTGATGTGAGTCGCGGCTTTGGGCACACAAGCATCAGTGATGTCTCTCGAATCATTCATGCCCAACGCAATCACCAGGGCGTCAGGCCTGGGGTGTCGCTGTAACACCTCCTCAAACTCCTTCAACGAATTCGTCGGACGTCCTCCCTTGCCTTCGTTGATCAATTTCAAATCACCAGCCGATGCCGCTTCCACCAATTTCACCCAAAGCTGCCCACGTTGGTCCGCTGGCAACGCGCCACCTGCGGTGATGGAGTCACCAAACACCACCATGGTGAACGGCTTCGGAATCGATTGTGCGTGGACGTGAACAACCATCCCAAAAATCAATGTGCAAAGCAGACAAAGAGTTTTAGCCATAACGATCAGAACGCAGATCCTAGTTGAGCACCTTTTTTACGAAACACGCCTTCAAACCAATCATCAATCCGTCCATCCTGCAGGAGATTTCGTGATCGCCATCGACCAGCTTGATCCCTTTTGATTTCGTGCCGATTTTAAGCACCTGCGAAGAACCCTTCAACTGGAGGTCTTTTATCATGGCAACAACATCGCCATCCGCCAGCACATTGCCATAAGCATCTTTGACGACCCGATCACCCGCAGGCACTTCAGCGTCGGTCTCCGCCACAAGCGGCCATTCATGACCGCAGGTGACGCATTCATAGTGGTCGGCCAGAGTCAACAGTTCGGTCATTTCACACATCGGACAGGAGGGTTCGCTCATGGGACCACCAAACACCCCCGGAAGGTGAATGACAAGGGCTCACTTGGTGTCGCACATGAATGCTGCTTGTCGCTGCCTTCGATAGGGTGGAAGGGTGCCTATGAACGATTTTTTTAAGGATCTCGGCCGCACGGTGCTTGAGCAATGGAAACGCGAGAACTTTTCGCTCTCCAGTTTCCCCGGCATCGCCCAGAAGGCGCTGGAGGATCATCCCCCGGCAACCTCAGTCGATCTCAGCGAGTTCATGCGAGAGTTTCTTCTGAACGACGAGCAACCCCAACAAACGCATTCCGGCTTCGGTCAACCCGAACTCGTCGCTTATCATCATCCCAAGTTCTACATCCAGCTGCTGTTCTGGCTCGATGGCACCACCGACATCCATCAACACGAATTTTCCGGCGCATTTCATGTGATGTCAGGATCCAGCATCCACGCCCATTTTAAGTTCGAGAACGCCCAGTCCATTACGCCGCACTTCCGCGTCGGCGACGTGCGCATGCAGAACATCGAACTGCTGGAAACGGGCCGCACCGTGCCCATCATCTCAGGCTCCAGCTGCATTCACTCCCTCTTTCATTTGGACACCCCTTCCATCACCGTCGTGGTGCGAACGCAGCACGATCCCGGCACGGGACCGCAGTTCAACTACCTGCCCCCCCATGTCGCGATGGACCCGGTGCTGGACGACTCGCTCACCATGCGGCGCAAACAACTGCTTGATGTCATGGCGCAGGTTGAAGATCCCGACTACGTGGAGGTGGTCATCGAAATGATCAACGAACTCGACTTCGAGCGCGGATTTTTCATCCTGCAAAACTGCATGGGTCCCCTCCATCAACTTGGCGCGTGGGATGCGGTTTTGGAGACTTATCAAAAAAAACATGGCGACCTCGCCTCAGGAATCCCCGCCACCTTGGAAGAGTATGTCAGGCGCGATGTGATCAAGGAAATGCGCGGCTCCATCACCGATCCAGAACACCGCTTTTTCCTCGCTCTGCTGATGAATGTGCCCACCAAAAAAGACCTTCTACCGCTGATTCAACAACGATTCTCCGATGTTCCGCCTATCGATACCGTTTTGCGCTGGGCAGAGGAACTGGGCGGCGAAACCGAAAGCGGCATTGCCCTTCTCGATGCCTTCTTCCCAGAAACTCTGGAAATCGAAGCCGAAGAACAACCTGCCATCTACCTGACCGCTCTGAAACATTTCATCGAAGGAAGCAAAAAAGTCCCCGCCGAACTGCGCAAACTCTCGTCCTCCCAGATAAAGGAACTTCGCGCCAGCCTGGAAAGTTCAAGCCTCTGCGTCCTGCTCCGATGACGCAGCGCCGAAGCTCACCACCTCACCCCGACATCAGTTGCCTTCAAAGGTTCGAGTCTCACGATCTGAGGCTCCACCCCTTCAATACCTTCGGTGGCAGGTATCCCCAGTTCCTTTCCGGCAAACTGATTCTTTCTCCATTCGATCCCTGAAAGCGAGCATCGAGCTTCCACGATGACCTGCCCGGGGGCAGAAATCCGATTGCCAATGATGAGGGTTTCCACCGGTGGCAAAACCCCGTTTTTGTCATCACTGAGCCCGATCAAAATCGAGTGTTTGCAGTTCACCAAAACGTTGTCTTCAATCCGCGCGCGCTTGACTTGGAAATAACGATGCGCGGGCGACTCGGGAATGCCCATCATGAAACAGATACCGGCACGCGCATCATCGCCCGTGAGATTTTCAAGGTAGTTGCCACGCACCACATGATCCTCGCCAATGATCCGAACACCGCCAGTGCCATTGGCCTGATTCCCGATAAACACATTTTTCTCCACGGTGCATCGATTGCCATGACGCAGGGTGAGCGTGCCACCCACTTCCAGAAAGGTGTTCTCGCGATAAACGTTGTCGCAAGATTTGTTGGAGATGCATTCCACCTCGCCATTGCATTTCTCAAACAGGTTGCGCTCGACCACGCACTCGGCGCTGAGCATGGAGGTTTTGCTGTCGCCAATGCGAATGGTTTCACCACCGTTCTTGCCCAGTTTTTCACGTGGACCAAAGTAGTTGTGGTCGATGCGATGCCGCCCATCCCCTTCGCCTTCGTTCCCCAGCCAGACCACCAAGGTCGTGCCCTTCCCCGTCTTGCCTTGAAAGCTGCAATGGTCGACGCGATTGCCCGCCCCATAGATCCCAACCCAACGACAATCCGCCGCCCCTTCCGCTGGTTGGGTATTGATGACCGCGCACTGCGTCATCCGACAATGGTTGGCCAGCAATTTTGAGTCTTTGCGGAACAGAATCAAATCTCCCACGCGATTGTCGGGATCTTTAAATAGCAAACCCTCCACCACCAGATGTTCTCCGCCGATGCGCAAAGTGCTGGCGCCGGTTAATACCGCTTTTCCGGGTGTTGCCGCCTTCAAGGTGATCGGCGCCGCCTCCGTTCCCTTCCCAGTGAAAACGATCTCCACATCCCGCCATTCCCCTTCGTTCAAACTAATAACGTCACCCGCCTCCGCCGCTCGAATCGCCTTCTCCAGCGCAGCCGGATTGGCAACCCGCAGCTCTTTCGCCGACGCCGATGCCCATGGCCCCGCCACCAAACCAATCAACAAAACGAAGACGAAACGCATGAGCTCTATAGTCGTGCAAACGCCATGTTCTATCTTGGAGTGCGGGGCTTAGCACCGCTTTGGATTTCGCCCCACGCCCCCTCTGCATCACAAGTCCCCAACCACTCCACCACTTTCATCAACGAAGAACCAAGAACCAAGAACCAATAACTTCCCCATCGCCACTCCGCAACCCACCCGCCCAACCAGCCAAAAGCGGTGCATAGCACCGCACTCCATATCGCGCATCAACGCAACTCCTGCCGAATGACCTTGGCCAGTGCAACCCGGCTGAGGACTCACCTCTGGACTGCGGGCTTCGCACCGCTTTGGATATTCTCCACACGCCCCCTCTGCATCACAAGTCCCCAATCACTCCACCACTTTCATCGACGAAGAACCAAGAACCAAGAACCAAGAACTTCCCCATCGCCACTCCGCATCCCACCCATCCCCCCAGCCAAAAGCGGTGCAGAGCCCCGCACTCCACATCCCCATCGCGCTTCAAAGCGGACCCGTTGCCTCCCGCCTTGCCTCCTTCTCCTGCCATTGCTCAAAATCGGACGTCTCCGGGATCCGATTAAACGCAATCTTCGTCCCGGTAAAACTGCTGCCATCGGACTCCGTCAGACCCAACGTCAACGCATCACGACCAAACCGTTGAGTCACGTTATCCAACACCTGCGACAACCGCTCCCGCAACTCCCGCTGCTGCGGACTTCTGGCATCCACCCCGTTCTCCGCCGGAAACAAGCTCAACTGCTCCGCCGCCTCCACCGGGACCAACCCATGCAAAGCCAGGCTAACCTTCTTCAAATGCGCAGGCCGATCCCGCACCACCTTCGCCCACAATTCCCCAAAAATCTTCAACAACGCAAAGCTGTCACACACGGGCGAGAACCGGACACTCCCCTCCAATCTCTCCCCACGCTCAACACGCACGCTGATGTCCAGATGCGTTGCCTTCATGTTCAACTTCCGCATGCGACTGGCCGCCTTCAACAACAAACGCCGACCCACATTCTCCGCCCTCGCCAACGGACGATCCACCGGACCCAGCACATGACTGTGCGTGATCATCCGACGCACCGTCTCCGCACGCTCCACTTCCCTGCCGTGCAAGGCATGCCAGAAACGCTCGCCCTCAACGCTGCCCCACAAGCCGCCCGCCTGTTTCGGCGCACAATGCCAGAGCTGCCAGATCGTCGTGATCCCCTTGGCATAAAGACGCGTCTCCATGTTGCGTCCGATGCCCGGCAGGTCCCGCAGTTTCAGCCCATTCAAGCGATCCGGCATCTGACTCGGATGCAACACCGTGATGCCGTTGGGTTTCACCATGTCACTGGCCACCTTCGCCAGAAACCGGTTCGTCGAAATCCCAATCGAACTCGTCAAACACACCCCCACATTTTCCGCGATACCCGCCTTGATGGCTTGGGCAAGTTCCACTGCCGCCGATTCCTCGTGAAAGCGGCCATACAGCTCGCAGGACATCTCATCAATCGACTCCACCCGCAAAATGGGAATGTGCCGGTCGATCTCCTTCTTCAGTTTCCCGTGAAAATGCACATAAGCGTCATGCTGCGCCAGCACACACACCAACCCCGGACACATCTTCTTCGCATCCCCGATCCGCGTCCCCGTCTTCACTCCAAACGCCTTCGCCTCATAACTCGCCGCAATCGCACAGGTCGAATCGGTGATCACCGGCACCACCGCCACCGGCCGACCACGCAATTCCGGCCGCATCTGCTGCTCCACCGAGGCAAAATACGAGTTGAAATCAATGAACAGAATGCGGTGATCCACCATTAATTAGTAGTGTTCTCTTGAACGCATTTCAACTTAAGAATCTTCTCACCTCGATTTGCTCGATGCCTCACCCAATGCCCCTACATCAATCCTCCTCCGCATTTCGGCACGGTCGATGCTTGGGAAGCGTATCTGAAAGGAACATTATGTCCAAAGTAAGACTGTCAGGAACTGTTCTCGGTGCCGAAGACCCAGGTCGCGCATCACGTGCCCGCCTCCTCTATCTCCTGTTTGCAGGTGGATGGGACATCTACAATTCCAACGGCGACCAGCGCATCACGCTGTCGAACATCGAACGAAAAATCATCGAATCCGACGCCTTTGTGTTCACTCCAGGCGCCACACTGGAGGACATGTTTAAGGCGATCTCCATCTTTGTGGGTTTTCAGACGCTCGACCGCAACCTGAGCGGCAAACCCACCGTCATCCTCAACGGCGACTTTTCCTGGGACCCCTTGTTCGCCGTCCTTGCCCACCTTCGCAAGATGGGAACCATCAAACAAGACTACCGCGACTTCCTGCTCACCGTGGAATCACCGGAAGCCGTTTTGGAAACCCTGGAGATCGTCAAATCCCAAGGCATCCCCGACGTCGGCCGACACAAAATCGGCGAAAGTCAGGCCGGCACCTTTGAAACTCCGATCCCCGACGACTACATCGGCAACGCCTGCGTCTTCTGTTCCGCCACCCTGGAAGATCCCTTGTATCTTGCCGATGGCGAAGCTCTGGGACGCCTTCTTGCCGAGAACAAAATCGGTTGTGTCTCCGGAGCCGGCAAATCCGGCATCATGGGTGCCGTGGTCAAAGGCTCCGTCGAAGCAGGCGGCTGGACCGGCGGCTCCAACGTTCCCCACATCATCGAACTCGAAGGCCTGCCCGATGGACTCTCCAGCTTCTGGCTGCGTCCCGACATCTACACCCGGATGGAGGTCATGATCGAAAACTCCAACGCCTTTGTCATCTTCCCCGGCGGTGCCGGCACTGTGCAGGAGCTTCTTGCCCTGATGATCTTCAAACATCAGAAAAACCCGCTGATGCTCGGCAAACCCGTCGTCATCTTCAACCGCGCCAGCTCCAACGGCCTGCGCTTCTGGGACCCCCTCATCGAACTCCTCGGAACCATGTCCCAACCCGGCGATTTCGTCGTCGCCAACACCCTGGAAGAAATCCTCCCCGCCATTCAAACCGGCATGCGCAATCCCGACGCGCTGGCGGCGTGAAACTGAGGCCATCATGTCAACGAACAACCAACAGAGCTTGGCGTGACGCCTAGATCGCAGAATAGTTCCTACGACGTTTAGATGCTAGCATGTTCAAATGGGGCTACCGGTGACGCTTACCACTGAGCGCCACATCGTCACGAATGAAGTTATGGCACGATAAATATTTTGAGTGATACCGGATCGCGAACTTTTTGGCCCTTATTGAAGTCCCTGACATCTACTAAATTTGATTCAATTGGTTCCCGGCCAGGTGGGTAGACAAAGCCTTTCCTTTCGGAAAGAACGCCAATGTCAATTTGATTGGCAGAAGATGGACTATCGGAAGGCGTAACGATTGTCCCTGAGTCGGTAGATCCGACTAACACCATCTCAGGTTTACCCCTCAGTTTACGAATGAAATTCACAACGCTTCCATTAGAAGAACTCAAATCCAATTCAACTGCTTCGAGTGTTTGATCGGTTACAAAAAATACCCTTTCTTCAATTGCTTTCGCAATTTTAGTCAACTCCTCTTTAAACTCGAGAGCTCCTTGATAGAATCTCTCTCTTTTGGATGTCAATAATATGAAAACGAATAGCACTATCATGCCCATCTGGAAGACCGACTGGAAATGAGAAGCGGCGATTGCCAGGTTTGAATGTGCTACAAGCTCGGATAAACCAGACGCGGTCATACGGCTCAAGCTTAAGCCTAGAAAACTCCAAAATGAAGTATTACTCCCAATGGAAAATGCCTGTGCATTAAGCATAAATATTGCACTATATATCAGCGCAAATGTCACAGTCGTTAGGAGAAACGTATAAACTAGAGAGACCATCAACATCAGCTCAAACTTTCTTGAATGCGTGAAATCCGTGAACTTACTCTCGATATAATTAATGAGATTATCAGTTAAGTAGTATGTCCAGCGATGTTCTACCTGAGCGATTGTTGCTTTATTATCTACTTGATTTAGCGCTTCTATTTCAGCAAAATTTTTGGTTCGGGGCCGCTTTTCTAGAATCCCGTCGGCGATCGCCATTCTAATCTTTCCCGCAAATTTGGCCATCCCTCTGAAAACATTTGCTGCATAGGCTCGCTTGATCGCACTTGCGTAATGAAGCGTCAAAAAAACAGCCAAATAACATAGCGAAATTACTATTGATGGTCTCCAATCGCTAGTAAAGATTACCAGAATGGAGAAAAGAAAAAATACGTAAGAAATAAATACGGCCTTAATTCTCCCAGACAGCTCATGAAGCGCCGGAATTATTGCAAACAGAATGGGCCAATGAATCGCAAATCTCTTTGTTAAGCGCCATGCCAACAAAAAAGGATACAACAATATCGATGATACGAAATAGGCAATTTTTTTGCCTCCCATAAATATGAGCGCCAACGCAAACATGAAGAGACTAAACAAGAATCCGTGGTCCAAAAACCATCTACCCTGTGGAAACCAATGCGAAACAATCAATTCGTCAAAATCAACGAAAAAAACTTTCGCGATTATTGCGATCCAAATGGTGATCTTTACACTCTCGATCAGATAGAATATGGGTGGTTTTTTCATGTCGCATTTGAAATCCGAAAACCCCTTAGTTTTTCCTAACATCAAAGAATTGGATTCGGGCAATCGAGTCCTGTATTACAGCTGAAATGTGTTTCCATTATGATATAGAGAAATGCTATTTTTTCTCTTTCCGTTCCCTAGATTTTTTGGGAATCAGTGGCTTATCTGCGGCTGGTTCCTTGTAAAATGAAATGGTTGGTAAAAGCATGTCACCCCATGGACCTACGGAGGTGATGCTACGCAGTGTTTCACGCGCAATACCGTATAAGATCGAACTTCCGTTTGTGCGGACGAAAACCTCCGGAGTAAGATCTGCTTTTTTCTTACTGCATCGGAATAATCCAACAATTTTTACTTTGAATTGATATGGAATGTTAGCACTCTCGTCAGGAAGCTGGCATAAATCCAACTCTACACTCCAGGCTGTATATTTTTTCGGCTCTTTAGATTCCAAAGGGTAAATTTGAGATTCGACCTTGAACGTATTGTCGTTGAGGTCCGAAGAGCGCTCCACATCGTAATGTTCGTTAGCGACGCAGCTAATCTCCGGCACCAAATAGCGAATCAATTGCAGAGGGGAGAGATTCATGACACTTCAGCAGTATAATTTTTTTGTTCATTGCTGTAACACAAAATCATTTCTAATTTTGGAACCCATTTAGTGAAACCGTGTATGGCATTACAAGAAGCATTTCTTGAGTTTTCTTGGAGCCCAATTCCGAGAATAGCTGTATCAGATCTATCTCGTATAAACGGCCAGTTTGCATTCGACTCTGAGTCCATAGAAGAGAGTATTTCCCACCATCGATTAGATTCAAATCCACAATCTGATATTGGCTGTTTGCCCGCCTGTTTTAGTAGGTAGTTGACTGGAATGGCCCCCTCAAAAACACCTTTTATAAGAAGGCTAATTACCCTACTGGGTCGTTGGTTGCCTGACTCCCAACGCGTCCAGCTCTTCTCCCCTACTTGGAAGAGCTCCCCCATTTCTTTTTGGCTGAGATTCAATCGTTTGCGCAACAACTTAAATTGCTCAGGCAATAAAAGCCCCATGTGACGTGCCTTAGTGCTTTCGATAATTTCATGTGCCTCTTCGGTCAGAACCCAATCCCCAGTTTCCTCGTCAAACCGAAGAGGGATTATTACTTTTATGCGTTCGGCGATGTCCGTTCCTTCAAAATTTGGAATCAGCACATCAAAATCTTCGTATTTCGTCTTCATGTCTTGTAAAGTCCTTCAATCGCAGGACAGCTTTGGTTTGAGTGGAAGATGCGCAGAGAAGATCGTGATTTTTTTACGATCAGTGTGAAGCAACACCTTCCCGTATGTCTTCTTTGTCTTAAAGTGGAAATAAAACTCGTATGTAATGCCAGACGGCTTGTCCATCGTCACTGAACAGCCTGTAAGATTCTGGGAGTCCTTGAAATGTTGAATAAGAACTGGATAAAGATCATTCTGAAACACAGACAGAAAATCCCCACCATACCGAGTCACAGCGTCCTTGGTCCATAGAATTTCGCAGCCGGTGCGGCCCGACTTCAGGACCGCGCAAACAGATTTTCGCCAAGCTTGCGGGATTTCCTGTTGTGCCATGGTTTGAAATTAAAAGAAATGCAAAATTGCTCACGACCTAATATGGTATCAATTGATACCAAATGTCAATCTGATTTTAACTGTTTTCGTTTCGGTCGGTGTTGGGTATTCGTAGCTGGGGGTATGAACCGACACATCGGTAACACATTGGCAGGGAACAACGGTTACACGATAAACTGGGCGAATGCCCTAGAAAAACGTGTCTCCTACGGAACAACAACGATTTGTCAGTCAAGCCCACAGCGGTCATTTCACCATCAAGGAACTCTGCGAGGAGTTCGGCATCAACCGCAATGCGGGGCATAAACGGCTGGTGCGTGTTGCCGAGTTCGGCATGGTCGGAACTGACTTTCCGTCGGTGCGTGTGCCGGGCATTCGGTTTGGGTTGCGGGAATCGGAGACGGACAGAATGTCCGTTGCACGCACAGGTTAAAAACCTGTGTTACATCCGGGCGCTCAACTCGAATGAAGTTGAATGTATCCCGGTGGCGACTCGCTGCGGTTGACGAGGAGGTTGTAGACCATTTGAGTTTGGGTGGGAAGTAACACGGACTTTCAGTCGGTGCGTGTGCCGGACATTCTGTCCGGTTGAGAAGTGGGATGAACGGAATTTCCGGTCGGACGCCCAATCTACCGAAAGCTCATGCCGAGGTTCCGTCCGCGCACTACAACCTTCTGAAGCCCTGTTGTGTTGAGTTCGGCAAGCGAAATTCTCACCCAACCGGGTGTTCGGCGCGCCTCATGGCTCTGCAGGAAGCGGGAAGCGACAGGCTATCAGGTTGTTGCATAACAAATAACACTCGACCCAGCGGGCGAACGGCTCTCAGAGCAGTTCGTTGCGTTCGACGCCACTCGCTTTGCTCAACGAGGTGTTCATATCGGCGGATCGTCCTAAAACGATCATCGCATCTCCCTCGACCATGTGGTGATCGGCAAAATGATCACGCATGATCCTGCCGTCGGCACACTTCAGCGCCACTACCAAAAAAGAGTTTTTGGTCTTTTGTTGAATGTCCCGGATTTTCATTCCCTCGAAACTCGCATCGTGCTGAATGGACAGCTCATCGACTTCCAACCCGAGGTATTTCAACTCCTGCCCCACAAGACCTTTGGGATCACCAAGAAACTGCATCACCGACGGTCGGATGATACTGTTGGCAAACCGATGCGCACCGATCGACGAAGGCAACACCACTTCGTCCGCCCCCGCCTGGCGCAGCTTCTTCTCTGTCGAAGGTTGTTCCCCTCTTGCCATGATCCGAATGGACCGATTGAGATTGCGGGCGGTCAGTGTGATGAAGACATTCAGCGTATCTTGAGGCAACACCGTGGCCAGCACCTTGGCCCGCTCGATCCCCGCGCTGATGAGGCATTCTTCCTCCATCGCGCTGCCACGCAAGGTCAGATAGCCAAGCGCTTCCGCAGCTGCCAGCCGCTCCGCATCAATGTCCACAACCACAAACGGATGTTTGCTCGCCGCGAGCTCCTTCGCGAGAATTTGACCAATGCGCCCATAACCGCAAAGGATGGCGTGCGATTGTAACTCTTCGATGCTGCGTTTCATTTTGATCATGCCAAGGCTGCGCCTGATTTCACCCTCCGTGATGATGCGGACAATGCTGCCAATGATGTAAACAACGGCCGTGGAATCCGCCACGATGACCAGCATGGTAAATACCCTAAGCCCGACGGTATCAATGGGTCGCACCTCACCAAATCCGACCCCAAAAACCGTGATAACCACCATGTAGAGGGCATCCAGCCATGGCCAACCCGCCAGCCAGTAGCCGAAGGTGGAGGCCAGAATGATAAAAACGAAGAGGCCAAGACCGAAGTAAAGTTTGCGTAACGCCATGCTGGCGCACCCAAACAAAGCAATTCCAGGGCCGATGCGTGGAGAAAAACACCCAGCCCCCTAGTCAAAACCCACCCGCCAATTCCGTTCTCCCCAAAAGGATCAGACCGCTGCCAGTGTCACGAAAATACAGCAGCTGGCCACTGTCGCCACGTCACCGCCATCGCCTACTTGCCTTTCATCGCCTTCCTCTCGGCCTTGGCGAGCTTCTTCTCCTTGGGCGTTTTGGTGGGAGCTTTCTTTTTCTCTTTTTTGGCGTCGTTGGATTTCATGGCAGCATCAGCAGAAAGTTATCTTTACGTCGTCCTGCAAAGCACAAAAAATGCCTGCGGCGACGGATCTCTACCAGCATTATCCAAATGACCGCGCAAAGCAAGGCGCAGCCATCGATAAATGGAGGGGATATTCGTTCGCGAATCTCGTTCGCCGGGGCGAGGGAGACTGCCTACTGCCCACTGCCCACTGCCTACTGCTACTAACGGCGTCCTGGAGAACGCCGCTCCTTGGCTACTTCCGCCTTCCGCCTTCCGCCTTCCGCCTTTTAAACCATGTCCCTCCTCGAACATCTCTTCGCCATTGGCCGCATCCGCAAAACCCTTTGGGCCTGGTGGTATCCGTTTCTCACCCGCCGCCTGCGCAGCGACGACATCCTGTTCCTCAACTACGCGTTTGAAACCGATCCTCCCGTGGGCCTAGCGTTGGACCCCGAGGATGAACCCAATCGCGCCTGCATCCAGCTCTATCATCACGTCGCTTCGGCCATCGATCTGAGTGGCAAGGAGGTGCTGGAAGTCAGTTGCGGCCATGGAGGAGGCGCTTCGTGGATCACCCGGACCAAACACCCCCAATCCTACACCGGGCTCGATCTCAATCCCGAAGGCGTGCGCTTCTGCCAGAAACGTCATGCGGTGACCGGACTTACCTTCGTTCAAGGCGATGCCCAAAAGCTGCCGTTTGCCGATCAGTCGATGGATGCGGTCATCAATGTCGAAGCGTCCCACTGCTACCCCGACTTCCCGACCTTCCTCAACGAAGTGGCGCGTGTGCTGCGTCCCGGTGGCCATTTTCTGTATGCCGACTTCCGCTTCGGCGACGGCTTCGATGTTTGGCAAAAAGCCGTCAACTCTGCACCTCTTGAAATCGTGAACCAACGCGACATCAGTTCCGAAGTCTTAAGAGGCATGGATGCCAATGCCGCCAGCAGTCTCGCCCTGGTGCAAAAACGCCTTCCAAAACTTTTGCACGATCTCGGTCGCGACTTCGCCGGCGTGCCGGGATCACGCGTGTATGAGGCCCTGCGATCAGGCGAACTGTCCTACCGCTCCTGGTGCTTCCGCAAACCCGACCATTCCCAAGATGGCTGATCAAGCCCCAATCGCCAGCCAGTTGAACTCCGCCGCATAAACACGCGTGCCCGCCCAGGTGGTGACCAATACCTGAAAACCCGATTGCGTGATGTTCTCCGCCGTCAGCGTGAGCCGTGAACTGTCGCGATCATCAATATCAAATCCAGTAAGGCCAAGTTGCACGACTGGAGGCGACACAAATGTCGAGTCAAAAAACACGTCCACCACAAAGGTGCGGATTTCCTGCGTGTCCTCTTCAACCCCCGCCAGATTCCAACCCTCCGTAAGCACACCGACGCCGACTTTTGATGAGAGCACTTTCCAGGGGATGGATGCGGTATACATGCGATCCATGGTAGCAGCAGCAATCAGACCTTCACGCAAAGCTTTCGTCGATTGACCTTCATCATTTGCAGCATCTCCGGTTATTGGGTTGCCAATTTTGTTAAGCTCAATTAATGTTCTATTGAACATGCAAATTCGCGATAAGCTTTCGATTCTGGCCGATGCCGCCAAATATGATGCCTCCTGCGCCAGCAGCGGCACCAACAAACGCGATTCACGCGCGGGTGGTCTTGGCAGCACCACCGGCATGGGCATCTGCCACAGCTACACGCCCGATGGACGCTGCGTTTCGCTGCTGAAAATCTTGATGACCAACTCCTGCATTTACAACTGCCTGTATTGCATCAATCGTTCCTCCAGCAACGTGCGCCGCGCCCGTTTCACCCCCGAAGAAGTGGTCGATCTCACCCTCGATTTCTACCGCCGCAACTACATCGAAGGCCTGTTCCTCAGTTCCGGCATTGTCCGCAGTTCGAACCACACCATGGAACAAGTGGTGCGGGTCGCAAAAACGCTGCGCGTGGATCATCAGTTTCGCGGTTACATCCATCTTAAAACCATCCCCGAAGCAGCCCCCGAATTGATCGAAGAAGCTGGCCGCTGGGCGGATCGATTAAGCATCAACGTGGAACTCCCCACGCCGGCCGATCTCGACCAGCTCGCGCCGGAAAAGAACCTTGATCGCATTCGCGGAGCCATGACCGTCATCGGCAAGCGCATCACCCAGGCCAAGATAGAAAAGCGCGAAAACCGCAAGGCTTCCGCGTTCTCACCCGCCGGTCAAAGCACGCAAATGATCGTTGGCGCCACACCCACCGCGGACCGCGCCATCCTCGATCAAGCCTCTTCCCTCTACCAAAACCACCAACTCAAACGCGTTTATTATTCCGCCTTCAGTCCCATCCCCGATGCATCGAGTCAACTGCCGCTGATCTCACCTCCACTGGTTCGCGAACATCGATTGTATCAAGCCGACTGGCTGCTGCGTTTTTACGGATTCAAGGTCACCGAACTCACCACCCCCGACTCGCCCAACCTGCCACTCGACATCGATCCCAAGCTCGCCTGGGCATTAAATCATCGCGACGAGTTCCCCACCGATATCAATCGTGCTCCACGCGAAACCCTGCTGCGTGTTCCCGGACTCGGCGTCCGCAACGTCGATCGCATCCTGCAAATTCGGCGCTGGCACACCCTTCGTTTGACCGATCTGATGCGCATGCGCATGCCCATGAAAAAGGTCCTGCCGTTCATCATCACCGCCGATCACACGCCTCATCGCATCGAAAAACACACGGCAGTCATGGCCCGCTCCGAGAAGCAAATGGAGTTGTTTGCGCCCGATGTTTTCACCCCGCTTGCCGTTGGCTAACTCCAGCACGAAAAATGCAAACGTTTAGATTTCGACCCACCTTCCCGGACTGGCAAACCGCCGCCCGTCTCGCCCTGCGCGAACAAGTCCCTCCCCTCCTCGCCAACTGGGAAGAACTCGACACCCATCAGCCATCCCTCGCGCTGTTCGATTCCCCCACCTCTACTCCCCCATCGGCAGCCGCTCCCGACCCCACCATTCGCGTCCCGCGCGACTTCCTGCCGCTGGCCAAACGGGTGTCCTGTCATCGCGATCCCAAACGTTGGACCCTTCTTTACCGACTCCTGTGGCGGCACACCCATGGCGAATCCCACCTCATGCAAATCTCTGTCGATGACGACATGCACACCCTCATCCAAATGGACAAGGCCGTGCGCCGTGACTCCCACAAAATGCGCGCCTTCGTGCGCTTCCGGGCAGTTCAAACGGAGCAGGGCCAATGGTATGTCGCCTGGTTCGAACCCGAGCATCTCATCGTCGAACTCAACGCCCCATTCTTCCGCGATCGCTTCGCCAGCATGCGCTGGTCCATTCTCACCCCCGACCGCTGTGTGCATTGGGATGGAACCGAACTGCAATTCACCCCTCCGGCCACCAAAGCGCAAGCTCCCGACGCCGACGCCGTGGAAGATTTATGGCTCACCTACTTCGGCAGCATCTTCAATCCTGCCCGGGTAAAAATTCAGGCGATGCAATCCGAGATGCCCAAGAAATACTGGAAAAATCTCCCCGAAGCCGCCCTTATTCCTTCGCTGATCGAGGATGCTCCCAACCGGGTCAAAGCCATGGTGTCACGCAGTCAGCAAAAATTGGCTCCGGCGCAACGACCCGACTGAAGCACCAGCCACAATTGCCCACACGCAACCTCGCAGGGGCCAGCGTTTCAGCCTCGACAAGCACGCCTTCCTGATGGACGGACCATCCTTCCGAGCCATGCCCTATTTGAAACGCCACCACCTTCTTTTCCCGAATGACATTTGAAATAGGCATTGTCCTCGCATTGCTCGCCATCGCCGTGCTGTGTTTCTCGTTTGAATGGGTGGCGGCTGAGATTGTCGCGCTCGGCCTCATGCTTGCCTTTGTCATCTCCGGTGTGCTCAGTCCCGAACAAGCCTTTGCCGGTTTTGCCAGCGATACCGTGATGATGATCCTCGGGCTGCTGCTCATGACCACCGTCCTGTCGCGAACCGGATTGATGGAGGTGGTCTCAAGGCAACTGCTGCGTGCCACCGGTCAAAGCCCCACCCGCTTCCTTTGGCTGATGATGATCTCGGTGGGCTTCTTGAGCGCGTTTGTCAGCAATACCGCCACCACCGCCTTCTTCATCCCGGTGGTGCTCGCCGTGGCCCGACGCATGAAAACGCCCGGAGCCATGTTTCTGCTGCCTCTGGCATTTGCTTCCATCCTCGCCAGTTCCGTCTCGCTCATTGCCACCTCCACCAATCTGGTCGTCAGCGGATTGATGCAAAATCTCGGCATGCCCGCGATGGACATGTTTGAACTCGCCCCTGTCGGACTGCCCATCTTGTTGCTCGGCATCGTCTACATTGGACTGATCGGCCTCCGACTCCTCCCCAAGCGCCACTACACCTCGGTCGAAGACGAGCTAAAAGAAGGCAAGTATCTCGGCGAACTGGTGCTCACTGAGGGCTCCTCCTTCGCGGGAAAAACGCTGGTCGACAGCCGCCTGGGCGAGGACTACGACCTCAACGTGTTGCGCATCGTGCGCAACAAAGACCAAAACCTTCGTCCCCGTGGCAACGTCACCCTGCGTGATGGCGACGTGCTGCTGGTCGAAGGTCCGCACGATGCCCTGCTGCGCATCAAGGACATGCATGCCGTGCAGCTAAAGGCCGATGCCAAACTGTCCGCCTTGTCCGAAGCCGACCCGGACACCAAAATCGTCGAAGCCCTGCTGCTGCCAAAATCGACCCTCATTGGACGCTCCCTCAAAGACGCGCGTTTCCGTGATCGTTTCGGCGTCATCGCCCTCGGACTTCAACACAAAGGCCGCGCCGTGCGTAAAATGAGTCAGGTCAACCTCGCGGTCGGCGATGTGCTTCTCCTGCAAGGTCCTCCCGGCGAACTGGCCACCCTGCAGGACATGGGTGCCTTCCGGATGATCGGCGAGCCGGAGACCAAATCCATGCCCGCCCTCCGTGCCGGCCTGATGGCCGCCTGTTTCATCATCGCCCTGCTCATTGGCATCTTCAAAATCGCTCCCCTTCCTGTTGCCGTGTTGGGAGGAGCTTTTGCGATGCTCGCCAGCGGACTAGTCTCCCCTGAAGTCATCTATCGCGAAGTTGAATGGAAGGCCGTCATCCTCATCGCCTGCATGTTAAGCGTCGGAGCCGCGATGCAGGCGTCTGGAGCTGATCAACTGATCGGCCAATGGATCAATCACCTGGCATCCGGCCTGAGTCCGCGATGGTTGATCGCCGGTATTTTCCTGCTCACCGTGGCCCTTTCTCAACCCATGTCGAACCAGGCCGCCGCCGCGCTGGTGCTGCCCATTGCCGTTGCCGCCGCCGTGCAGATGGACCTCAATCCAAGGGCATTGGCCATGACCGTCGCCGTCGCTGCGAGCTGCTCCTTCCTGACTCCCCTCGAACCCGCCTGTCTCATGGTGTATGGACCAGGAGGATACCGGTTTCGTGATTTCTTCCTGGTGGGACTGCCCCTCAGCCTGGGAATCCTGGTGATCACCCTGGTGTTGATCCCCGTGTTCTGGCCGCTTTGAATCAACGCTTCGCTTTGAGCGCCACCACGAAGTTTTTGAAGTTGGTCGTGAGCCTTTCCGCCTCCAACTGAAAATCTTCAGACTTCGGATCGACGGGCTTCTTCTTCGTGTCCAGCCACTTGACCATCCTGCCATCTTTGAAATACAGGCGGTTCTCCACTTTCATGTCTTTCTCGGAGACAGGATCAACCGAGTCATAAGTATTAAAAACAAACAACGGCTGACCATTCTCGACATAATACTCGTCGTGACCATTGCCATCCTCACCCGGCACCCTGGCGACAATTTTGCGCAATGTCGCCCCGTCAAAAAATCCCACAATCTCAAACGTCGTCTCATCTTCCCCATACGATGCCTTGACCTTTTGGTAGGATCCCTCGTTTTTGTTGATCTCCGCATACACTTCCCGGTGATGCGCCGTGTCTTTTTGAGCGACCGCCGAGTTACAAAGGACCAGAAAGCAAAACAGGAAGCTGAATCTCATGGTGAGATCATCGCAGCAACTTTCGCCTACGCAAGAAGCATGAACGTGACCCTATTTTACTTCGCCGTTCGCACCAATGGCTTGGGTCGGTTGGCAAGCCGATATCCCAACAACAGCACCACCACCATGCCGAACACCACGGGATACCGGATGTCGGACTTCTCAATCATGTAATAATGCACCACCCCGCCAATGGCGACCACATAGGTCAATCGATGCAGCTGCGCCCAGCGTTTCCCACCCAGCTTTTTGATCATCGCGTTCGTCGAAGTCACCGCCAGCGGAATCATCAACGCAAAAGCCAGCATGCCCACCGCGATGAATGGTCTTTTCAACACATCGCCCACCACGGTCTGCAACTGCCAGTCGCGATCAAATGCCAGATACGTGAGCAAATGCGCCACCCCATAAAAGAACGCATACAGCCCCAGCAATCGCCGTTGTTTGAGCAGCCAGTTCCATCCGAATGCCTTCCTTAAAGGGGTCACCAACAAGGTGATGATCAAAAACACCAACGACAACACCCCGGTTGCACGCGTTACAAATTCCACCGGATTGGCCCCCAAATTGCCTCGCCATGCATCCACCAAAATCAGCATCAACGGCAGCAGTCCGTGAAACACAAAAAGCGCCCGATGGAACTTGAAGTCAGTTGAAAAAGTCATGGCCGTTTAATAATTCACCCGCAAGTCCATGCCCGCATACAAATGCGCCACCTGATCGGCGTAGCCATTAAACATCAAGGTCTCGCGCGTGCCGCCCTCACCAATGCGCCGCTCCCTCGCCTGCGACCAACGCGGATGACTCACCTCTGGATTCACATTGGAATAAAAACCATACTCGTTCGGGTTGGCGAGGTTCCAGGTGATGGGCGGTTCCTTGTCCGTGAGCGTGATTTTCACCACCGACTTAATGCTCTTGAATCCATACTTCCAAGGCACCACCAAACGGATCGGCGCCCCATTCTGATTCGGCAGGGTCTTGCCATACAACCCGGTCGCCATCAACGTCAGCGGATGCATCGCCTCATCAAGCCGCAAACCTTCCACGTAAGGTAGATCAATGCCTGCATAACCTGAGTCAGGCATTTGCTTGATGTCATAATAAGTCTCAAACGCCACATGCGTCGCCTGACTTTTCGGATCGGCCATGCTGAGCAATTTCGAAAGCGGAAAACCCACCCAGGGAATCACCATCGACCAGCCTTCGACACAACGAAAACGATAGGTGCGTTCCACGCTTTCGATCTTGAGCAATTCATCGAGATCAAAGGTGCGCGGTTGATTGACCAGTCCATCGATCTGCAGACTCCACGGATTGGTAATGAAATTTTTCGCCTTGGCCGCCACCGCCGACTTGCTGGTGGAGAACTCATAAAAATTGTTATATCCCGCGATGTCATCAAACGCCGTCAGCTTCTCATTCAGCACCGGCAACTCCGCCGCCTCTCCCGCTGTTTCAGCCACTGTCGCGATTTCCGTTCCAGTGTTGACCACTTCAGGTCGTGGACTGAATGCCCGATAGATCCCTGCTGTGGCCAGTGAAGTGCCTGCCCAGATGGACGACTTCATGAAAAAACGCCGATTGAGAAACGTGGCCTCAGGCGTGATCTCGCTGGATGGAATTTTGGGACTGCTGTCACTCATCGGAGAGAAATTAAAAGGTGGGGCTGAAGGTGAGAGAAGCGACGATCAAAAATATTCCCAGAATATTCCGTTTTCTGCAACCCGGCAGATTCACCGAACCCGAAACTATCCCTGTTCATCGAGCTCCAACTGTGCCAAAGCTCGGCATGCAAGTGGAACGACTCAAGTATGTCATCTGGGCTGCGGACATGGATCGCGCCTTGAATTTTTACGTCACCGTGTTTGGCGGCGAGGTGCTGAAGAAGAACGATTTCATCAGCGAAGTCGCCGTTGCCAACGGCATCATCGGCATCCATGGCGGCGGTGAAGGCTCACGCACCTGGACCGGACTGAGCTTTCAAGTTCCCGACGTCATCGCCGGGGCCGCCGAGATCGTTGCCGCCGGCGGTCAACTGTCCCGCGAACCCGAACCCGAAAACGGAGAACCTCCCCATCTCGCCATGTGCATCGATCCTGACGGCAACGAAATCATGCTCACGCGCAAACGCTCATGATCGGGTGAAGCCAAAGGTCTGCATGGACGCCTCATGCGCATTCAGGGTCGCCAAACATACGCGGTATGAAGCGTCCCTGTAGGACGCCATCCGAACCTCAACCGAAACCCGGCACCTTGTGCCGGGCTGTTATGAAACGTCCCGACGGGACGAAAAATCCATCGTGCGGAATGGCGCAGGATAACGAACCTCACCTCACCCAATCGACGGAATCGAAACCGCCGTGTCGGTGTCCGCACTGTAATCCACGCCATCTAGGCCAAAACCAAACAGACGCAGGAAGCTGGACTGATAACCTGCAAAGTCACCAAACTCCGCCAGGTTCTCGGTATTCACTTCCGTCCAGCGCTTCGCAATAAGCGCCTGCACGGCCGGCTTCATTTCCCAATCATCCACACGAATCCGACCCGACTCATCAGGCAGCGGCGCGCCACTGTAAAGACGATCGCGGAATAGACGGTCCATCTGCTCAATGCAATCTTCATGCGTGCCTTCCGCCTTCATGATTTTGTAAAGCAACGAGATATAAAGCGGCACGACCGGAATCGCCGAACTCGCCTGCGTCACCAGCGCCTTGTTCACCGAAACCCACGCCTTGCCATTGAGCGGAGCGAGCTTCTCATCAAGCGCCTGCTGCACGCGTTCAAGATCTTCCTTGGCTTTGCCAATGGTGCCATTTTTGTAAATCGGCCAGGTCACTTCAGGCCCAATGTAAGAATAGGAAACCGTCTGAACTCCGTCGGCAAGGACGCCTGCTGCCATCAAAGCATCAATCCACAATTCCCAATCTTCACCACCCATCACCGCCACCGTTTGCGCAATGTCATCGCCCTGGGCGGGTTCAATCGAAATCTCGCTCACCACGCCCGTGGTGGTGTTGAGGGTCTTGTTGGTGTAAACACCGCCAATCGGCTTCAAGACCGACTTGAAAACTTCGCCCGTCTTGGGATCGGTCCGACGCGGCGATGCCAGACTGTAAACGACACAATCCACCTGACCGAGATCCGCCTTGATGGCTTCAATGACCTCTGCCTTGATCGGATCTGAATAGGCATCTCCATTGAACGAACGCGCATACAATCCCGCTTCCTTCGCCTCTTTTTCAAACGCCGCCGTGTTATACCAGCCTGCGGTCGCGGTGCGGCCATCTTCGGCAGGACGCTCAAAAAACACGCCAATGGTCGCGGCATTCGAACCGAAAGCGGCCGCGATTCGCGAGGACAGGCCATAACCGGTCGACGAGCCGATCACCAGCACCTTTTTGGGGCCCTCAGCGAGAATCCCCCCGCTTTTGACGACAGCAATCTGGTCGGAAACGTGTTTCGCGCATCCTTCAGGATGGGCGGTGGTGCAGATGAATCCGCGAATCTTGGGTGTAACGATCATAAGGAAGTCGGACGTGATGAGACTAGCAGACAGCACATTCCACAAGACTTCGCTTTGCGCGAGCAAGATTTTTCGCCCAAAATGCCCGGTGAGAACTCCAGAATCACCCGCGCCGGAACAGCGATTCTCCAATCGAGTGGCCAATTATGTGCGCTACCGCCCCAGTTACCCGGCGGAAATGATGCCCCTTTTGCGTCGCGAAACCGGTCTTTCCGAAGCGTCGACAGTCGCCGATATCGGCTCCGGCACCGGCATTTCCAGCAAACTTTTCCTCGAAGCTGGCTGCTCCGTATTCGGAGTGGAGCCCAACATGGAAATGCGCACCGCAGCGGAAAACCTTCTCTCTGGCTATCCCAAATTTCACACCATCAACGGCAAAGCCCAGGAGACCGGACTGCCCGACCAATCCGTTGATCTGATCGTGGCTGCCCAAGCTTTTCACTGGTTTAACCTGCCGGAAACACGCCAGGAATTCAGCCGCATCCTTAAACCAAAACCACAACCCAAGGGCCAAATTGCCCTCATCTGGAACGTGCGAGACTCGGATAGCACACCGTTTCTTCGCGATTACGAAGCCTTGTTGCTACGGTTCGGCACCGACTACGCCAAGGTTCGCCACGAGCAAATTGATACAGTCGAACTGACTCGCTTTTTCAACGGCCCCTACACCACCCACTGCTTCCCCAATTTGCAATGGCTCGACCATCCATCCCTTGAAGGTCGCTTGATGTCCTCCTCCTATGCTCCCGTCGAGGGCGAACCCGGACATGCTGAAATGATCGCGGAGCTACGCCGCCTATTCGACCTCCATCAATCCGCCAACAAGGTGTGCATTGAATATCAAACCCAGCTTAATCTGGGCAGATAGACGGTCTGGTTCATGAAGACACCTACTTCAACTCTGACTCAATCGCCTTTGCCACCCGCTCCCCTAAAAATTCGTATCCCTCAGCCGTAAAATGCACGTCGTTGGGATTCTGTAGTGTCGCGAGAAGTGGGGTGATGGCCGCAGCGAGATCGTTCACAATTACACCCTGCTTTTTCATCACCTCCGCCGCCGCTTCATTGCGCTCAATGATCGAAACTGCGGTTTGTTTTTTGGCGGCATCATCAGGAATTGGGGTGGTGCTCGCCCACATCAGTTTCGCTCCCGTTGACTTCATGCGCTCGATCAACTTCTCCAGCCTTTGCGTGTAGTCAGGCAGCGGCGTGGCACGATCATGAATGCCGAAGTTGAAGTGAATCAGATCCCACTTGCCGTCGCCCAGCCAGATGTCGATCTTCTTCAGTCCATTGGCTGTCGGACCACAATTTTCCGGCGCCCGATGCACATTCGCTTTGCCCGCGAGGGCCTTGCGAACTGCCAGCGTATAGCCTCGCGACACTGAATCACCGATCAACAGCACCCGTGGCAAGGTGGGATCATCCTGCACAAAATCCCAGGCATTGGATTTGCCACTCAGCTTCTCCTTCTGGTGGATGGGAAAATAAAAGCCGCCCAGATTGTCCTGAAGCACCTTCTCCCAAGCTCGCTGGTCCGTTGGCAGCTTGGCCACCAAGTCTGCATATTCTTCGTCAAGCTTCTGTTGCGCCTGCTCCTTCTTTTGGGCCTCCGCCTCCTTGGCATTGGTCGGCTCGCCTTGCGGGACCGTGGTTGGCTGTTGGGAGATGACTGTTGAAGCGATCAGCAGAAAGAGTGCGGCGAAAGATGTTTTCATGGCGTGAGGAGACCATGAATCTTACGTCAACACTTCCGCAGGACTACCCAGAAATTTCATCGTTCAGCCTCAATGGCGCGGTTGCGCGACCATCTGCCGATGAGCCGGTAACTTGCGTTGTGGTTTGGGGACCTTGGCCGCATCATCGTGCAAGCCTTTGATGAACAAATCCATATCCCGCCAGATGGCCCGGTAAAATTCCGCATCAGTCGCGCCTAAAGCGATCAATGCACTGCGATGATTGATCCACAAAACCGTGCCTGCCATCAAACCGCGCATCCGAAACAACCCTTCCCAAAAATAGCCCGGTTGACGCCCATTTGTCGTCGCCTCATGTGCCAGACGTGCCCGATGAAAAGCGATGTGGCCGGTCTCATCCCGAATGATCAACTGGCACATGCCCCGAACCGCCTCATCCTCGCAATGCTTGCGCAGCATCTTGTAATACACATGGCTCACGATCTCCGTGAGCAACAACGCGCTCAACTCAAACTGCACGCCCAGATACTTTCTCAATCCACAAAACAGTTCAAAACTCCAATGGGTATGAATCTCTTCGACATCAAACCTTTTCAAGGCATCTCCGAGCAACCGGGAATGCTCTTTCTCCTCCGCGAACCACAGATCCACCAGGGTCTTCATGCCTAGATCACAGGCCAATATCCCATCCCGATTCCATGCGATCAAATAGGCCGGGCCACCGCCGTCACCCAATTGAAACTGTTGCAGTGACCTCTTGAGCTTGTCCAACGCCCGGCCTCCGATGGTGATGGGAGCCTGCCAGTTTGGCTCGACACGATTCAGACGGTTTCTTTCAAAATGTTTGGTCCATTGTTTGATGTTCATGATGTCCTCCTTGGTTCGACATCATGATGCCGTTCGTTCATGAGGCTTCCGCGAACGCCTGATGAAAAGTCGGTGAATTTTCAATCATCCGCGAATGGCCTTGAGATATCGATCCGCCGACCGTTTCACCACCTCTTTGGCATTGGCCGAAACGATGCTCTGCCAGAAAGGACCATACAGCCGATCAAACTCATACGGAGCCAATACCCTGACAATTCTTTCAATGGCCGGACGATTCAGCGGGATGAAATTGGGATAGCTATACATAAAACTCACCCAATTTCGATCCGCCGCCACCTGTGGCTGATCGCCCGCAAGGAGCGCACCCCCACCGCCCGCGCCATCGCGCCAGTGCAACACTTGAAACCCAACAAAATGCCCGCCCGTGCGAAGCAGGGTCAATCCGTCGCCGATGGACTTGGTCTCGCCGCTCCAAAACTCAATGCACTTGTCCGGCCTAATGACCCATTGCCGGTCCGATTCGTGAAGGTAGACGGGGGCATTGCCAAATGCCTGGCTCCACTCGATCATCGATGTGTAGTAATGAGGATGTGAAATGGCGATGGCGCTGATGCCACCGAGATTCTGAATGGCTGCAACCGTTTGCTCATCCAGATAGCTGATGCAATCCCACAGAACATTGCCTTGAGGCGTCCGCAGCAACAATGCTCGCTGACCGATGCCAAACTTCGGCTCCGTTCCGATCCCAATTAAATTAGGTCCCTGTCCGCGATACACATTACGCCATCCCCCCCGCCGCATTTTCTCCAACGTGGTCCACTGCTGCCCGTCCAAACCGACATACTGGCGTTCATCCAAACAAATCGGGCACTCCTTCGGCGGTCCAAATGTCGCCGGAAACTGCGTTCCGCAGGTCATGCAAAGGTGATGCTGCCTCTGATTGGACCTCGCCGAAATGACTTCTTCAATGATGGTCGGATTCTGGGCTTTGATCAAAGAAAGAGCAGACAGCGCCAACGCACCTTTGGCGAGCAGACGACGACGGGAAAAAGCGGATGGATTCATCTTGAACGCTGATTCACGACGACTCCGCTTGGAAATGTCATTTTGCTTGTGTGACCATACCTTTCAAGTATTCTCGGTCTCATGGAACTTCGCCATCTTCGATACTTTGTGGCGGTGGCGGAGGAACAGAACGTCACCCGGGCCGCCTTAAGGTTGCATGTTACCCAACCACCTCTGACGCGACAGATTCAGGACCTGGAGGCCGAGCTGGGTATCGCTTTGTTTCGGCGCACCGGGAAATCGATCCACCTCACCGACGCCGGAAATCTCTTTCTTCGGGAAGCCAGGGCCGTTCTGAATCGGGCAGAGGCCGCAGTGCGCAATCTTCAGTCTTCGCTTCAACGATCACAAATCGAGTTGAACATTGGATACGCCCCCTCGCCCACCGTTGAGATTCTCCCCAAGGTGCTACGTCGATTCAACAAGAGAAATCAGGAGGTCAAGATGACTCTCCACGACCTTTCTTCACCTGAAATGGTCAGCGGCATGAATGACGGATCATTGGACGCTTCTTTCATGATGAAACCTCCGAAACGCCTGGCGCGCGGCCTGAATTTTGTGCCCCTCAAAACTTATCCCATTGCCGTGGCGACCTCTCCCCTCCATCCTCTGGCAAAGAAACGCCGTATCGAAATCGCCGACATATTGAAGCATCCCCTGGTGGGTTATTCGCGAATTCAATACCCTGACTACCACGAATTTCTGCGGCGAATTGTCGGCACAGGCACCTACCGAAAGCTGCAATTCGCCAAAGAGTGCGACAGTGGCATGACGTTGATTGCCGCCATCGAATCCGGCAAAGGCGTGGCCATCACCTCTTCAAGTCTGGGTGCAACCGCAGGCAAACGACTCGTATTGATTCCCATCCACCCCGCCCCCAGCCCCGCCGTGGTTGGCCTTGCTTATCCCTCCAAAAATTTCAACCCAACTCGCGCCCTGCAAAGGCTCATCGACTCCGCCCTGGCGGTCGCTGAAACTTGAAGACTACGCCTCCTGTTTCGGCCAGCGCAAAAACTCGGAGAAGCTTCCGGCAACTGGTTCGATCTGATCCGCAGGGGGATGCGATCCTCCATTTGAATGCCAAACTGGTGGATCAGGTGCGCCAAGTTGTAGCCAGAGTTCTTCTTCACCATCATCGCCTCGTCCGAAACACAGAAACGGCCCGTCAATCTCAGGATGGATGCGCAGGGCCTCCACATGCGCCGGTTCCAGCTCGGTGAACGAATACATCACTTCTTCATCTTCCAGTCCGTTGGGATGAAGCCACCATTCTTTGGTCATCCAATCGGAACTCGCCATGAACATCACCTTGTAAGAGGCCGGCAATGGAAAGCCGATCGCTTCTTCAATCGATGCAAAATGCGGATGAGTAAGACGATGTTGATGCTGATCGAGACGCAACCGGTCTTCCTCTTCAGTCGAAGCTGTTTGATTTCTAAACGGCATCGCAAACAACCACCCTCCACCCAAAGTTAGCATCCCCCCTAAACCACACACCCCCAACGCAGTCAGTCCCTGCTTTATTGAGTTGGCTTCCCACATCTCTCGAATGCCGATGAACAGACCAACCACCCCAAAAACCGTCATGACCAATGCGAGCAACCAACAACCCAAGGTGATCAAACCACGATAAAAAAACGATTGGCCCGTGCGCCGGTTCTTCCAATCCAGATAAGGCTTGAGATCCATCGCCTGCAAGATTCCCAGTGTTGGCGCGATAAAAATCAGCACCACATAGGCACCAAAGGTCACCCAGTCCTCCCAAGAATCGCGCCTGCCCAACTGCCGGCCAATCCAGACCAACCAACCAATGGCCGCCGCCCAAACCATGAACGTCAACAGGCAGCCTTTCTGCTGTCTTTGACCGATCTGATTGGTTTGCTCGAACGGATCACCGGTCATGAAAGGATGCAAGCAAATCTGCTGCTCACTGTCAATCAGTTCTGGACTTGCACGAGATTTCCACGATTACTCAAACTGTTCCAATGCTCACCCGGCTCAACCGCCCAAGGCAGCCACCTGTTGAGCACCCCATCCTCCCCACATCACCCGTTCATTGTCAACTCCTTGGAACAAAGAGGATGGGCTGTTTGTCCATTTTATCTGGACCTCCAAGAAGGAAAGCTGCTTTCCGAAGAGAGTCAGACGGCGTGGGATGCAGGTGCATTTCGCCGGGCAGGGGTGGGACGCGGCACTGATCTTCAAGTGAGTGAAGAAGTCCGTCGCGATCATGTCATGTGGCTTCAAAACGGCGAAACCACCGCAGCGCAACGAGCCTACCTGATGCTGCTCGAATCCCTCCGACTCGCCATCAACCAACAACTGTTTCTCGGATTGTTCGATTTTGAGGGCCACTTCGCCGTTTATCCCGAGGGCGGATTTTACAAAGCCCATTTGGATCGGCATCGCGAAAGTGGTGACCGCATCGTCTCCGTCATCCTCTACCTCAATGCCGATTGGAAACCCGGTGACGGCGGCGAGCTCAAGTTGTGGACCAAACCCGCTGACAAGGATGGTGCATTTGAACTGGTCGAACCACGGCTCGGCACCCTGGTGTGTTTCATGGCTGGGGATCACTGGCACGAGGTTCTCCCCGCATGCAAAACACGCAGGAGCATCACCGGATGGTTTCGCATCCGATCATGAAGTTAAGCCGATCTCTTTTTCTTAAGAGCCCGGAGTTTCCTGATGGTAATACACCTTCACGAATTTCATCTTCTTCTCATCATCGAATCCCCGCTCAATGGTCGGATTGCTCGGCTCAAGCAGGAAATTTGATTTGAGATGAATCTCGACGCCGTTGTCGAGTTTCATGATGGCACCGATCTTCTTTTTCGCCTTGCTGATATCCTTCTTGGAGATCTCAAAATTTTTCTCCAATGGCTGACCGCTTTCTTCCTCAATCTTGTTGCGGTGTTCGGTGAATTTGGCCACCACTTCCGGACTTTTCAGCACCTGTTGCTCAAACTCACCCAGATCAAAACTTTCCCGCCCTTCAAAAAACTCCAGCGCCTCACGGGCGGCCACACAAGTCTCCCAAGGCGGTGAATTGTCGTCTTCCTTCGGCGTTTCTTGCTCAAGAAACGACACCGCCATGTCGGCATAGGATTTGGTCAGGTAGGACGCATCGGTCACCACCTTGACCCCAAGAAAATCACGCACCCAGAAACGCGACTCACCGCTGGTGCGGTCAAACGTCAGCACATAATATCCCTGATCGGAATGCACATCAATGATCAGGCAGCCCTTGTCAATTTTTTCCGGGTTGATGCCCTGCTCGGTGTGCAATTGAAGGTCGCCATTGCGCGTGGAGATGCTCAAAAACGGCGTCACGCTCTCCGACTTGAGAATGCACAATCCTTTGGTCATTTTGCCGTCAAACTCGATGTCCTTGATGAGCGAGATGCACAGGTCGCCCGCCTTGATGTTGGGATGATTGGACTTTGAATAAAGCCGTTTGGCGATGTCGCAACCCTTTTCCAGCAGTCCGAGTCCGTCTTCCGAAGTGAAGATCGCCTTGGCCAGCGTGTTCATTTCATGCTGCTCCAGCGAAGAATGATGGCTGAACCGGTGGCCCACCAGATTGCGGAACGGCTTGACGAAGATGGTGGTCAGGGTGGCCTGGTCCGCCTCATCCACCTTGAATACATCGCGCGAGGTCAGCAATGGCTCGTCTCGCTGCGGATTGCCGATTTTGGCGAGCACGAGACCGGTGGCGATGGAGGAGCTGAAGCGAATTTTGGCAGGCATGGGGGGCAGAGCGTAGGGAGGGAATCGCGCTTTGCAAAAGCCAAAATGAAATCCTTTATTTTTCCCATGCTCGCATCGCACAATTGCCTTCTGAAATGCGGTTTTGGCACAGCCGTTGTTTGAGCTTGAACCGATCCATTGCACGCATGCCAAAATCATCAACCGGACGGCCTCAAACTCGCGACAGGAGCGATACACACGAGTATCTCGTCGCCTTGGCGAGGGCGTTCGGAGGCGCGGTCATTTTTTCCATCCCGATCTTCATGACCGCTGAGATGTGGGAGCTGGGAGTCACCGCCGCACGCCTTCGGCTGGGACTGCTGATGATCCTGCTGGTGCCGTTGCTGGTCGGCCTGTCGCACTTGTGCGGTTTCGAAAAAACTTTTGGCTGGCTGGATGATGTGATTGACGCCTTTGCCGCCTGCGCTGTCGGCTTCATCACGGCATCTGTGGTGCTGCTGCTGTTCGGTGAACTCCATGCCGGCATGCGCTGGGATGACGTGGTCGGCAAGGTTGCCTTGCAAGCCGTCCCCGGCAGCATTGGAGCGCTGCTGGCGCAAAGCGAGTTTGGACAAGGGAATGCCCAGCGGGTGGATCGAAGCGGACATCGCGGAGAATTTTTGCTGATGCTGATTGGCGCTCTGTTTCTTGCCCTAAGCGTGGCACCGACCGAGGAGATCATCATTATTGCTCAACAGATGTCGACGGTCCATGTGTTGGCGCTGATCACGGTGTCACTGATGATCATGCATGCCTTTGTGTATGCCGTGGAGTTCCGCGGCAGTGAGCCCATTGAAGAAGGCACGACTTCCAGGAGTTTATTCCTGCGCTACACCATCCCCGGTTATGCCCTGGCTTTGCTGACCAGTCTTTTTCTGTTGTGGACCTTTTGTCGAACTGATGGACTGGCGATCCAGCCCTTGGTGACGTCAATGGTGGTCCTTGGCTTTCCCGCCTCCATCGGAGCCGCCGCCGCCCGTCTAATCATCTAATCTCATGACCGCTAAATCATCATCCGATCGTTCCAAGAATAAAGAGGACGCCCCCAAGATCCCCATGATCGAATGGGTGGTGGGCGCACTGGGCCTTGCGCTGGTTTCTGGTGCCATTGGCCTGCTGATTTACGAAGGCCTTTCAGCGGCTCCATCACCTCCAGACATTCACGTGTCTGCACATACCGTGTCAACGCAACGCAACGGACACGTGGCCTTGATCAACGTCTATAATCAAGGTGGCGAACCCGCGTCCAGAGTGGCCATCTCGGGCGATTTGGTCGAACCCAGCCAGCAGGGGGTGGTGGAAAGCGCCAGCACTGAGATTGAGTTTCTACCGGCAAAATCCCAGCGTGAAGCCGGAATGTTTTTCACTCGTGATCCCAAATCTTTTGAGCTGCGCCTGCGCGCTCTCGGCTACGAAAAACCGTAGCTCGCCGCTTCATTTGATGCTGACGGCCACACCCGTTTTGACAATCTTGGCAAGTCTCGCCACATCCCAGTTCGCCAGCCTGACACAACCATGACTGGCGGACCGACCGATGGTATCCGGCTCATTGGTGCCATGGATCCCCAACCCGCTTTTGTCCAGGGCGATCCAAATGACCCCCACCGGATTATTGGGTCCGGGTTTGAGAATGTGGAAATCTTCGCTCCGGATCCCCTCCTTCAACACCCGTTTGTCATAACGGAAATCGGGCATCCGTGCGACACCCTTCACCTTCCATTCGCCTACCGGAGAAAGCGTCTCCAATCCGCCGATGGTCACTGGATAAGCCGCCACCAACTGCCCCTGATCAAACACGCTGAGCATGTTTTTTACCACATCAATTTTCAACGCGATATTTGCCGCCTGCTCCGCCGGGAGTTCAGGAAACGGTTTTTGGAGAGCCACCAAATCAAACGGCTCCACATTCGGCACCTTTAATTGATCGCCCGCTTTAATGCTGTCCGTCTTCCCTGGATTGAGCTCGGCAAGGAAGTCGACATCGCAGTGAAACTTCTCTGCAATGAGTTCCGCCGCCGTGACATAGGGCATGGATTCCTGTTTGGCCTGCTCTTCCACCGTGGACGCCATTTTGCCCAACAACTCGATGTCATCTTCAGTCACCTCATACTCTACAAACACGGGGTCGATCGATTGAAGATCGAGACCATCCACGTTCGCGGAATTCCCCGCAGGAGCGTCCACAGGGAGCACTTCTCCACGCGATTGTCGATAGAGGGCAATGGCCTTCCGGGTAAATCCCCCATCGCGACCGTCGATCTTGCCGGGGCTAAATCCTTGTCGGTCGAGAAAAACTTGAAGGCGCGTGAGAGGTTCGATCTCCGATATCGGACGAGCCGCGTGCCCTTCTCCGCTGACTACCATGGATGCCAGGGCAACCAAAAGAAAATTGAACACCAGTCCGCTGAATCCGATCATGCAATCCGCCAAGGAATAGGTTGATGTGCGATGCGCCGACATAAAAAAGAAAGGGATTCTAAGCGGCGCACCGCCGCACCGAACAACAACAAGACAGCTTCGCGACGGGGTTTCCATCTGGTTGTATGGAATTCTCAGGAAGGATCTCAGCCCCGGGGATTTGCCGGTGTCAGCAACTCCGCCTTCTTGATCAGCCGGCAAAATTCCTTCTTGGTCAGCTCATGTTCTTCGCCTTCTTTGGTCTCTGGATCTTTCATGGCCTTGTAAACCACCCGGTAGTTGTCCCGGTGCAAAATGCGCCAGTAGATGTCGCCCACTTTCCAAAGCTGCCCTTCCAATAACTTCATGCCCCTACATAAACCCATCCCTCCTTTCTTGCGAGCACGATTGCGTCGAATGTCGGGGCCATGCAAGTTTTGCTGGCAAGCGCCCCTTGTCGTGGCATGGTGAGGGTTCGGCCTATCGTTCGCCGAACCAACCCTGATCGCATCGCATTTTGGATTCCAGCCTTCCCACACCAGCCGCAGCTTCCTGGCTGATTCGTATCCCCGAACTTTTCTCGCCTTTCATCCCAGAGATTCTGCAACGTCTCGCCACCACCAGCGTGACCAAACTGGGCAACGAGTATTTTGTGATCAAGCTGCCTGATCCTTCGCTGATCCGCCACTCGCCCGTGGCGCTTTTTATCACTTGGAATGTGCCCATTCATCACAGCTGGCCGTGCAATCCGCAAAAAATGGAAGGGTTTGTCGAAAAAGCAGCCCTCACCCTCGCGGGGAAATTCCAGGCCATGAATCCCCAGTCGTTGCTGATCTCGCCATTGCTGCCAGGACTGCCCAATTCTTATTACAAAAGCCTCGCCTCCAATCTGCGCGGAAGAGCGCTGCAATTGTTCGAACCCCTTCCGCCGCACGAAGCCGAAGAACAGGACAGCACCCGCCCAACCCTGTTCTGTTTTGTCGGCAAGGAAGGTTTGTTTGCCGGCATTCAGAGCCCCAAACAAAGCAACGGATTCTACGCTGGAGGAACCCGCTACATCCGGCAGGAAGCCGAACAATCCATCAGCCGAGCCGGAGCCAAGGTGGCGGAAGCTTTGCATTACCTGCGACTCTACCGACCTGAGCCAGCCGAAGGCAGCCGCTGGCTGGAACTCGGTGCCAGTCCGGGAGGCATGACCTCCGAACTGCTCGCCCGCAAACAACGCGTCACCGCCATCGATCGCGCCCCGCTCGAACCGAGATTGAATGGCTCGCCAGGACTCAGCTTCGTCAAGGCCGACGTCGCCACCTTCAAGACCACTCCCGGCTTTGTTTATGACGCTCTCCTCTGCGATCTGAATGGCGATCCGCATCAATCCATCAAGCACGTCATTCGATTGTCCGACAGCCTCTGCTCCTTTGGTCTGATCATCTTCACCTTAAAAACCCCTGGAGCCGACACCCTCGAAGATCTGATCACGCTGCACGATTCCGTGGTCACCACTGCCTCAAAAGCAGGACTCACCTTGCTCGCCTCCACGCATTTGAATTACAACCGGCAGGAGTTCACGTTGTTCTTTCAAACCCTGCTTGAGGCGTGAGGATTGAGTCATGAACTTCGACCGCATCGCGCCACACTACCGATGGCTCGAAGGTCTTCTGGCATTTGGACAACTGCAGCGGGCGCGAACTTTTTGGATTCGTGAGGTGCAGTCGAGTCACCGCCCAGCCAACATCTTGATCATCGGCGAAGGCAACGGCCGCTTCCTTCAAGTCTTGATCAAACATTGTCCCCACGCGCACATCACCTGCGTGGACTCCAGCCTTCGCATGATCGAACTCGCCCAATCGAGGATCGGCAAAAACGCCTCACGCGTCCAGTGGGTGCATGCCAACGTGCAGCACTGGCAGGCCGATCCCGCGTCGTTTGACCTGATCGTCACGCATTTTTTCTTCGACTGTTTCAAGCCGGATGAGGTAGCCTCCACCGTCGATCATCTGGCACCGATGGTCACCAGGAATGCCGCTTGGTTGATCGCCGACTTCTGCGCGCCCTCGCCAAGCGCCATTGCCTCGCGTTCCCTGCTTGCGCTGTTGTATGCCTTCTTCAAACGAACCGCCGACGTCACCAACCAGTCCATCTCTCCACCAGACCCGTGGTTGGGCCAACATCGATTCCACCTTCGCCAACGTCGCCACTTCGCCTGCGGGCTGCTGCATAGCGACTGGTGGCAGCAGGGTTGAGGTTCGCCCCACGATTGTTCACACAAAACACCCGGTCAAAGTTGCGTGGAGTTGCGAATCCCCACACGAACCTTCCAATTTGCATTGGCCATGTCCAAAAATTTTCACCGCCTTCTGTGCCTTCTCGCGACCATTTGCCTCTGTGGCTGCGGATCCATCGGTCGATTTCATGGGGTCGGAAACGAGCATTTATCATTATCGAAAATCCCCGGCACTCTCAGTGCCAAAATGATATTGAGGTCAACCGCCGTTGCCACCGCACGTGCACCCGTTGCTTCCACCAAAACAGGGGTGGTGATGTGGAACGACCGGATGTATACCTTGATCCGAGGCACCGCCCCGTTGCCCCGGCTGCGGCTTGATCGTGGCGACCCGCTCCCACCAAAAGCCGGTGGCGAAGCATTCGAAGGTCTGCTTGATTCGGAAAACCTGCCGCCGCGCGTCAAGGGATTCGTTCAGGTCTTCGTGGATGGAGAAGAATTTTTTCCGTTTTACCTGAACGCGATTCGCCGGGCCCGAACCAGTATCGATGTGCAAACCTACATCTTCGACAACGATCCCTTCGGCGTGGAAGTCGCCGACTTGCTCAAGCAGAAATCCCGCGAGATCCCCGTGCGCGTTTACTTTGACGGACTCGGCACCGCCCTTGCCATGGCAAAATTACCCGAGAACCAACCGGAGGATTTCAAGCCCCCTTACAATATGCGCCGTTATCTCACCAAAGACTCCAATGTCAAGGTGCGCCGCACCATGAACCCTTACCTGGTGGCAGACCACACCAAACTGCACCTCATTGATGGCCGCACCGCCTTTCTCGGCGGCATGAACATTGGCACGGAATACCGGCACGAATGGCATGACCTGATGGTGGCCGTCGAAGGCCCCGTGGTGGACGAACTCATCGATCTCTACAACTACCGCTGGAACGGCGAGGACTGGCGGCGCAACTGGGGTCTGACCGGATGGTGGGGTGATAAGAAGGATGCCAAGAGCGCTTCAACCCCCATCCCGGCCAACCACCTGCAAGACCTCCGTGTTTTGCGCACCGACACCCCTGCTGGCAAACGCGACATCATGAAGGCCGCACTATTGGCCATCCGCAGTGCCTCCACGCGCATCTGGGTTCAAACCCCTTATTTCTCCAGCGACGAAATCGCCGAAGAACTCGAAGACGCCTCCGAGCGCGGCGTCGATGTGCGCATCATCATTCCCGGCGAAAATGATTCTGATCTCATGACTTTGAGCAATCTTGAAGCCCTCAAAGACCTCATCAAAAGTGGTGCCAGAGTGTATGAATATCCTGGCATGACCCATCTCAAAGCGATGGTTTGCGATGACTGGGCAATGTTTGGCTCCGCCAATAAGGACACCCTGAGCATGCGCATCAATCGCGAACTCAGCCTGGCCACCTCCGATCCACGCACCGTGAAAACTTTGGAACAACGACTGTTCCTGAAGGACTTTCGAATTTCCAAGCCAGTCACCGAAGAATCGCTCACCCATTGGGGCGGCCCCATCATAGACCGTATCGGCGATCAACTTTAACGCTGACCGATGATCTTTACTTGGGCCAGATGAACGCCAGATAGGCACCGTAACCCGCCAGCAACACGACTCCCTCCCAACGTCGCACCATCGAACTCGTCCAGAGAATCGGCATCAATACCAACGAAAAGCCGAACATCACATACAGATCCACCTGACTGATCCCCGGTCCCTGCAACGGACCCGCAGCCATTCCCGAAATGCCAAGGATACAAAGGATGTTGAAAATACTGGAGCCGATCACGTTGCCGATTGCGATGTCAGCCTGCTTGCGCATGGCCGCCACCAATGACGAAGCCAGTTCAGGCAGGCTCGTCCCCGCTGCTACAATCGTCAGCCCAATGATCGCTTCGCTGATCTGAAAAGTTCTCGCGATCTCCACCGCGCCGCTCACGAAAGCTTTCGAACCCGCCACCAGGACACCGAGACCAATCACCAACAACAGGGCAATCTTCCATCCAGGAGTCGTCGCAGTGGCATCCACCGCCTCCATGCCTGAGGCATATTCGCTGTTCACCGCAGCCGTCGTTTGCCGCTTCGCCAACCACACATTGACCGCCACATAAACCACCAACAAACCGAACAAAATCGCCGCCTCAATGCTGTCGATGGAGCGGTCCTGAAAAAACCATAGAAACAATCCGGCGGATGCAATCATGAACGGGGTGTCGAACTTGAGAAGCTGAAACTCCACCCGTAGAGGCACGATGATTGCCGTGATCGCAAGAATCACGGCAATGTTGAAAATGTTGGACCCCACCACATTACCCAACGCAATGTCGCCCTGTCCCTGCAAAGTGGCGGTGAGACTGACCACCAGCTCAGGACTGCTGGTGCCAAACGCCACCACGGTCAGACCAGCTATCAACGGTGTCATGCCGAGTTTCAGCGCCAGCGAGGTTGCTCCCCGGACGAGCCATTCCGCCCCGTAGTAAAGGGCCACCAAACCGGCAACGATGAGGGTAACGCTAAGCAGCATAAGAAGAAAAAGCAGCCCATTCAGGCAGCTCCTCCATCCGATGAAACGCGGTGCAAATCAACGAAAAAACGGCACGTTCAATGATGGATCATGGGGCACAGTGTTTGGGCATGAAAACGGCAGGTCGCCTCGCGGCTACCGGACTAGACACCCTGTGCCGGGCTGTAATTTGGCATCCTGCGGGAACGCGGTCACTCACGTTCTCCGCAATGGAGCTTTACCTCAATGACACATCGCTATCGCCTCCCAGCTTTACCCCGCTGAAAGAATACGTGCTCACCGTATCCCAGGCGATCTGCTGGAGCAACCCATTGAGCTCCTTCGCCTCTGGCATTTGCCGGATCGATGCCGGCACTGGCAGTCCAACAGGACTGAGTTGATGAATCGCGGCGAAATGACAATACGAAACCAGCAACGCCAGCGTCGGTGCTGGATGACCATGATCATCCCTGAACAATTCGCTCTGCAATTTTAGTCCCGGCGCCTCTCCACGCGCGATCCGTTCTCTCAAACGCAACACCGCCTCGCCAACGGGCACGACAAAGACGGTGGGTTTGCCAATCGACTCATTGAGCGAAGCCACCTGTTCCTCCAACGCCACCATCCAGTTTTGATTCTGCGAATCGCGCATCTGCTGCAGCTGCTCCTGCGTCACCCGATCCCGTTGACTGTTCACAAAATCGGCATTATTGCCGTCACGCGGCACCCAGGAGGCCTGAACCAGCACCCGCAATTCGGGATTTTTCTCGAGACCCAGCTTGGTGTAGTTGTTGATGCCTTCATCGGGCATCAACAAGTTGGGAGACAGCATCAACACATCCACCAACCCCTCGCGCAGAGACATTTTTGCCTGGTTCTTGTCGTCGGGAAGATTCCAATGCTGAACCACCTGGGAACCGCCGATCATTTGACTGCCCGCATCAAGATACGGGATGCCAGCTGATTTTGATATGGCCGGCAACATGCCCGCCGTGAAGATCATGTAACTGTGTCCGCAAACAAACACCCGGATGCCTTTTGCGCCCGGAATAAACGACGGTGGTTGCGACCGACTGCCGCCGCCACCCATCGCAGCCTGGAGTTTCGCCCTGACTTCAGGATGTTTTTCAAGATAGGCCATCCCCTCGTTAATCGAGAGCACTCCATCTTTGTTGGTGTCGGAGTCAGGGTATAATTTTAAAGCTTGAGCGAGACGCTTTTCGATCGCAGCCTGCCGGGGATTGACTTCTCCAAACAGCGACCACCCTCCGACCAGCAGAAAGGTGGGGAGAAGAACGTAGAGGCATTTTTTCATGACAAGATCAGTTGGAAACAGAAGGCATGACGATTGGAACTCCCAACGTCAACTGCGTTCAATTGGAGAAGTTATGGATTGGAAGATGAATGGTAACGGAACGACAGAAGAGACCGGGGCAAGCGAGCGCATTTTCACAATAAAAGGCAGATCTCGCGCGGGTCGTTTGATCCAATCCGCGATCGTCTATTTCATTCAGCGTCTCTCCTGAAAAAGACTCGGAGTGCAGGAGATCAATGGATGTTACGGCGATTGGACTGGGTTGCTTGCAATCACATGCTTAAGAACCTCCACATGTTTCAACGCAAATTTCGATAGTGCCCATTTCGTGCAGAATTTAATTTCGATTTCTCGGTCTTTAGTTTTTTCTTCATATGCCGCTTTTAACTCGTCTTCTTGATCCCAAAAACTTGGAGTCATCGACATCATTTGCTGGTTGCGGCGTTCTCGATCTTTTGAAGGGCCGCCGATTCCAAATGGCCGGCACATGAAGTCGAGCCATTCCACGTTCCATGGTTCGCCGATTTCCGCATACCCTTTTCTGACCCAAAGCAAATAGTTTCCCGATGGACCGCCGAAAGCTTGCGCTATACCACCATAAAAATGAGCCGCTTCAAAGAAGGTTACGGAGAAAAACACTTTCGCAGACTCGGGTAACTCATCGAACCTCTTCGCATCATCTTCGTATTCACACAATACTTGATAAAGCTTCGTGAAACCGCATGCAGCAAGCACCACTTCACTGTAAGCCTCGCTAAGGCCGGGCGATTGTTGAACCAGTTGCTCAGTCATTTCCAATGCCCGCTGCGGTTGATGAAAAGCCAGCGCATGAATGGCTTCTTTTAGCCCATTTCGATCACGGTAATATGAATCATACTTGTTGCCCTTCTCAATCCAGTGAGTGATCAAACTCTCCACAAAATTTAACGGGATCGAAAGGCACTCCTTGTTAAAAAAGTGTAAAACAGCACGAACATGACGCGCATCAGGAAAAAGGTATTTGTCATTCACCAAAGTCTCTCTAGCAAGTTTTTCATCCATGCAAACCAGCAAGCCAATTGCCGAATCTAGATCTGGAAGTTGATCATTTCCAATCCAAGGGATGACAGATGGAGCCAGAGCTTTGCGGAATTCTTGATTCGCTTGATTCAAGTTACAGGCATAAAAAACGCCCGCGAGCGCTAACTTGCCGTTTTCCTTGTCTTCCAACACCTGCTTTACCAGCGGAATCACTAATGTTGATCCAGTCCTGCCCAATTCCATCGCTAGTTCAGCCCTCACGAATGGACTGATTTGGTCGGAATTTTCGATTAGAAATGCCAAGTCGTGTTTACCCCGCTCCGTCTCCAACCAGCGCATGTGCGCTAAAGTCGAAGCATTATCTCCATTATCAAGGACTTCACGTTCATCAAATCCCGCGAGAATCTCCCGGAGCCGGATTGATGGGGTTTCAGCGAAAGTCAGACACGTTAGCCATATCGAAGTGGCGCTCACAAGAGCCACTCCGATACATCGAAATTTTGCTGCGAGAACGTTAAGCATCGTTTGATTCAATGTCCTGAAGAAAAAATACACAGATCCATAATCCTAGTAAATGTCTTTCTTGAATCCACAAAGAATGACCTGACGTGCCCAAAGCCAGTCGCTGAATTACGGACTAATAAAAAACGCGCCCAGGTTACTGGACGCGTCTCTCAGTGAAGAGGTGCGAACCTCTTGCGTGCGATGGTTTATTCAGCAGCCACTGGCTCAAGATCAGGAGCGGCGGCGGCGTCTTTTTCTTTCAAAACGGCTCTGCGGCTCATTTTCACGCGGCCTTTGTCGTCAACACCAACGCACTTGGCGGTAACGATGTCGCCGACCTTGACGACGTCTTCAACGGCCTGCACTCGGTATTCGGCAAGCTCGCTGATGTGGATGAGGCCGTCCTTCTTGCCACCGAGGGACATGAAGGCACCAAAGTTGGTGGTGCTGACCACACGACCCGTGTAGTTCTTGCCAACTTCGATTTCACCGACGGTGTTGTTGACGAGTTCAAGTGCACGCTCAAGAGCTTCTTTCGAGGAAGCGTAGATGAGGATGGTGCCGTCGTCGTTGATGGTGATGTCAGCGCCAGATTCCGCCTGGATGGCTTTGATGTTTTTGCCGCCAGGTCCGATGAGTTCACCGATCTTGTCAGGGTTGATCTTGGTCTTCTCGATGCGGGGAGCAAACTCGCTGAGAGCCGCTGGAGCATTGATGGCTTCGTTCATCACTTTGAGGATGTCGGTGCGACCAACCTTGGCCTTGTGAATGGCTTCAACGAGGATGTTGAATGGCAGGCCGGGAAGCTTGAGGTCAAGCTGGTAACCAGTGACGCCGAGTTCGGTGCCGCAAAGTTTGAAGTCCATGTCGCCGAAGTGATCTTCGCTGCCGAGGATATCCAGCATGGTCAGGTAACGGCTCATCTGATCGTTCGAATCGAACTCGGAGACAAGACCAACGCTGATGCCAGCAACCGGGCGCTTGAGAGGCACACCAGCATCGAGCAATGCCATGACACCGGAACAAACCGAGGCCATCGAGGTGGAACCGTTGGATTCCATCACTTCGCTGCTGACGCGCATGGCGTAAGGGAAGTCTTCAGCGGAAGGAATGACTGGAGCAACGGAACGCTCAGCAAGCGCACCATGACCGATTTCGCGACGGTTCTGACCGCCAAAACGACCGCACTCACCGACCGAAAACGGAGGGAAGTTGTAATGAAGGATGAAACGTTTGGAATCAACACCACCTGCGTAGGTGTCCATGTCCTGGGCCTCGTCGAGCGGAGCCAGGGTGGCAAGCGCCACGGCCTGAGTTTCGCCACGGGAGAACAAAGCGGAACCGTGGGAACGTGGGATGAGGCCGACTTCGCCGGTCAATACACGCAACTGGTCGATGCCACGACCGTCGCAACGGTTTTGTTTGTCGAGGATGCTGATGCGGAAGGCTTTTTTCTGCATGTAATCAAACGCCTGGCCGATTTCAAAACCGCCGGCTTCAGGGAAACGCGCTTTGATGGCGGCTTCCACTTCGTCACGCAATGCGCCAACGGCTTTGTTGCGTTCGACTTTGCTGGGACGATAAAGAGCGTCTTCAATACGGCTGCCGGCCACTTCGTAAGCCACTTCGAGGAGTTCGTCATTGACGACCATCAGAGCGACTTCGCGTTTTGGTTTGTTGACCAATGCGGCGAGTTGTTCTTGAACGGCGACGAGCACCTGAACCTGCTCCTGGGCGAATTCGAGGGCCTTGATGAAATCTTCTTCAGGAAGTTCTTCAGCAGCACCTTCGATCATGATGACGTCGGTTTTGTTGCCGACATAAACGAGGTCGAGGTCACTCACTTCACGTTGAACGTGGGTCGGGTTGACGACGAATTGACCGTTGACACGGCCAACGCGAACGGCACCGATCGGGCCTGCGAAGGGAATGTCGGACACGCAAAGGGCGGCGGAAGCACCGTTCATCGCAAGGATGTCGGAGTCATTTTCGCCGTCGGCGCTCATGAGGATCGCAACGATTTGGGTTTCGTAAAAATAACCTTTAGGGAACAACGGACGCAATGGGCGGTCCGTCATGCGGCAGGTGAGAATTTCTTTCTCGGTAGGGCGGCCTTCACGCTTGAAGAAACCACCAGGGAAGCGACCGGCGGCGGCGGCTTTTTCTTTGTATTCAACGGAGAGCGGGAAGAAATCGAGACCTTCTTTGATTTTGGTCGCGGAAACGGCGGTCACGATAACGATGGTGTCACCCATGCGGACGGTCACAGCGCCGTCTGCGAGTTTGGCGAGCTTGCCAGTTTCGATCGTGATGTCACCGCCAGGAAGCGATGCAGTAATGGTATGAATGGACATAAGTTAAAGAAATGAAATGAAATGAGTTGGCGTTTGCTTTGGCTTTTGATTGGGTCGCGTTAGGGCAACCGCTTTGGCTTTGGATAGACTGGGCCGGGATTTAGAATGATCCGGGTCCGGTGTTTTGAAGGCAGGAAATCATGTTCCTGCATGGAACCGTGAGAAATTCGTCTTCAAATCCGGGCAAGCCAAAGGTGGCGCAGATCATCAAGACCGGCGACCCGTGACTACCACATCCGAAGTGAAAAACGAAAGGCGAGACTTCGCGAGTCTCGCCTTTTCAAAATTCTCTAGCGGCGCAGTTTGAGCCCTTTAAGCAGGCTCTGATAGCGGCTTTCCTCAGTGTTTTTGAGGTAGTCGAGCAGCTTGCGACGACGTGCGACCATGCGCAACAGACCACGACGGGAGGAGTTGTCCTTGTCGTTGGTGCTGAGGTGCTTGGTCAGGTGCGTGATGCGGGCGGTGAGGCGTGCGACTTGCACGTCCGCACTGCCGGTGTCCTTCTCATGAAGTTGGAAGGACTGGGGTTCAGTGGTTGCGTTTTCGCTCATAGTATTGATTTTTGCCGCCTACCTGACGGCGAGGTTCCATATTAAGGGGCCGGTAATCAAGCATGCCGACCGTCAGTTGCAAGCGAAAATTGCCTTGGTTGGACCTGGAATTCGTGGTTAAGCCTCCCCCGAATCGTTGCGATGACGAAATTTTCCCAACACGGGCACGTTGGCATCTGTTCCCATCCGTATTGTCATTCGGTTTCGGATTCCCTACAGTCATTTTGAAATTCCACATGAGCCTTGAAGAAAAGCCACCAGAAGGACATGAGCACGAGGACGCTTCCATGCTTCTCAAACACCTCAAGGCAAGCGAGGAGAAGTTCCGCACCGCCTTCGACCAGTCGATCATGGGCATGGTGCTCTCCGATGAAAATGGGGTGGTCCTGAGTGCTAACGCGGCCTTCTGCCGGATCGTCGGCCGCACGGAGGCGGAGGTGGTCGGACGGAATTCGGAGCACATGACGCATCCCGATGACCAGCTTCAAAACGTGGAACAGCTGACACGAATCAAGGCGGGACAGCAATCCAGCACCACGTTTCAAAAGCGCTACGTGCTCAAGGACGGCCGCATCGTTTGGACCCAGATCAATGTCTCCTCCCTCCCCCGCGTTGAAGGGGAGGAAGGGGCTTTGGTAGTGACCATTGAGGACATCACCGCCCAAGTGCAGGCTCGCAAGGCCCTCCAGGAAAGCGAGCAGCACCTGCGACTGATCCTCGAAAGTGTGCGCGACTACGCCATCATGACGGTGGATGTCGAAGGCCGGGTGACCGAATGGAACTCGGGATCCCAGCGTGTGTTTGGTTACTCGGCGGCAGAAATTCTCGGCAAAGACTCCACCGTGCTGTGGACCCCCGAAGACCAGGCCGCCGGTGCCCCCGCGCGGGAAAGACAGCATGCCCTCAATCACGACGGCTGGGAGGGCGAACGCTGGTTGCAGCGCAAGGATGGTTCACGCTTCTTCGCCAGCGGCCGATTACGCCCGATGAGAGATGAACAGGGCCATCTGATCGGTTTTTCCAAAGTATGTCAAGACATCACCCAGCAGCATGAATCGGTGGTCGAGCTTGCCAAAGCACGGGCCAAAATCGCCGAAACCTTGGAATCCGAACGTCAACGCCTGGCTGACATCTTCAAACGATCCCCATCATTCATGGCGGTGCTGCTCGGCCCCAATCATGTCTTCGACATGGCCAATGATGAGTATTACCAGGTGGTGGGCCATCGGGAACTCATCGGCAAGCCGATCCGCGAAGCCATGCCCGAGATCGAGGGCCAGGGCTTTTTCGAATTGCTCGACCACGTTTTCAGCAGCGGCGAAACCTTTCACGCCACCGATGTTCCGATTGTCCTGCAGCGCACTTCAGATGCCCCGCCAGAAAAACGCTTCGTGGATTTTGTCTATCTCGCCACCCGCGATGCCGAAGATCAAATTACCGGCGTTTTTGTGCATGGGGTTGACCAAACCCATCGTCGCACCGCCGAGCAGGCACTGACGGTGGTTGCCGAACAACGTCGGGTCGCGCTGGATGCCGCCGGCATGGGCTGGTGGAATCTCAACGTCATCACCGGCGAGGTGCATTGGGATGACCAGGTCAAACGCATCCTCGGACTCGACGCCAACACCATTGAACTCGATGCCGTTCTTGAAGTGATCGAGCCGGTGGACCGCGAAACCATCCGCGAGTCGATCAGGGCGTCCTTGAACGTGGATGATCCACAACCTTACTCGGTCGAATACCGCGTCCGCCACTCCGACGGCAGTGTGCATTGGGTGCAATCTAGAGGACGCGCCTATTTTGCCTCCGAACCCACCCGTCATGCCACCACTCTGGTCGGCACCGCCGTGGACATTACCGAGATCAAACTGGCCCAGGACACGCTGCGTGAAAGCGAAGCGCGCTTTCGTCAAATGGCCGATGCCATGCCGCAAATTGTATTCATGGCGCAGCCCGACGGCCATGTCGATTACTTCAACGCCAAGTGGTATGACTACACCGGCTTCGACGCCTACACCGACACCGGCATTGAACACTGGCGGCATGCCCACAATGAGGACGGCTTCAATCGCGCCTCCATCGCGTGGCCAGAATCCATTCGCACTGGCAACCCCTACGAGATCGAATACCAACTGCGCCGTCAAGACGGGGAGTTCCGCTGGCACCTGGGTCGCGCACTGCCGATCCGCAATGAAAAGGGCGAGGTCATCCGCTGGTTCGGCACCAACACCGACATCCACGACTACAAACAACTCCAGCAGGAAAACGAACATCTGCTTCTCTCCGAACGCTCCGCCCGCGAAGAAGCTGAGCGAGCCAACCGCATCAAGGACGAATTCCTCGCCACCCTTTCCCACGAGCTGCGCACGCCGCTGAGTGCCATTCTTGGCTGGTGCACCATTCTCAGCAACGAACCCGATCCGGAAGACTACGCCAACGGACTGGAAATCATCGAACGCAACGCCCGCGCCCAGGCACAGATCATCGACGACCTGCTCGACATGAGCGCCATCATCTCCGGCAAGGTGCGGCTCAACGTCCAAAGCACCGATCTCGCCCCCGTGGTGCGCACCGCCGTGGAAACCCTGCGTCCAACCGCCGATGCCAAAGGCGTGCGCCTGCAGAGTGTCCTCGATCCCCTCGCCCGACCCGTCAGCGGCGACCCCAACCGCCTTCAACAAATCTTCTGGAACCTGCTCTCCAATGCCATCAAATTCACTCCAAAGGGTGGGCGGGTGCAAGTGCTGCTTGAGCGCGTCAACTCGCACCTTGAAGTGAGCATCAGTGATACCGGCGAAGGCATCGCCCCCGACTTTCTGCCCCTCGTCTTTGATCGATTCCGTCAGGCCGATGCCTCCATCACGCGACGCCACGGTGGTCTCGGCCTCGGACTCGCGATCGTCAAACAACTGGTCGAACTGCACGGCGGATCCGTGCGGGTGAAAAGCGTTGGACTCGGCTTCGGTTCCACCTTCACCGTCTCTCTTCCACTCACGGCGGTGCATACCGATCCTCCTCCCAATGAAACCCGGCGACATCCGCAGACCGGTAGCGGAACCGGGGCCGCTCCAGCGATCCCCGCCAGCGTGTTGAATCTCGAAAACGTCAAGGTGCTGGTGGTTGATGACGAAACCGATGCCCGCGCCTTGATCTGTCGTTTTCTCAAGGACCAGAAAGCCTTGGTGTCGATGGCAGGCTCAGTCAACGAGGCCATGGCCATCTTGGAGACCATCGTTCCCGACGTCCTCATCAGTGACATCGGCATGCCAGGCGAGGACGGCTACTCGCTCATCCGCCGCGTGCGCGTCCTTCCCGTTGAAAAGGGAGGAGCCGTCCCCGCCATTGCCCTCACCGCCTACGCACGATCCGAAGATCGCATGCGCGCCATCGTCGCCGGTTTCCAGATGCACATCGCCAAACCCGCCGAAGCCGCCGAGCTTCTCGCCATGGTGGCCAGTCTGGCCGGCAGAATGCAGCCCGGCGAAACACCCAAGTAAGCCGCTTTGTTTCGTTGTGGCACGAACTGCACAACCAAATCATCCAAAGCGCCGTAGAGCCGCGCACTCCAAAAGTTGCGGTTCTGACATTGACAACCTCAGGTGAAAATGCCGAAAACCCGCCGAACTCCTCAGCAAAATTCGTGCATACACACGCACAGTGCCCCGCTGCCCCGATTCATGGGAAAGGACAACCCATGAAAAACGCGCCTCCCAAAAACACTCCCGACATCGATCCCGTCAGCGCAGATTCCACCTCCGCCGATCCTGTCGATGAAATCGTCGAAGACCTCACGCAGCAGGACGTGCTGCCGAGTGTATCGGGCAGTCTTGACGAGCCGGAAGAGCCCATCGTCGGCGGCATTGATGAAACGGGGCGCTGGGACGAACCCATTGGCGAACGCGGCCATCGCGCCCATCGCAACCCGCTGGATGACGAAACCAATTATGCCGAACTGCTCGTGAATGACGGTCTGGATGAAGCAGATGAAGAACTTCGCGACCTGGATGAGGACGATGAAGCGGAAGAAAGTGACGGGGCAAACGTCTCCTGAGTCGTCTTCAACATCAACCAAGTGATCGAGACCACTGCCATGCCCACCGTATTCCGCCTGCTTCCCACTGATCGCCCCTCCGCATCAGTCAGACTGCTCCTGCGCCTGATGGAAAAAATTTTACCCTCCCCGCAACTGGCACCGCTGCCGGTCAGCAATCATTTGCGAGTCCGGGTCTCTGCCCAGGAGCAATCCCAAACTTTCAAACCCCCTCTTGAACAAACCCTACCAACACTAACCAATAAAAAACATGACTAAACTATCCTTGAAAGGCAACTGGAACGAAGTGAAGGGCAAACTGAAACAACAGTATGGCCAGCTAACCGATGACGATCTCACCTTCGAAGAAGGCAAGGAGGACGAACTTCTTGGACGCATGCAAAAGCGTCTTGGCAAAAGCAAAGAAGAGCTCCGCGAATTCATCGAACGCATTTGATTTCGCGACTCCGTTAAGCTAAAACCCAGCGTCCCCGGTCCAAACCCGCGGGCGTTTTCGCTTGACAAAAATGCTGATCTCCACTGCTCAGCGATTGAATTTAAACTGGCAAATTGCTTCCGCCAGAGCCATCTTTGGCATTCACGCGTCGCTCGACTTTTCAACGAGAACTCATTTCATCTCTTTTTATGATCTCGGCATCTGGCGCACATGATTCTGTTTCTAAGAGGATCCTAATTGTAGACGATCATCCTGTGTTTCGCAAAGGACTCGCTGCGGTGATTCAGGAGCAACCCGACCTGCGGGTTTGCGGCGAAGCGGAGAGTTCCCAAACCGCACTGGAGGCGATGCGCAATCTTCAACCCGACATCGCTCTGCTCGACATTTCCCTGCCCGGCACCAATGGCATTGAGCTGACCAAGATGTTTCTCGCCGAGAATCCAAGAATCATCATTCTCATCCTTTCCATGCATGACGAATCCGTCTACGCCATGCGCGCTCTGCGTGCCGGAGCCAGCGGTTATGTGATGAAGGCCGAAGCACTGACGCACGTCGTCACCGCCCTTCGTAAAGTCATCAACAAAGGCATCTACGTGAGCTCGCGACTGAGTGAAAGCCTCATCTACAAGGCGGTGCTGGACAAAGACGGATTGAATGCAAACCCGATCGACAAACTGTCGGATCGCGAAATGGAAGTTTTTCAATGGATGGGCCGCGGGTATGGCACCAAGGAAATCGCCAAAGCCCTCAATTTGAGCGCCAAGACCATCGAAACCCACCGTGTGCATATCAAGGAAAAGCTGGGCTTCTATGATGCCCGTGAGCTTTCCCGCTTCGCCATCGAATGGAACACCCAGCAAAGTTAGTCTGCCCCGCTTAAATTTCCCTTGGATACAACCGCTTGTGTCATCAACGGCGAATGTTTGTGAGCACATCGCAGCCACCGCGTGGATGAACATCAGGGATATGCCGGATGCGTCGCCGGGAATCATTCCTGATTGGCCAGCGTCTCCCAACCGCTAGGCTCCCGCATCCGCCTAGCTGATGAATTCCGCCTACCTCCCCAACGACACCCTCTTTCCACTCGACGAATCCCTCATCGAAGCCGTGGTTGAAGATCAATCCGAAGCCGCCCTCACCAGTCTCTACCGGCGCTATCGACACGTGCTCCGCAGTGTCATCATTCGGGTCATGCGCGACGAGGCCGATGCCGATGACGTCTTGCAAGACGTTTTTCTCCAGGTTTGGAATCGCGCTGAGAGCTACACGCCGGAAAAGGGTCGCCTGCTCGGCTGGCTGATCGTCGTCGCCCGGCGACGCGCCCTCGACCGCCTCCGTCAGAAGTGCGCCTACAACCGCGCACGTGATCGATTCGAATTCGAATACCGCATCCCTGTGGTTGAACAATCCCCCAACTGTGGAGTCGACCAGCAACTTTGCGAAGATGATCTCCGCAATCTGCTCGGCAACCTGCTTCAACGACTTCCCCCGCACCAGGAACAGGTCGTTCAAATGACCTACTTCAAAGGCATGAGCCAGCGTCAAATCGCCGCAGCTCTTGAATTGCCGCTTGGAACCGTCAAGACCCGGATTGAACTTGGCATGCGCAAACTGGCCAACAGCCTCCGCCCGCTTCGATTCAAGATCGCCTGATTGCTCCAGTCAGTCGTCCGCAGGAACCTCCTTCACCTCCGGCGCGGTCGTCTGCATTTCGGTGAAGGCCTTTTCCCTGTCGGTATCCGTAATCTCGGTGCGACCATCCCTTTTTGCCACTTCCGCGGCACGAACATCCACAGGGTCCGTCTTGTTTTCACTTGGGGTTGTGTCTTCGTTCATGAGCTGATTCCTTTTCAATGAAATCGCATCCCCTTGTGTTGTTGGGGGTATCTTCCAACCCCGCCGATTCGAAACACATCCGATTCCGCATCTCGGGGCGATCCTAAAGTGGAGTTGTAGTTGTGCAGCGCCATTTTTCCCGCATTTAGTATGCAGTCCCCGTAACGAGCCTCCGACCTTCCATCTCCTTCCATGAACCCTGCCACTGAGACATCACTGGAACACGCCGAACGCGTTCAGATCAAGGATCTCGTCCGCCACCATGTTCATGATCTTCGCAACTGCATCAACTGCGCGAACATGGAGGCTTCCCTTCTCGGCGATTCCGTCACTGATCCCGACATGCTGGAATCCCTGGCCAGCATCCGTCAGCAAATGATGGACATGGACAAACTCGCCAGCAGCTTCGCCAAAAACTTTGCCCATTATCCAGATCCCGAAGATCCAACGGATTGAAATCTTCCCCATGCTGGCTGATGGACACGCCCCCCTTTCCTATCAACGGACTAGCACCCCGCACGCACCATGCCTTCCTCTTCAAAACCAACCGCCGCCGTTTCCAAACCCATTCGAATTGCCGCCCTTGACGACCACTCCATCATCCGCGCCATCATCCGCACCATTGCTGAGGATGCGCCTGACATGGAGCTCGCCTGGTCAGCCCACAGCATTGCCGATGCCCGTGAAAAACTAGCATCAGATGTTCCCGATCTGGTCCTCGTCGATGTCACCCTTCCCGACGGAGAAGGTTATGAGTTCATCGAGGAAGCGTTAAAACAACATCCCCACGTGCCCATGCTGGTCATTTCCATGCACCATGAGGAGCGTTATGCCCGGCGCGCCCATGCCGCCGGTGCCCGTGGATATGTCATGAAAAACATTTCTCCCCACGACCTTGTCCATCTCATTCAACGCGTCCTCAGAGGCGAGATGGTGTTCGACCCCGCTCTCGCCCTTCATTGAGCCGGGATTCAGCCTCTCCCCTTCTTCGCAATCGCGAAGCCAATCTTCACGACGGCACCTTCTTCAGCGCCGTTATCCAAGCTCAAGGTCGCACCCAAACGATCCGCCGCACGTTTCGCCGCCGCAAGGCCAATTCCCAGCGTAGGTTTCGCCTTCTTCTCGTTTGCCGTGGCAATTCCCCGGTTCAAGTAGGGATGAAACGTTTGCTCCAGATAAGATTCCGGGAATCCCGGACCAGTGTCGGTCACCGTCATCACCGCACGTCCGCCGTCGCGTGAAATCGACACCTTCACCCGACCATTCATCGGTGTGTAATTGATCGCGTTCTGCAGCGCCGCATCGACGATCTGCCTGGCCATAAAAGAACTGCCTTCCAGAGGAACTCCGCGCGCTGTATCCTTCAAGACAATTTCCAAAGGCTTCCGTTTTGCGGTCGCATACCAGCGCCCCATCATCCGGCTCAAGTCATCACTGGTGAACGCTTCTTCACGGGCTTCACCGTCGCCATTCTCGTCTCCGTCTACCGCCCGCAATTGCAAAAACGCCTCAATCGAAGCCAGCATGCGTTCCGCAGACGTCGCCTCCGTCGCAAGCACCGATGCTGTCACATCATCCAACTTCCCACAAAGCATCTTCATCTTGGAGGTTGTCAGCACGATCCGCTGCAATGGCTTGTGCCACTCATTTGCGATCAGTTTCAACACCTGGTTGCGCTCCATCAACTGCGCCGCATGACGCTGATGCGCCCGACGCAACTCCACGTGAGTCCGCACCCGGGCGAGCAATTCCTCCTTGTTGAAAGGCTTCGTCACATAGTCCACGCCACCAACCTTAAAACCGTTGCGAATCGAGCCCTGATGATCATCTCCCGATAAAAAAATCACCGGGATGTCATGCGTCGCCGCGTTTTTCTTGATCCGACCGCATAACTCAAAACCATTCATTTCCGGCATCATCACATCCAGCAAAATCAAATCCGGCGTCCTCTCCGACAGCCAGCGCAGCGCCGTGGCGGCGTCCGTGGCCGTCTCCACCTCAAACCCATCGCGACTTAGGGCCGTTTTCACCAAACCCAGATTGCTGGCCTGATCATCCACCACAAGCACCAGACCGTCAGATTCATTGGAAGACATAAGCAGGAAGAAATATAGGACAATTCAATTCGATTTCTTTCAATCTCCACCGCACCAAGCAAAGATTGGAAGCATGTCATCAATCGTGAATGGGGAACCACCAAACCCATTGATCAACACAGAGTCTGGATCGCACAAACCGTCACCGGCGGTTGTGCATTCCTGATCAAATTGATCAAAAAATTACCCTAAACCATCACCACAACCCCGACTACAAAATCCAAGCGTGCCATTGCCCTCAATTCCGAATCCATTCCAAGCACCCGCACCATACACAACATGGACCTTCTCGCCCTCCAACAACTTGCCGTCTCCATCGGTCTCGGTCTGCTTCTCGGACTTGAACGCGAACGCTCCGAAAGCTCCATCGCCGGCATCCGCACCTTCCCCTTCATTTCGCTGTTCGGCACCGTATGCGCCCAAATTGGCGTCGCTACTTCCAGCGAAGGTTGGATCATCAGCGCCGGACTTCTTGCCGTCACCGGCATCATCGTCTTCGCCAACTACGCCAAACTCAAGAACGGAGCCGATGATGTTGGCACCACCACCGAATTCGCCGCCTTGCTGCTCTATGCTTTGGGCGCGCTCATCGTGGTCGGCAACATGCTCGCCGCTCTCGTGGTCGCTGGTCTCGCCGTGGTCCTGTTGCACTTCAAAGCCGCCCTCCACCGCACGGTCGCTGCCGTGGGCGAACCTGACATGCGCGCCATCATGCAGTTCGTCTTGATCAGCATGGTCATCCTCCCAGTTCTGCCGAATCAAGACTACGGCCCCTATGAAGTGTGGAACCCCTTCAAGATCTGGCTGATGGTCGTATTCATCGTCGCCATCAGCCTCTGCGGTTATGTCGCCTACAAACTCTTCGGCACCCGTGCCGGTGTCCTCCTCGGTGGCATCATCGGCGGGGTCATTTCCAGCACCGCCACCACCGTCAGTTTCGCCCGCCGCTGTGCCAGCAGCGCCGCCCTCGCTCCGCTCGGTGTGCTGGTCATCATGATTGCCTCATGCATCTCCATGGTGCGGGTGTTGATCGAAATTGCCGTGGTCGCTCCAACCATTTTCCCCGCCACCGCCATCCCGCTCGGCGTCATGCTCGGATGGAGCACAGTTATTGCCACCTTCCTGTATTTTCAAAGTCGCAAAAGTCAGGGCGAGATGCCCGAACAAAAAAACCCCGCCGAATTCAAGTCCGCTTTTTTCTTTGGCCTTCTCTACGCCCTCGTGCTTCTTGGCGTCGCCGCCGCCAATGACTATTTCGGCTCCGCCGGACTCTATGTGGTCAGTATCATTTCCGGTCTCACCGACATGGACGCCATCACCTTGTCCACCGCCCAGATGGCCGCCAACAACCAAATTGACGCCCCACTGGCCTGGCGCGCCATCCTCGTCGCCACCATGTCCAACTTCGTCTTCAAGTTTGGCACTGTCTGCGTCCTTGGCTCTTCCGCCCTTATCTGGCGCACCGCCATCGCCTTTGGACTCGCCATTGCTGGCGGCCTGCTGATTTTGTTCGCCTGGCCTTCGTGAGTCCTGGGGTTCAATTCACCGCAATGGCAGCCCATGCCGCAGCCAAAAACTCTGCATCGCCGCATACGATCCATTGAAAACATTGCGTTCCAATGGCCGGTCCATGTTTCCGAAATACGGGCTGAACCGATACGGACCTGCGTTGTAAACCTTCGCCCGCGAACGTCCGCCCTGCCACTCCACCCCGCCATACTGCCAGATGGTCCACGTGGGCCAGACCCGATACTGCGCCACCAAACCCTGTGGATTCCCCGGTGCCGGATACTGCGGTCCCGCACCGCTTTCATGCGAATACAGCGCCAGCCAATACGGCATCCGACGCAACCTCGCCTTCGTGCCTGGATCCGCATTGCCCAGCAAATTTTTCAAATGGCTGCTGTTCTCCAAATACGCCACCGGCACCACCCCAGTGCGCTGCTCCACCCGGTCCATGAATCGCAAGATGTCCGACATCCGCGAGTTCGCATCAAAGTCACCACAAAGCAGCAACGACGACGCATTCCACGACCGGCTCCTTGCCAGCGACTGCGCCCGGTTCACAAACTGATCCGCCTGCGCCACCGCATCAACATGGTTCTGAAGCCGGTAATAAATCCCCGGCATCAATCCCACCCGGTCCGCCGCCGCCAGAAAGTTCGCACATTTCGTATCCAGATTTCCGCCCTTCCCGGCACGGGCAATCAACGCCGTTGCTCCATTTGCCCTCAGCGCCGACACATCATTCTCCGTATACCCCCGCCCCTCACGCTGCTTTTCCTTGGGATCATAAGCCGACACATTGATGATCTGCGGCATCCCACGTGGAACCATCGGAGCCCTCCCCGCCGTCGGCGCTTCCACCGAAGAAACCACGCCCACCGTGGCGCACTGGGACAATAGACAAACCGCGGGGAGAAGCAAAAGTCGTTTCATAAGAGAAGTGCCTCCATCATCCAGCCATCAAGCCATTCCTGCAAGACTGCTCGACCTCATTCCGCCAAAACTTCCACTCCCACCACGCTCGCGCCCTCTCCATCCACCTTCACCTTCAACTCATAGGTTCTCCCCAAGCCCGTGTTGCCAGGACCATCCGCATTCGGCTTCTCAAAATAGTCATGACGCTGCACCATCAGCACATCCCCGTCCCACCGCAGCGGCTCGATCCTCGAAAAAATTAACTTCGCCCCTTTTAATTGCTTGTCCCCGGCACGCCCCGGAAGCTCATCCAGGTCCAGTTCCACGTTTTCGAACATCACCCCACGAGCACGCTGAAACACCAGCAGGTTCCCGTGCTGCAATCCGTCATGCACAAACAAAGCCACCTTTTGTGAGTCTTCCGCCCACAACGCCCTGCCCTCTCTCGACACGCCCATGCCAATATCCAGGTCGCTGAAATCCGCCACCACCCCGCCCGTGGTCTTGTCCACAATCTGCGCCGTGTCCACCTTCACATTCTCACGCGCATCCCAATCACTGAACACCTTGCGGATCGCATACTTTCCATCCGGCGACGCCCACGCCACCCGTTCCTTGCCCAGCAACAATTTTGCCGTCTTTGGGAAATGACGCTGCGCATAACCAAACGGCTCAAAGGGCCACAACGCCACCTCGCTCATCCACTGCGACCGCACGTCCAGTTGATACTCAATCGACTGCTTCGCCAGGAACGCCGACAATTTCTCATCCCCCAACAAATGCACCACGCTGTTGATCATCGCCGCATGAATCTCACCCGCCGCCCCGTCCGTGTCATTCAACCCAAAATACCGCTTCATGCCCGCCGCATCCCCCTGTGCCGCCTTTCTCGCCAGGGCAAAGTAGTTCACCCCCTTCGACTTCCCATACAGCTCCATCTCGGACGCCACATCACCATCCTTCAAATCGTCCATCGTCGCATGAAACTTGATGCGGTCGTAATACATCCAGCCGGATTTTCCCGACCCCAATTCCACCCTCCACCACGGCGACCCCTCGGAATCCGTAAACTCAAACACCTCACCCGTCTTTACCTTGGCCACCACCTTCGATTTGCCGTCCTGTTCCGACCGCAAATTCACAAATCCATCCGGGTCCACCGCCACCCCCTCAAACTGCGCCAGTGCGTTCGAACCCACGAGGCCCATGCCAAGGCCAAGCACCACTGCCTTCAACCAATTTTGAATCTTCATGCCACCTTCATGTTCACGACGCGCGATTCTGTGACATCCCCCCGCCCTCAACATCAAACATTCTTCACAAACCCACTTTTCTCTCTTGCCAAAAGAGCGTCCCTTTGGTTTTCTTAACTCACTCTCATGAAAAATAAGATCATCCTCTCACTGATCGGTGTGCTCGCTCTGGGCAGCTTCGCCTATGCTGACATCCAGGCCCCGCCAAAAGCGCAGTGGAACTGGAGTCGTAAACTTTCCCGCAGCGTGGCCAACCTCGCTTATGGAGTCTCCGAAATCCCGCTTCATTGGCAAAAAGTTGAGAGAGTTGATGGCGCCAACGCCGCCGCTTCTTCCATGGTGATCGAAGGCACCGTCCGCACCGCCGTCCGTCTTGGCTACGGCGTGTTCGAATTCGTCACCTTCCCGGCTCCCGTTTATAAAGGTGGTTACCGTCCCCCTTACTACGTGAACGACCGCTTTGATACCTGGTATGGCTACCAAGAGTTTCCACCACAGGTCGGCTTTATGTCCCAGACCCGCTACAGCCGCGGCCAAAGCTGGTAATTCAGCCATCTACTTAATTTTTCAGAGAAGCCCGGTTTCAACCACCGGGCTTTTTTGTGCCCTCGCGTCAAACCCAATATAACCGTGCCAACGCCACGAAGACCAGCCCCGTCCGCACCTTCTCTACCGGCAACCCCGTCAATCTCGACACTGCCAGCGCATACAACTTCAATTGCGGCTTATATCCCTCCGCCTTCGCCCTCGCCGATGCCTCATCGACCACCATGTCCGTCTTGAAATCCAATACCCACGCCGACGTCACCCTCCCCGCTCCATCACGCTCAAGCACCACCCGATCAAACACCCCGCTCACCCAGCCCTCCGCACTGAACAAATCAAACGACCGCTCCCGCCACACTTCGCGCAATCCATTCGCATTTCCAAACCAAACCCTTACCTCCGGCTCCGATAGCACTGTCAACACCCGTCCTCTCGCCTCCTCATAACCAGGCCGATCCTGCCAGCCCAATGCCGCCCAACGGTCCTCAATATCCTTAGGTTCCAAACCATCCAACCAGTCCACCGTCGAAAACAAATCGTGCACCAGCGTCCCCATCCGACGCGCTGACTCCCGCTGCGGCGAAAGCAAATCCTCGCCCAACATCCTGAACGACTCCTCGCCCGAAGGCGTCTTGCGCGCCGCCGGCCGATTTGCCGCATTCAACAACGCCCCCAACTTCGGCCCCTCCTCAACCACCGCCACCTCGACGCGCTCCCCGGCCTTCTCCACCTCTTCAAACCACGCACGGGTCCCCGCCTCATACCAGCAATCAGCCTCGCAAGTTTCAAAGCCCATCTTCACCGGCTCCGCATTTCCCAAAGCCTGCTTCAGCAAATCCGCTTCCGAACGCGCATTTCCTTTGCCTTTCCCCGGCAAAATCAAATACAGCCCCCGCTTCGCCCGCGTCATCCCGACATACAAGCGGCACAACCCCTGATAAGCCAGCCGCGCCTTGTCTTTCTCATACGCCGCCCGCAAACGTTTGTCCCGATCCCGCAAAATCCCCGGCGGCTCATCCAGCAGCCACACCAGTTCCCCCCGTTCATCGCGCTCCACCAGCAACCGCTCGGTGTCATTCTGCCGCATGGGCTGATCCAACGCCGTGCTCTGCAACTGCGGCATGATCACCACATCAAACTCCAAACCCTTCGCCTTGTGAAACGTCATCACCTGCAAGGCCTGACCCTGATCCACCGCACTGATCGCAAATCCCCGCGCGGCCTCCACAAACTCATCCACATCCCTTCGCCCTCCCTCATCAAACTCCGCCGCCAGATCAAAAAACTGCCCCAGCCGCATCGAACTAAACGCATCCCACTCGCCATCCCCCTTCAACCTCTCCGCCCACTCCTGCGCCACCGCCAAAAATCCATCGCGACTCACCCCGCGCCGCACCATTCCACCCAAGGTCCCCACCGCCATCGCCAACTCTCCCTGCTCATCAAACCAAGCTCCCAACGGCGACATGCGCAGATGCTCCCGCGCATAGCTATCCGCCGGATGAACCGCCAGTTGAAACACACTCAACAATGCCAGCGTCACCGGATTATCCACCGCTGCAAACACCTGCGACTCACACACCACCTCCACCTGCAAAATCCTCCGCAACTCCTCACTCACCCGCTCCGCCTCCTTGTTGGTCCGCGTCAACACCACACAAGACAGCCCCCGCTCCAACGGCTCCACCTCGCGAATGATCGCCGCCGTCATCTCATCACGCGCAGCATCCCCCTCCAATTCCGCATCCTCCGGCACCGACAACAACGCCGCATAACCACTCAACCCCTTCGTCTTCCCCGACGCCTCATGCTTTTCATAACGCCACCAACGCATCGCCTCCGGATACAACTCCCTCAACAATTCCCCTTTTCCAAACACCTCATTCACCATCCCCAACACCACCGGACTCGACCGATACGACGTCGACAGCGGTGCCCGCTTCTCCATCCGCGCATTGGCATACCGCGACTCCACATCCAAAAACAACTCCGGCTCCGCCTGCCTGAACAAATACAAACTCTGCTTCAGATCCCCCACCGCAAAAAAGCTCCGCCGCCCTTCCGGGTCCGTCGCCGCCTCGTCCACCAAGTTCGCCACCACCTCCCACTGCCTCCGACTCGTGTCCTGAAACTCATCAAACAGCCAGTGTTGAAACCGGCTGTCCAACCGGTATTCCCACTCACGACGCATCATCTCCAGCCGCTCCACCTCATCCTCATCTTTCGCCAATCCCGCCGCCTTGACCTGACCCGACAACAACCACGTCAAATCATCAAACGCCAGCCTTCCCCGACCTCGCACCCGCTTCGCATACTGCGCATCAAACCGCGCCACCAACGCCCTCCGACCCTGCGTCCGCTCCGCCCGACAGTTCATCTCCCGTCCGACCAGCACATCCAGCAAATCCGCCAGCGCCGTTCCTGTCACCCGATCCAGCGGCACGCCCTTCCGACTGTCCATCTTCCACTCCGCACGCCCTTCCCGAAGCAGCTCAAACTCCCCCCGCTCCGCCTTCAGCATATACTCAAACGGCGAACTCGGCTTCACCGGCTCCCCCGCCCGCCGCTTCGCCGCCGCCTCAAAAAACACTCCCCAGCGCTCCTCCGCCTTTTTCACAAAAGCCGTCACATCCAACACCTCGCGCAACCTCTCGATTACCTCCACCACGTCCCGATCCGCCATCCACACCGGCGCATCCTTCCCCGGCCAGATCCTCTCCGCCCCACCCCACACCGCCTCGTCCCGACTCTCCAAAAACAACGGATGCAGCGCCCGAAACCATCCCGCCAGATGCTTCGATGGCAAGTTCAACTCATCCCCCGCCGTCGCCCGCTTCCACGCCTCCAGCATCTCCCTCAACGCCGCCTCATCCCCATCCCGCGTCAACTCCACCAACAACCCGTTCATCACCTCATCCCGCGCCCGCGCCGTCTCATCCTCTGCCATGATCGAAGCCGCCCCCGACAACCCCAACTCAAACGGAAAACACCGCGCCACCGATGCAAAAAAGCTGTCAATCGTCCCCAACCTCAAGCGGTCCATCGACCCAATCACCCTCCGCAACAACTCCAGCGCCCGACCATTCTCCGCCAGCTCATCCACATAGCCCCGCGCCTTTTCCGGCGACTCCGCCAGCTCAGCCAGCTTCTGCAAAATCCGCTCGAAAAACTCCCGCGCCGCCTTCCGCGTAAACGTCATCGCCGCAATTCCCTCCGGTGCCTCGTCCAACGCCAGCAACCGCAAATACCGCTTCACCAACTCATAAGTTTTCCCCGACCCCGCCGAGGCTCGAATGATTGCATTGTGAATCTCCTTCTGCTTCATCGCTTCAACATCCCTTCCATCAACGCCGAAGGATCCACCGTCAGCAGCGGATCACCCAACAAAAACTCAAAATCCCCATTCCGCACCTCGTCCGCCGGTGGCCAAAAAATCCGCGCCTTAATCCGACTCACCGCCTCCTCCGCACAGCGCACCGCATCCGCCACCGTCCCGGCGTCGAGATCCTCCCACAAGGTCACCCCCGACTCCGTCACCGTCGCCGGCAAATGAAAATACCCCACCTGCACCCTCCGACCCGGATTTTTCTGCCCCACCGCCCACGCATACAACGGCAACTGCACCTCCACCCAACGCTTCTCCCCACCTTCCGCCATCTGCCACTCAAAACCCTCCATCAACTCCCCCGCCTTCACCTTCCCCCAATGCGCCTCCACCGGCTTCTTCCGCTTCCCGGTTTTGTAATCCAGCACCAAAAATTCCTCCACGCCGTCCACCGACCGACGATCCACCCGGTCCACCTGACCACTAAACAACACCCCACCAATCCGCAGCCCCCACACCTTCGCATTCTCCTCCACCATCACCGTGCGCCACCCTGCCGATCGCAGCTCCGCCAACCCCTCAGCCGCCGCCAGCAACCGCTGCCGCGCCGACTCCAACTGCATCACCACCGACAGCAACGGACGTTTCCCAAACTGCTTCTCCCAAAGTCTCGACACCGCCCCGTCCAGCCATCCCGCAATCGCCTTGGCATCCACACACTCCTTCATCCCCTCCGCCTTTGCATACTCCTGCAACACCGCATGCACCAGATTCCCAAAATCCATCGCCGAAGCCTCACGCAACCCCGACTCAACCTGCTCCATCCTCAGCACCTGCTGCAAATAATACCGAAACGGACAGCTTAAATAGGCCCGAATCCCCGTCGGCGAAATGCTCCCCAACTCCTTCTCCACCAACTTCGGCCTCAACAAAAACCCCACCGACCGCGGCGGATCGCTCTCCTTGCCTTCCTCCGCGTGATCCGGAAACAACCGTCGCACCCGACCCACCAGCGCCTCATCCTCACAATCAAACAACAACCTCGACGGCCTCAATCCCTCCCCCTGTTCATTCACCCGACCCAACACCACCCTGAACGCCCCACCATCCCGACGCTGCTCTACCATCGACCGCAACAAATATGCATCCCTCGCCCGTCTCGAATCCTGACACGCCAACCCCAACCTCTTGCGCAAACCATCCGGCAAAAACGCATCCCCCGTCACAATCCCCGGCACATACTCCTCATTAAATCCCGCCACCACCAACCCAGGCGCAGGCTCCCACGGCAACTCCAGCCAGCCGTGCAAAACGAAATCCACCTCACCCCGCACATCCGCCAGCCTCACCGCCGACAACTCATCAAGCAACACCCCCAACAACGCCCCCGCTCCCACCTTCAACCCCAACGCCACCCGACCCGCATCCAGCTCACCCGCCAGCCGGATCGCCTCCCCGACCAGCTTCGCATAATCCACATCCACCTCATGCGACGTGTCAAAAGTCCGTCCTCCATAAACCCAACCCAAAAGCCCCCGCAGCGCCACCTCCATTCCTGCCCCCTCCCACTCCCTCACCCGCCCTTGCAAACCCAGCAACACCGCACGCAACTCCCCTGCTTCCCCGCACAATCCCACCGCCTCCTCCAAGGTCGGCGGCAAATGCGCCTGCTGCAGCTCATCCAACAAACCCAACACCCGCGTCGGCCCCAATCCCACACCCTCACCCGCCACCCTCAAAACATCGTCCAACCTCAAAAACGCCGCCACATCCTGCCACAATCCCGACACCAACACCCTCTGCCACGCCTTCAACACCAACGTTAGCGCGTGCATCTCCGCCTGCCGCCCCGCCGGATCAAACGCTCTCACCTCTTCCGCCGCCAGCGCCGCCTCCAGATGCGAGGTCAAAGCCGGATCACCACTCCCCAACGCCATCTCCAATCCCTCCTGCGCCATCCCCCGCATCACCCCCATCACCGCCGTCGCCTGATCCCTCGGCGTCGCCACCATTAAGAGATCCTCATCGCGCATCGGCAGCACCAATCCCGCCCCCTGACCCCACGTCTCAAGCCTCGGCACGCCCAACCCATCAAACATCCCCGCCATCTGCGCATTCGCATAAACAAAAATCTCCATCTCCACGTCCAGCAACGACCCCACCTTCAGCATCCACTCCCGCAACAACCTCGGAGGATCTGCCATCGCAAAAACCGAAACCTTCTTCACCCCCTCCGGCAACACCGGCTCCATCGACCTCGACCGCTTCAATGCCTGCCCATCCTCCACCCCCAACCCCTTCAACACCCGCAAATATGTTTCCTCCAATCCCGCCAGCTCCCGCCAGCGTTCCCCATCCATCTCCTCGCCCATCTGCTCCGCCACCGAAGCCATCGTCTGCCCCCCCGCGCCCAGCGTCCTTTTCAACGCCGCCAATGTCTCCGCCATCCCGCTCACCCACCCCTCATCCATCCCTTCAGCCATTCCCGGAAACAACACCTTCACTTCCTCCGCCCGCACTCCCTGCAACACCATCATCCAGGCCAGCTGCTCCTGCACCGAACTCGCCGCCCGTCCCGTGGCCGTTCCAAAGGTCAGCGCCGCCTCTGGATGCCACACAAACGGCACCATCGCCGCCCCCTCCTGCTCCGCTACGGCCCGTGCCAGTGCCTCGCGCAATCTCCGGCCCGTCTCCGCCGTCGGCACCAAAATCACCCGGTCACTCAAATCCAAAAGCCCACCCATCCAACCCTTCAGCAATTCCCTCACCGCCCGCGTCAGCACCGGCTCATCCCACCCCCAAAAACTCAATTTCAGTCCACTCATCCCAGTCAAAAAATCTCAAATCTCAAATTTTAAATTTTCCATGATCACATCGACAATTTCTTCCGGCGTCCCCGACACCTCTACCACCAAAGCATTCACCGGCTCTTCCAACGTCGCAAACTGCGAATCCAACAACGTCGTCGGCATAAAATGCCCCTTCCTCGCCGCCATCCGCGAACCGATCAACTCCTTCGACCCCTTCAAATAAACCACCTTCAAAACCGCATCTTCATCCTTCCCCCGCAGCACCTCGCGATACCCCTCCTTCAACGCCGAACACGCCAACACATAAACCCCGCTGCTAGCACCACGCACCTCCTCAATCCTCGCCCGCATCGCCTCCAACCAGGGCCAGCGATCCTCATCCGTCAGCGCAATCTTTGCCGTCATCTTCGACTTGTTCGCCGCCGGATGAAAATCATCCCCATCCTCAAACAACCCGCCCAACCTCTCCGCCAGCATCTCCCCAATCAGCGACTTCCCCGATCCCGCCACCCCCATCACAATCAAAGTTTTCAAAGCCATCACGTTCATAATTTCAGCCCTTATCCCTTAGCCTTTATCCCTTATCCTTTCTCATGCCACTATCCACAACGATCCCAGCGGCAACAAAAACCCCAACACCGCCAGCCAAGCCGTCAACCTGCCGCTCAGCGTATGTCGCAGCATCAACAACCAGATCGCCGCATATATCCCCAATACTCCCCACGTCAGCACCATCTTCGCTCCACTGATCGGCTCCTCAATCAGAAACGTCGTCCCCATCATCGCCGCCAACACCAGCACCCCAAATCCCACCATCCGCACAATTGCCTTCGACAAATGGTGGATTGGCGGCAGCTGATAAAACAGCGCATGGATCTTGTGTTTTTTCAGCAGGAAATCCTGGATCAAAAACATCACCCCCGAGATGCACGCCAGCGCAAACGCCGCATACCCGATCATCGCCAGCGGTGCATGCAGATGCTCCCAGAAACTCAACTCACGCGGCAGCGGCCTCGCCACCATCGGCGTAAAAAACCCCGGCAACATCAGCAACGCCACCAGTGGTGCCGTAAAGACCCCGAGCAACGACAGCCGATACGCCGCCCCCACCAAAAAATACAACAACACAATGCACCAGCCGATGAACACAAACACCTCCGGTAAATTCGTCAGCGGACAGCGACCATGCACCTCCCCTCGCTGAGCCAGAAACGCACATTGCAAGCCAAACCCCACCACCATCGGCAACAAATGCCAGCGACTCTCCTTCCACGACCCTGCGCGAATGGACCACAGCGCATGCGCGAACCCGCCCGCAAAAACGAACATCGCCAGCAACAGCAGCAGCCTAGAAGATTCCATCATTTTTCCAATCGAAACGCCAGTATCAACCTAGCTCAGACACACGCAACCCTGCAAACGTTCCGCCTTCAAAAAACTCTTGCCGTCATCGGCCCTCAGTCCCATCTCCACCTCCTGATGATAGGGTTCCTCCATTTGCGATGTCCTCACACCAGCGGAGATCCGGCTGCTTTGAATCGCTTCGATTCCTGCCCAACGATTGGCAGCCATCATTGGCCGATTCGCCCGCTTGGAGCACCCTGCGTGTGGCGTGCCGTCGTTTCGCAAACCAAAAAGTCACCAACCCTCAACTCCCATCTCGCGCCGTGAGCTCAATAAAAAAAGACAGGCCGGACCACCCGGTCCGACCTGCCTTTTTCGCACGCTTCCTCACTCCGATGGTTAGTCGGAAATTCTTGTCAGCCTGGCTCTAGCTCCCGGTGATCGCCTCACGACCACGTTCCCCAGTGCGGATCCGAATGGCTTCCGCGACATCACTGACGAAAACTTTGCCGTCACCGATTTTTCCGGTGTTTGCGGCTTTAACAATGGCATCCACCACGGCGTCGGCGCGATCGCCCTCCACCACAATCTCCACTTTCACTTTAGGAAGAAAATCGACAGTGTATTCACTGCCGCGATAAATTTCGGTATGGCCTTTCTGGCGACCAAAGCCCTTCACTTCAACCACGGTCATGCCCTGGACACCTACTTCAGCGAGGGCCTCCTTGACGTCTTCCAGTTTAAAGGGCTTGATAATGGCTTCTATTTTTTTCATGGATGAGGATGTGGTGTGATGTAGGTTTAGGGTGATCGTTCAATCAGTAAATTCGATCGACTGACAATCTATTCTAAGCGGGCAGCGTGCCAAGTTCAGGCCGAAAATTAAAAATTTGCATCGCGCCTAATTGCACCCTGCACCCTTCAATTCCTCAAACCTAAACCCGAAATCACCACTTAGCAAAACTTGGCATAAGCCCCGCCTCGTGGTTTTGTCCCTCCACCATCGTTTCCCACATGATTCCAGCGCGTAAACTTTTATTTTTCAGTCTGTTTATCTTCGCATCCGCCGCCTCTGCCGATGAAAAAACCTCTCTAACCCAGCGCTACCAGCCGGGCAAAACCTACCAACTGGCGGTCGAAAGCACCATCGAAACCCGTCACTTGGCAACCGACGAAGTTGCGCATAGCACCGCCAAGATCAAACAAACTTACGAAATGCAGGCCAGCAAGGAAGCGACCGGGCAAACCCTCGTCAAAGTCCACATCGCCTCCATTGAAGCCACCATCACTTCGCCAGAACAGCTCCTCAAATACGATTCGGCCAATCCCGCCCTTTCCCCGCCCGCGCTCCAGCAAACCTTTGGAGCGATGAAGGACAAATCGTTCACCCTCGTCTACGATTCCAGCCATCGCCTCGTCGAAACCCGCGACGCCGCCAATGACGACACCACCCCACTCGGCACCCAAACCGGAATGACCAGTAAACAGCTCGCCGAAGCCTTTCATCGCTTGCGTGACCTGCCTCTCCCGGTGCAACCGATGGCTCCAGGGAAGTCGTGGACTTGGGAAAATCAGCTCGAACTGCCGCCAATTGGAAAAATCTTAATCAAAGGCATTTCCACCCTTGAGCCGCCCGCCTCACCGACCCCTCAAGGCATTGCCTCCATCAAAATCACTGGGCAAATTGAGTTCCCGCCCTTGATTGCTGCCGACTCCACCCCGATCACACTCAACAACGCCTCCTCCACCGGAACCCTGTTGTTTGATCAAGAACTCGGCCAGGTGAAAAAGCTCGAAACCGTCACCTCTCTCACCGTTCAGCAGCAAGGCCAGACCTTCCATCTTCGTCAGACCGAAAAAACCGAACTGATCTCCGTCACTGACACCGCCACTGACACCCCCTGACTCATCACCTCAGCAATTGCCCGCCATGGCCGAACACCCCCACGACCTGCTCTCAATCCGGGACCTTAAACAGGTCGCCAGCCCTACGCCCGAACCCGCCCGCATCCACGCACAAGTCGAGGCCTGCCACATCAAGGAAACCTCCAACGGCAAACCCTACCACGAACTGCGACTCAGCGATGGCAGCGAGTCCCTCACTTGGCGCGTCTTCGACAGCAATCCACTCTTCGCCCAGGTGGCCGATCTCAAACGCAGCGATTGGATCGAACTCAGCGCCCAGTGGGTCGACACCGGCAAATATGGTCTCGATCCCCGCTCCGCCGAGCTTAGTGCCCTTACCGATGACGAAATCGCCACCCTTCTGCACGGCGACCCCACCACCAGCGCCCGGCAACGCAGCGATTTCGACGACATCCTGCGTCTCACCGATTCCATCGTTGACCCCCGTCTCCACGCCCTCTGCCAGATCTTCTTCCAGCAACACAGTGACCGCTTCAAACGCGCTGCCGCCGCCCGGGAATACCATCACGCCCGACGCGGCGGCCTCGTTGAACACGTCGCCCAAATGATGCGCTGCGCCGTCAAGATCATCGAAGCTTATCCCCAACTCAATCGAGACCTGCTCATCGCCGGCGTTCTCTTTCACGACTGTGGCAAACTCTGGGAAAACAACTACCCCGAACAAGGTTTCAACATGCCCTTCTCCATCCATGGAGAAATGCTCGGCCACATCCCCCTCGGTCTTGAACTGGTGAACAAACTCTGGCGTCAGCTTCTCGAACAACCCGAAGCCGCCGCCTGGACCACCCTCGAACCCGCCAACGAACTCGTCCGCCTGCACCTCCTTCATCTCATCGGCTCTCATCACGGCGAATACCAGTTCGGTTCCCCCGTTCTGCCCAAAACTCCCGAAGCCATCGTCCTTCATCACGTTGACAACATCGACGCCAAAATGGAGATGTTCCGCCGCGCCTACGAAACCGGCAACGAACTCGGCCACGGCATTCACGAACGCGTCCGCCCCCTTCCTGCAAATGTCGTAACGCCCCTCGCTCCCTTCCAAACCGAACCCTGATTCGGACGGCAGTGGCAAACTGAAAGCGCGACACCGCCTACTCCTGGTCCGCCGCCATCACCTGCCGCACCAGCCACTCCTGAATCAGCGCAAAAAACTCATACCTCATGTAAGCCGCCAGACGTTCGTGCAGCGTTTCCCCCTCATCCAGACCGGCATCCAGTTGCAACTGCAAATGCTCCCCATCGGGATGCAGCGCATACTTCAAGTCCAACATCAAACGCGCCTGATTTAAACTGCTGAACCAGGCCCCCGCATGATCCAGCGGCACCTTCACCAGATAACGCGGATCGATCGGCTCCTCATCAGCCGTGTGATGAATCTCCACCCCGTCCAAATCCGCCAGCAGGGTCCCCACATCTTCTGCAAACTGCGTGTCCAGCTCCCCCGTCACATACTCGTTCCAGTCCTCCAAAAACTCCCCCTCCCGCAAACGCTGATCCTGCGGCACCGGTGAAGGAAAAAGCCGCTGCCTGCCCTCCGGACAATCCGTCATGCTCGCATCGTCCGCAGCCTGACGCAGCAACTCCACATGAACCTCCTCCATGTCACTAAGCTGCCACAATTCCTGTTCCTTTAACAAAGTCAAACGCATGATGATGATGATCAACTAACTGGCTAACTGACTAACCGCCCGCCTTTTCCATCGTGGCCAGGAGCTGGTGACCGTGCAATTCCTTCACATAAAGTTCCGCACGCTCCCGCGAACCACTCCAAACCATGCTCTTCCCTTCCTGATGCACTTCCAGCATCAACTTCTCCGCCTGCTTCGCATTGTAACCAAATATTTTGCGGATCACATGCGCCACATAACTCATCAAATTCACCGGATCATTATGGATGAGCACATTCCACGGCTCATCAAACGTCACCTCGGTGTCGGTCTCAAGTTCAGGCGTCGCAGTGGTCGAAGGCATGGGGTCGGACTATTTAATACAAACGCGTCGATAGGGCAAACCGACTCTGTCAATCCCTGCAACTTAGGCCTCCCATTTCTCTCCCCACCGATAAAACCTACTTGCCATATCGGAAAAAGGGTATTAGCCTCTTCGTCCCATGTCACCCGAGCAAATCGACGCCCTCAATCAAGAAGTTTCCGGCTTCAACGCCACCCAACTCATCGAGTGGGCCATCGCCCGGTCTGAAGGTCGCGCCATCGTCACCACCAACTTCCGTCCCTACGAGGCCGTCATCCTCCACCTCGCCACCCAAGCCAAACCAGACATCCCCGTCCTCTGGGCCGACCACGGCACCAATCTCCCTGAAACCTACCGTTTCGCCGAGCAAACCCGCACCCAGCTCAACCTCAACATCAAACCCTTCCTCCCCCAACAAACCGCCGCCCACTGGCTCGCCCTCAACGGCGGCAGCATCCCCATGCCGGATGAAGTCGAACGCGTCGAATCCTTCAGTCAGGTCATGAAGCTCGAGCCCTTCCAGCGCGGCATGCGCGAACTCGCCCCCACCGTCTGGATCACCGCCCTGCGCCGCGAACAAAATCCCCAACGCGCCGCCACCCTCCGCCCCGTGCAGTGGGACAGCGGCTTCAACACCCTCAAGGTCAACCCCATCCTCGATTGGGTCCCCTCCGACCTCGAAGCCTACCTCACCGAGCACCAACTCCCCAACGAGCGCACCTATTACGATCCCGCCAAAGGCGACGAAAAACACGAGTGCGGCCTCCACGCCCCCCTCACCACCAAATAATTCAAAGTCGGAAGTGGGAAACCGGAAGTCGGAAGTATTGCCCTCCCAGCCCCATCGCCCTCCGTCTTTATCCTTTATCCTTCATCCTTTAGCCTTTCAAGATATGACCCACCTTCAGTTCCTCGAAAGCGAAGCCATCTACATCCTTCGCGAAACCGCTGCCCAGTTCAGCAAACCCGCCATGCTCTTTTCCGGCGGCAAAGACTCCATCGTCATGGCCTGGCTTGCCAAAAAAGCCTTCCATCCCGCCCACCTTCCCTTCCCGCTCCTCCACGTCGACACCGGCCATAACTTCCCCGAAGCCATCGAATACCGCGACTGGTTCGTCAAAGAAGTCAAAGCCAACCTCGTCGTCGGCTACGTCCAAAAATCCATCGACGACGGCCGCGTCAAGGAAGAAAAAGGCATCAACGCCAGCCGCAACAAACTGCAAACCGTCACCCTTCTCGACACCATCGAAGAACACCAGTTCGACGCCGCCCTCGGCGGTGGTCGACGCGACGAAGAAAAAGCCCGCGCCAAAGAACGTTTCTTTTCCCACCGAGACGAATTTGGCCAATGGGACCCCAAAAACCAGCGCCCCGAACTCTGGAACATTTTTAACGGACGCAAACACTTCGGCGAACACTTCCGCGTCTTCCCCCTTTCCAACTGGACCGAAATGGACGTCTGGCAATACATCCGCCAGGAAAACATCCCCCTCCCCAGCCTCTACTTTAGTCACCAGCGCAAAATCATCGAGCGCCACGGCCAGCTGCTCGATACCGAAACCGGCTTCATCCCCCTCCTCGACGAAGAGAAGCCCAAGATCCAGGAAATGACCGTCCGCTTCCGCACCGTCGGCGACGCCACCTGCACCGGCGCCGTCCTCTCCACCGCCAGCAACCTCGACGACATCGTCGCCGAAGTCGCCGCCGCCCGCCAGACCGAACGCGGCACCCGCGCCGACGACAAACGCTCCGAGACCGCCATGGAAGACCGCAAAAAAGAAGGCTACTTCTAACTCCCAGCCCCTCAGTTTTTAGCCCTTATCCTTTAGCCTTTATCCTTTCCATAAATGTCCCTCCCGCTCAATCCCACCGAGTCCAGCCTCCTCCGCTTCACCACCGCCGGCTCCGTTGACGACGGCAAATCCACCCTCATCGGCCGCCTCCTCTACGACTCCAAATCCATCTTTGAAGACCAGCTCCTCGCCGTCGAAGAATCGAGCAAACGTCGCGGCGACGAACACGTCAATCTCGCCCTTCTCACCGACGGCCTCCGCGCCGAGCGCGAACAAGGCATCACCATCGACGTCGCCTACCGCTACTTCGCCACCCCCAAACGCAAGTTCATCATCGCCGACACCCCCGGCCACACCCAATACACCCGCAACATGGTCACCGGTGCCTCCACCGCCGACCTCGCCATCATCCTCGTCGACGCCCGTCACGGCGTCGCTGAACAGACCCGCCGCCACGCCTACCTCGCCTCCCTGCTGCGCATCCAGCACATCCTCGTCGCCATCAATAAAATGGACCTCGTCCATTGGAGCGAAGATACCTACAACACCATCGTCTCCACCTTCACCTCCTTCGCCAAAGGCCTCGAACACAACCCCAAAGTCACCTTCATTCCCATTAGCGCCCTCCACGGCGACAACGTCGTCGACGCCTCCACCAACTCCCCTTGGTATACCGGCCCCACGCTGCTCCATCATCTCGAAACCGTCGAAGTGCTCACCGGCGAAACCCAGGACGAAGCCCGCTTTCCTGTTCAATGGGTCATCCGTCCCCAGTCCGACGATTACCACGACTTCCGTGGCTTCGCCGGACGCCTTGCCAGCGGCAAATTCAAAGTCGGCGACGAAGTCATCGCCTACCCCGCCGGCATGACCAGCCGCATCACCAGCATCCACACCGGCGACGGCGACGTGACCGAAGCCGAACCCGCCCTCAGCTACGCCCTCACTTTGGCCGACGAGATCGACATCTCCCGCGGCGACATGATCGCCCAAGCCAGCGCCCCGCCCCAGCACAGCGCCTACATCGACGCCATGATCTGCTGGTTCACCGACAAAAAACTTCGTCCGCGCGCCCGCTTCCACCTGCGTCACACCACCCGCGACGTGCGCGTCACCGTCACCGACCTCGTCTATCGCGTTAACATCACCACCCTCGATCACGAGCAAGGCGACGAAGGCTTCGGCCTCAACGACATTGGCTGCATACGCATCCGCTGCGCCAGCCCCCTCTACTTCGATCCCTACGCCCAAAACCGCACCACCGGCAGCTTCGTCCTCGTCGATGAAATGACCAACAACACCGTCGCCGCCGGCATGATCCTGCGCGCCGTCGGCGACGACACCACCACCAGCACCGACGAGTTCGCCATCTAAGAAATTCCCCGTAGCAGCCGACGTGAGTCGGCTCTAACTCATCTAGTCAGCGATCCCACTCGCTTCACCGCAAGAGCCTCCACACGTCGGCTGCTACTTGCAACAAAACCATTCATGGCCGCGTAACCCTCGCCGCCATGAACATCAATCGCCGCGCCTTTCTCAAACCACTCGCCCTCAGCGTCATCCCCGCGAGCGCTTTCTCTCAAACCCCCTCGCTCCCGCCCCACGCCCAAACCGTCCCCACCACCCCCTTCGACGCTCCACCCGGCACCTGGACCCTCGCCGTTTTTCCCGACACCCAAAACCTCACCGACAAAGCCCCCGAAGTTTTCATCCGCCAGACCGAATGGGTCGCCGCCCACAAGGCAAGCCATGACATCCGCTTCGTCATGCACCTCGGTGACATCACCGACCACAACCGCCCCGACCAGTGGCAAAATGCCCGCAAAGCCTACGACATTCTCCATCAGGCAAAAATTCCTTACTCGCTTCTCCCCGGCAACCACGACCTCGGCCCAGACGGCAAAGCCGCCGACCGCAGCACCCTCCTCAACGACTACTTCAAGCCCACCGACTACTCCAACAGCAGCACCGTCCACTACTTCGAACCCGGTAAACTCGAAAACACCGCCCACACCATTTCCACCCCCACCGGCGAACTCCTCATCATCGCCCTCGAGTTCGGTCCGCGCGATGCCGTCATCCAATGGGCCGACAAAATCGCTGCCGGGCATCCCAACCACTTCATCATCGCCTCCACCCACGCCTACCTCTTCCACGACGACACCCGCTATCACCTCGAAAAATACGGCAAGGAGCAAAAGTGGAACCCAAAGACCTATCCCCTCGCCAAAGCCACCGACGTCAACGAAGGCGAAGACCTCTGGCAAAAACTCCTCTCCCGTCACCCCAACATCCATTTCATGCTCAGCGGCCATGTCCTTGGCGACGGCACCGCTCACCTCATCAGCCCCGGCAAAGCTGGACAAAACATCCATCAAATCCTCTCCAACTACCAGGCCGGCGTCGACCCCAAACGTCCCTACCAAGGCGGGGGTTACTTCCGTCTGATGCAGTTCCTCCCCGACAAAAAAACCGTCCGCATCAAAACCTATTCGCCTTGGATGGACCAATTTCTCACCGAACCCAACCAACAGTTCGAAGTCACCCTTTAATTGTTCGCCCAACCCTGTGAAACCAAGTGATTTTCCAAACCTGGTTGATTGTGGTTGGTCTCCCAAAGACAAGCCTGCCAACAACGATGAGGTAGCCCGCCTGGAGTCCAAGATTGGCGTAAGCCTGCCACCTGAATATCGGGATTTTATTGCCTTTATTGGTCCAGGCTTTTTGGATGGTTGGGTGCCATGTAGTTATCCAACTCCTTTCGGCAGTCACGGACTAACCTCGCTTCACTCTATTATTGAAGTGGAAGAGCTGTTGGATTCGCTTATTGTGCCCAGAAACATGATTTGCATAGGTTCCGGCGATTTTGGAGCCTTCACTTGCTTGTCTGTATGTGGTTTGGATCGAGGTGCTATTTACAGCCTCGACGGGGAAATGAACTACTACAAGGACATTGCCGACCCTCAACAATTCTACTCCAACAGTCCAAATGCGATCGAATTTTATCGACTGCGAGATGAAGACCAACTCCCTCCCCGTCCATGCGGTTATGATAACTGCTATCACATCACCGACTCGTTTGCCAACTTCTTAAAGGCGCTACAGTCTTCTACAATCGATGACTAATCTGGGCCTTTAAACAACTACCCTTTAACCCTAAACATGCCCATTCAAGGCGACCAGTGCTCCATCCGCGCCAATTCTTTGAAGATAGACTCATCTCCCACTACCGCCGGAAACCGGCCATAACCATCATGCGCTCCCTCATCACGCTCCTCTTTCTCACCGCCCTCACGCTTCACGCCGAGGACAAACCCCACTTCAACCTCCGCAACGGCCTTCCCAACTTCCAGAAAAAACTCACCACCCCGGGCGATGACACCCGCATCATCTACTTCGGCGGCTCCATCACCGCTGGAGCCGGTGCCAGCAATCCCAAGTTCTGCTACCGCGAACTGCTCACCCCTTGGTTGCGCCAGGAAAATCCCAAAGCCCGTATCCAGCCCTACAACGCCGCCATTGGTGGCACCGGTTCCTGGCTTGGCGCGTTCCGCTGCTGGAACGACGTCGGCTACTACCGTCCTGACCTCGTCATCGTCGAGTTCGCCGTCAACGACGGAGGCCTCCCCGAAGATCAGGTCGTCGCCAGCATGGAAGGCATCGTTCGACAACTGCGCTCCAAAACCCCTTCCAAACCCGACATCCTCTTCGTCTATACCCTTGTTGCCGGTCACCTCGAAGACTTCAAAAACGGCAAGCTCCCCCCAACCATGCAATACCACGAAAAGGTCGCCGAGCACTACGGTATTCCCAGCGTCATCATGGCCAAACCCGCCGCCGAACACATTCTCAGCGGCAAAATGACCATCGAAGCTTTCGCCAAAGACAACGTTCACCCCACCGACGCCGGTTACGCCCTTTACCTCGAATCCCTCAAGCCCTTCTTCCAAGCCAGCGCCACCTTCACAGGAAGCACCACCGTCTCACTTCCCCAACCCCTCAGCCCCCGCCCCATGGAAAACGCCCGGCTCGTTCCCTACGACTGGGCCACCCTCGACTCCGGCTGGCTCGGCTGGCAGCTCAGCAGCACCAATCGACTTCCTCATCTTGCGGTCAGCAACCAACCCGGCGCTACCATCACCCTTAAATTCAAAGGCAGCCAGGTCGGCATCTTTGACCTCATTGGACCCGACACCGGCAATCTCGAATACCGCATCAACGACGGCGAATGGAAACCCAAAGCCCGCTTCGACAAATACTGCCTCAACTCCACGCGCCCCCACGCCACCGCCCTCGAACAAAACCTTGATCCCACCAAGGAGTCCATCCTCGAACTGCGCATCTCAGAGATCACTCCGGAAGGCAGCAAAGGCCGCTACTCCCGACTCGGCTGGTTTCTCATCGATGGCGAAGCCAAAGATCCCAATGCCGGACTCGATCCCCTCGTCCGCATCGACAACATCTACCAAGGCATGAAGCCGGTCACCTGGACCGCCCCCACCAATCGCTGGCAAAACCTCTCCCAAACCAAAACCAAACTCGCCAATGGCCCCAGCTTCCGCATGGTCATGCTCGGCGACAGCATCATTGGCGACACCTCCGGCTCCGAATTCGAACACCTCCTCGCCCGCGACTACCCCCAAACCAAAATCAAAAAGACCCTCAGCGTGCGCGGCTCCACCGGCTGCTGGTGGTATCAGGAAGAAAACCGTGTCGAGGAATACGTCATCCGCCACAACCCCGACCTTCTCGTCATCGGCGGCATCAGCCAGCGCGATGACATCGCCGCCATCCGCAGCGTTATTCATCAATGCCGCGCCAAACTTCCCAACCTCGAAATCCTCCTCCTCAGCCCCACCTTTGGTGCCCCGCAAAACGCCCACAACAAAAACTGGACCCCGCAACCCGACGCCAAAGCCTATCCTTACCGGGCCAATTTACAAACCCTCGCCCAAGAAGAGAAATGTGGATTCTTCGACATGACCGGTCCCTGGTGGGAATACGTCAAGACCAGCGGTTACGCCCTCGATTCCTTCAAACGCGACCCCATCCACGCCAACGACCGCGGCAAACAAATCCTTGGTCGCCTCATGCAGAGATTTCTCGCTCCAGATAAGTAGATCAGCTATACAAACTGTCGCACTGCATCCAGTGGCACTGAAAACCTCGTCCCAACGGGACGATTCATCAATCGGGTGGCCCTGACGGGATTTGCACCCGTCAGGGCTCCCACACCACCGGACGTGCGGTTTTCCGCATCCGGCGGTTGGACACAACGCGGGGCTTATCCCGCGAGGTCAGATGGTGTGATAAACCCATATCGTTTCAGTCTCCGGTTGTTGAGCGCTTCCTGCATCACGGGGTGCCGCCCCATGCGCCAGGCTCCTCGACTGCTGTGAGCTATATCGACTCGACTCGGGGGGATTCCCAGTCGGACAAAGGCTGCCCGGCGTCCTTTGGCGTTGTGCCATCGGAGCCAAAAACACTTCCTGATGTGGCGGCGTATCCATCCGCTGAGTCTCAGGACGCTTTTGCGATCCTCCGCCTTCCCATAGTATGCCCACCAGCCTCGCTGATAGTTCCTCCATTGGTCGCGCATCTCTTCGCTGGTCATCGATTGTCTCGCATCCCATTTCGTCCGGACTTGGTCTTTAAACTTCGCCACAGCTTGCGGGGATATGGCGATGAGCAGCGCGATGGTGAGAATGAAGCCCAGGAACTTGCGTTCCCAAACCCGGCCTGTGCCGCTCTTCTCCACGTTGACTTGCAGCTTCAGCCTCTTGGCTATCCATTCCTTGATGCTTTCCATCGCTCGTTGCGCAGCCTTCTGGCTGCTCACGTAGATGTTGCAGTCATCGGCGTAGCGGACGTGTTTGAGGCCTCGGCGTTCCAACTCTTTGTCGAGCTGGTCCAGATAGATGTTGGCCAGCAGCGGTGATAGTGGGCCTCCTTGTGGGGTGCCCTCTTCGGTGCTTACTTTGCATCCATCTGGCAGGACGATCCCTGCTCTGAGGAACCGCCCAATGAGTTTTAGCACTCGTTTGTCCTTCACGACGCAACTCACCTGCGCCATGAGGATGTCGTGGTTCACATGGTCAAAGAACTTGGTGATGTCCATGTCCACCACCCAATCCCTCCCTTCCTGTGCGTGATGCCGTGCTGCTCTGACGGCTTGGTGCGCACTACGTCCGGGTCTAAACCCGTAGCTCGCTTCACTAAACCTTGGTTCAAAGCTCGGCTGCATGATTTGCAGCAGCAGTTGTTGCACGAACCGATCCAGCACGTTGGGGATGCTCAATGGCCGGGTGCCGCCATTGGGTTTGGGGATCTCTTTACGCCTTGCTGCAGAAGGTTCAAAACTGCCTCTCAGCAGCTTGGCTTTGATCCCTTCTCCATGCTTGGCGAGGTGATCCCGCAGTTCTTTAGCTCGCATGCCGTCGGGGCCTGGGGCACCATTGTTGCGCTCCACAGCGTGGAGTGCGGCATCCCAGTTGGCTTCCTCTACGGCAGCTTCCATCGTTACCTCCTGCATTGCTGGCCTCTGTCCTTCGCTACGCGTGGTTGCCGCAGTGCCACTCCCCTCACCGTTTACAAGGGCTTCACCCTCTGGGCGGTTCGGGTTCGTGCCGTGCTCGGTGGGGCTTCCACTTCCGACGGCTGACGTTTGGGCGGGTTCTGCGCGGTCCACAGTCGCGTTGGTCGCTTTGCAGTTGTTCCTTCGGCCCTTCGCTCCTTCCAGCTTTCGCTGGCTCTCTTCACTACTACGACCTCTGCTGACTCCTGTCTGATTTTCATCAAACAGGTCTCCTTGGGTAAGAACATGCACTGTCCTCTCGGGCCACGAGCCTTTACTTGATGCGTCTTGATGGGTTTTGGGCTTCGCGTTTGCTGGCACGCTCGCCGCCCGCATCCTGCCTCGCTGACTCTTCGTGTTCCTGTGGTCGAGATTTTGCCTCGGAGTTGCTGTCGCTTCGCTCCACCCCTTCGGGGCAGCCTGCGGCTGGCTGTCTCCCTTCGGTCGACCTTTCAGCCACGGCCTCGCGGTCCGCTACCTTGTCTCCGGCTACGGTTGACTCCCATCGTCTCCGATCAGTTCCTTTCATCTGATTAGTTCATGTTCATGCCAAGCACACCAGCCGGCACAAGGTGCCGGGTTTTGTCGAGGGTTTGGTTGCGTCCTACTGGGACGCCTCATGCGGAGTGCATCTCTCGCCACTTAATGCGCATGATTCGTTCCTTTAGAACGCCCCCTAATTTCTCCCCACCGGCACCCTGTGCCGGGCTTTGATGAATCGTCCCGTTGGGACAATGAGAGCCGCATCAGCGAACCTGTGCTTCCACAACTCGGACGACCAGTCAGCACCGAAGGCTTCTCGAAATAGAGGTTTCGACAAAAAACAGCCATCCCCTTTTGAGGGCGTCGATTTATCAAACTCACCTTTCACCACCCTAATGCCGCCGATGATTCTTAACATTGCCACTCTCTGTGCCTGTCTCGCCAAAGAACGATCATATGCCTGACCAAATCGTCTACTTCGCCGGCGGCAACATCGCAAAATACTGCTCACTGAGCTGCTTCACTTTATCCCGCAGCGGCTGCAAACCCGGCTCCTGTTTGGCTAGCTCCTGTTGGATCTCCACCAGCATCTTCTCGGAATCCGCGATCTGTTTCGTTGCTCCGTCAATTGACTTCTGCGCATCTGCCTGTCGCTGACGGACCGCCTCCGCATCACCTTTAGCCTTGGCCAACGCAGCACGTGCCCCCTCCACCGTTTTCTGATCCGCCGCCAGCTTGGCACGCACCTCGGCGAGTTGGGTTTCCATCGGTCCGACCACCGCCTTCACCTTGCCGATCTCAACGCGATGAGGCTGGGACGCTGCCGCAAACTCGGCATTCGCCTTCTCCGGCTCCGCTTTTTTCGCCGCGAGCTCCTGATTGCGAATCCCAATCTGCTTGTTCAAGTTCGCCTGCTGCTCGCGCAATGGGGCCGCTGCCTTAACTGCTGCTTCATGCTCCGCTTTCGACTGCGCCGCCGCTTTCTCACGCTGTGCCAGCAGTCCATTTCCTTGACCCAATGCGCCCTGCGCCTCCGACATCGATTTCCGAGCCGCATTCAATGCCTCCGTTGCCGCCTTCTCCGCTTCCGCATTGCCTTTCGCCGCCGCCAAAGCTTCCTCCGATTTTTTCACGACTGCTTGAGTCTCTTGCGCCCTTTGATTCGCCAGACCGGCAAGTGACCTCGCCCCCTGCAAGTCCTCGTTCATCTTGTTCATCGCCACCTGTTTGGCCTCCGCCGCTTTCGCCGGGCCATCGAGTTTGCCATTCACATCTCCAAGCTGCTTCTGCAAAACTTGGATCTGTTTGGTGATTTCTTCTGCTGCCTTGGCTGCCGCCGCAATGCGTGCATTCTTCGCATCATCCAATGCCTTGATCGCCGCCTCCTGGTCCACGACCTTCTTCTTCTCCGCATTCACCTGTCCCAGCAGTTGCCCTTCCTGCGCCTTGCCCGGCTCAACCATCTTCTCAATGGCTGGCTGATCCGCCGTCAATTTGGCGAACACCTCATCCAACGCAGGTAAAGCCGCAGCACTCTCCGCCATCACCTTGCGACTCTCATCAATCTTCGTCTTCGCCGCAACGAGCGTCGCATCGGTCTCCTTTTGAGCTTCCTGCAAACCTTTGACTTCCGCCTCCAGTTTTTCGAGGGCATCACGCTCCGCCAGCAATCCCAAATTGAACTGTGCCGCACGCAGCTTCACCGGCATCTGCTGTTGGAAAGCCAGGTCGCCCTGCACCTTCTTCAATTGATTCTGCGCAGCGGCAAGTCCGGCACTCAAAGGGGCCACTTCCTTTTCCAGAGCCGCCACCACCTCCGGCTGTTTGGCCGCCTTTGGCTTCAATTCATCCAACTGCTTTTTCTTCTCTGGCAGCGCTTTGTTCAACGCCGTCAACTGCTCCTGAATCTCGCGAATCTTGCCATCGACCTCAATCATCTGTTGCGGTGGTTTTGCCATCGCTGCTTTCGCCGCCTCAATCGGTGCTTTCAAATCCGCCAATTTTTTGTCGACTTCTGCCGCTTTCGGCTGCTGCTCCGGTGTGGTCAATGTCTGGCGTTCAGCCGTCAGTGCCGCCAAACTCGCTTCATCTGTTTTCAACTTGGCAGCGATGGCTTCATGCTTCTTCCACTCAGCCCCCAACTCGGCGCGACGCTGGTTCGTCTCCGCCAACGATTTTGTAAGTGCTTGCTGTTGACCATTCGCTGCAGCCACTTCCTGCTCCAGTTTTTTAACCCCGGCCGTCATATCCCCCGCCAGCTTCTTGGCCGCTTCGACCGCCGCGTTTTTGGCATTCAAAGCGTCAGTCGCTTTCTTGACCCCAGCTTCCGCCGTTCCGACCTGAGTCATCAATGCCGCCGCCAGTTTCTCGCTTTCCGAGATCCTTGCAGCAATCGGCTGTGGATTGCTCGACAAGGCACCCACTTCCGCGAACACCCCCGCAAACGACCACATCTTGGTGTTGCCAAGCCAGTCACCCGTCACACAGGTTTTGCTGTCATGAAGTGCTGCCACCTTGGTGACCAGGTCCGGCTGTTTCGGCGACTCCATCAGCTTTTTGCCGTTCACATCCCAGATGCGAACCACCCCGTCGCGTCCTGAAGAAACCACATTGCCATCTGGAGTGAAGCTTACCGAAAGACAGCCACCCGCATGGGCATCCCAAACCTTCACCACCTTGCCATTCGTCATTTCATAAGTGACAATTTTCCCATCTTCCCCCGACGTCGCCAGGATGTTGGAATCGGCCCGCCAGGCCACACTCGTGCAAGCCGTCTTATGCGTGTCCAACACATAAAACTCCGCGCCGTTTGAGGCTTCGCTCACCACCACTCCGCCGTTGCGATCCGCACTCGCCAGCAAGACCCCATCGGGACTGAAAGCCAGCGACATGATCCACTCGGTGTGTTTCTTGATCGCGTAAACTTCCTCATTGGTGGAAAGATCATAGACCTTGGCCGCTTTGGAAGGACCACCCAACGCCACCATGGTCTGGTTTGGACTGATGTCCGCCGTCATCACCTGGTCAAATTCATTGCCCACCTCGGCCACGCGTTTGCCGGACTTCACATCCCAAACCACGACGTTGCCTTTGCGACCACCCTGTCCGCCTGCTCCGACCAGCAAACCACCGCTCTGACTGAACTTAAGCGAACGAATCTGCCCTTCCTCATACGGATAAATGCCCGCGAGACTGCGCGTGTCGGTATTGTAAATCAACGCCTGTTTCTGGCCGCTGATCGCCACCAGAGGAGCCCATGAACTGGCCGCAATCGCCGTGATCGCGCTGGTGCGTGGAGCGACCACCACCGGCTCGAGCAACACGTGCTCCGGCATCGCCACCGGACCTTCCGGCTTACCTGAAGCACTTACCGTCAATGCAATGCTTGCTTTCGGTGCCGCCTTGCGGGCAATGCTGGATGCGGTTTCCAGAACTCCGCCATTGATCCATTTGGTCAAGATCTCAACCTCCTGAGGCGTCAGCGGAGAACCTTCCGGCGGCATGAACGGCTCCGCCTTTTTCGTCGTGGTGGTGATCAACTTGCTCCCCTCATGATCCCCAGGAATGACAATGGCACCCGTGCCACCACCGGTCATCGTCGCCGCAAAACTGGTCAGATCCAAGTCCCCGCGCTTTTTGTCAGGGTTGTGGCAGGAGAAACATTTATTCTCCAACACCGCCCGCACATGGTCATTGAAGTTGATCTTCTCCTGGGCATGCAAGGTGACCGCCTCCGCTGACAGCAGAGCAAATGACACAAAGGCAACGCGTCGCGCGATGATCACGGGTTTAGGGGCAATGCTTGGTCTCACGGAATGGGTCATGAATGATGGGTGAATGAGTCACTTAAATACGCGCAAAGCAGGCAAAATTTTACACAACTTGATTTGGCCATCTCAACGACAGCCGGATGGCAAATGTGGATGATCTTAGCCCCGATCTGAAATCAGGACCGAGTCGACCACTAAAGAAACGAAAGGGTCAGTGGTTGAAATAAAACTCCTTCGAGTTCAACAACGCCCAGAAAACGTCTTCCAAAACAGCGACACGTTCTTCAGGCACCTCCTGGATTTGTTTGATGACCGCCGCTTTTTCTTCAGGACGCACATCCCGGCCCAAGCTGCGCAGGAACAGTTCCTGAATGATTTCCTCATCCGATTTTTTGTCCTTGGCGACCATGTCGGCAACCACCTTGCCCTTCTTGATGTTGTCGTGAACCGCATTGCCATTGATGAAATGCAACGCTTGGCCCAGCGCAGGGTCCATCTTCACTTCACAGGAGCAGACCGTGGTGCGTTGAGCGCGGCCAAAGGTGGTGAGGAAATAGTCCGACACCGAACCATCGGCAATTTGCACCGCACGCGCACCGAGCGGCAGGCCCTGATATTTCATCGGCACGTTGGTCACATTACTTAGGGCATCCGCCAGCACTTCCGCGCGCAGACGACGCACCTGGGCTTTGGCAAAGTTGAACTTGTCGTTCTCGTTGCTCTCGTTGGCCTTGGTGCTGCGCTGATAGGTCATCGAGTTGCAGATGTCGCGCACCAGACGTTTGAAATCGTATTTGTATTCCGAGAGTTTCCCGGCCAGCGTCGCCAGCAATTCCGGATTGGAGGCCGGATTGCTCACCCGCACATCATCCACCGGGTCGATGATGCCAACGCCGAAGAAATGCGACCAGGTGATGTTGGAAAGGTTGCGGGCAAAGAACGGATTTTGATCCGAGGCAAGCCACTTGGCCATGACAGCGCGACGGTCTTCACCCTTCGCGATTTCAGGCTTGTCGCCTCCCAGAAATTTCGGCATCACCGCTGCCTTGGTCACCGGATGCACCGCATTGCCAGTGCCTCGGTCGAACACGATTTGTTCCCTCGGATCATCCGTCGTCTTGCGGCCGATTTGCGTGAAAAAGGCCATGAACCCGTAGTAGTCATCCATCGTCCACTGGTCGAATGGATGGTTGTGGCATTGGGCGCACTGAATGCGCATGCCCATGAACACCTGAGCCACGTTCTCCGTCACCAACAACGTGTCACGCTCCGTCTGATAATAATTGGTGGGCGGGTTGGCAATGGTGCTTCCCTCAGCCGACAGCAACTCGGCAACCACTTCATTCAAGGGCACGTTGTTGGCGAGCCGCTCCTGAAGCCATCCATAATAGAGCAGCACGTTTTTGTAGAAAGTGCCCTCATTGGCGTTGTCGACGCTGTGCATCTGCAACAACTCCGACCACTTCATCACCCACATCTCCGTGAACTCCTTGCGGCCCAGCAGTTGGTCGATCAACGCTTCACGCTTCTTCGGATTGGCATCCGCGACAAAGTTTTTCACTTCGTCAGGGCTTGGCAAAAGTCCAACCACATCGATATACACACGACGCACAAACTCCTGATCGGAACAGATGCCGGATGGCAGAATGCGCAGCTTGTGCAGCTTGTCATTGACCAGCGTATCAATGTAATTGTTCTCGACCAGCTTGGGCCGCTCATACTTCAAATTCTCTGGAATGACGATGAACTGCGACACGACCGAATAAGTGGAGAACCGCGCCAGCACAAACGCCTCACCGCGCTCATGCGAAGTCACCACGCCCAGCTTGGACACACTGGCACAAGGATCGTTGTTCGATGAAAACACCACCTGGTTTGTTACATCACGATCCGTTCCATCGGAATAACTGGCACGCACCGTAACCTGCTGGGTTTCCGCCTGCCCTTCCATCACGCACATCTTGGGGAAGATCTCGATGCCGGTCACCGTCGCCACCTCCTTCGCATCTTTCGGCACTCCATTGGCGATCCATTCCACCATGGTTTTGTGAAACTCACTGCCCGGAGCAAAACATTCATTGCCGGAGTGCGGCACCGTTCCCAGCGATTTTTCCACAAGCGTGCTTTCCTCAGGAAGCGCTACGTTCACCCGACGTCCAGCCAGTTCACGCGTGATGCGTTTGTAATCGCCATCAGGATCATACCCAAACAGCGAAAGCATGAATCCGTCCTTACCGCGGGCAGAACCATGACAGCCCCCGCCATTGCAGCCAGCCGCCATGAAAATGGGCATCACATCCAGATTGAATGAAACCGGGCGGTCAGTCCCCGCACCCACCACCTTCACCGGCGCGACAGCCGTCTTGCCATGATACGCCACCTGGATTTCCGTCGCTCCATCCTGAACGGGATACAAAACGCCTGCATCCAGTTTCGCGAACTGTCCATTGGCCACCTTGATCTCAGCAAACTCACTGACATCACGTGTCGTGTCATCATCAAAAGTCGCGAACACCATCACGCGATGTTTGTCGCGTTTGGTTTCCAGATTGAAGTTGGGTGGCAAAACCTCAATGCTGCGGATCCGGTTCACCTTCTGCTCGAGACGCGCAATCGCCTTCAATTCTTCCTTCGAACGGGCCTTCAAGGCCACGCCCTGCGGCCAGTTGGCACCTTCTGCAATCCAGGTTTTCAACAATGCCTGTTGCTCCGCAGTGAGTGGATCGCCCTTGGGCGGCATGATGTCACCATCATCATGAGGCAGCATCACCCGCGCGAGAATCTCGCTCTTGTCAGGCTGACCAGGAACCAATGAAGTTCCGCTGTCGCCACCCTTGATCATGCCCTGCAAGGTATCGAGAAGCAGACCTCCCTTGTCTTCACCAGGATGATGGCAAGATACGCACTGCGCTTCAAGAATCGGCTTGATCTGCCGGTTGAAATCCACCGTGACGGGATTGGCGGAAAGCGCGGTGGCAACGCCCACAGTGGCGAGGCTGAGAGAAATCCGGGTGAGTGATCGATTCATGAAGGCTGGTGCTGGTGCAGGGCTGCAAAGGTGGTCATCTTAATACGTCGAAATGGCTGGCGACATTTCATTGGGCACCGGCTTGTTCGAGACGCAGCTGCTCAAGACGTGAAAGTTGTTTGGGGGCCTCCGGCTTTGGAGGTGCTGGTTTGGCTGCATCCGCCACCGCAGCGGGTTTCGGCGGCGGGGCTTTGCGCGGTGCATCCACGCGCAGGGTGGAACCCACGGCAATACGATGCAATGTGGTGCCGCCACCGGCAGCAGGCACCTGGACCTGACAAAAAACCGTCGTGTGTTTGCCCACCGGAGTGACGGGCTCGGTCTTCAACTTGAAGGTGATTTCATTGGTGTCCTTCTTGATCCTGGCCGGCTCCGCAAGCACCCCGTTGGGAATGCCCACCAGCTCAGCCACTGCCTCGCCTTCGAAAGGCACCGCGTGTTCGAGTTTGCAAACAAACGTCGTCTCCTTGCCCTGCTCAACCACCGCCAGATCCATCGTCCCGGAAAGGTGCGCTGGAGCGATCACCACCTCACAATATGGTGCCGCTTGATAAATGGTTCCATTGCCCCCGTTGGCTTCGCCGAGCACCGTAAATTTATAAGTTCCAGGAGTGACGTTCGCATTGCAATCGAGATTAAAAACCGCTTCGGTTTGTCCTTCGGCAATGTCGATCTCACCTTCGGAATTTACCCCCGGTGGCTTCCAGGTCATCAACACACGAATGGGGGCCTTGAATCCTTCCTTGCGCTTGGCCACGACTTTCAAAGGAAGCACGCCATTCGCCACCATGGGAACCGTTGGCTTCTGGATTTCGAGTGTGAATGGCAACTCTTCGACCACCGCCACCGGCAGTTGATTGACTTCCTCAGTATGATAAACGGTGTTGCCATTGCGAACGATGTCGAACACCTGTGCAAGCCTGCCGCTCACTTTCTGTTCTTCGGGTTTGGTAGGTTCCAAAGTGATGGGCACCGCCGCTCCACCCAATGGGGCATCCGCTTCCGCTTTGAAAAGCAGCGGGTAGCTGGCAAAATTGCCGGGCAGGGTGTCACTGATCAGCGTCACACCCGGAGGAAGATTTTTGGCAGCGAACTTCATGTCGCCCGCAATGCTGTTGCGAACGGCATTAACCAAAATCGCGTAATAACCTCCGCGAGGCACCGTGATGAACTGGCGGGTATGACTGTCATTCACGCCAAAGTGCGGCGAGGAAAAGGTCAACTCAGGCACCGCACTCACGGCCTCAATCCGGTAAACATAGTTCGGACCGCCACGCGACAGATGGTCTTTGATGATCACACAATATTCACCGTCTTCAGGGGCGGTGATGGAAAGCTTGCAATCAAGGCGACGCCCGGTCCCACCATCGTCATTGGAACCAATGCCCGCGCCCTTCACGTTGGTCACCACCAACACCGGATCCAGCGGCGAACCGATGGATTGCGCATAAGCAAAGAATTCCACCTTGGTCCCTTTTTTCAGCGTGATCATGAACCGGTCTTCGTCACCTGGCTTTTCAATGATGCCATTCATCGCGCATGGGGCTGTCATCGCCGTTTTGTTGGCCTGCGGCATGGTGTCATTGGGTTCAACTTCGAGATAGTTTTCAAAGGCACTGACGCGAACCGTGTTGCCGGAGGGCGCAGGGTTTTCGTTCAGAAAAGCCACAAAACCATTGGTCGGTTCGGCCGGCAACTGCACCTCCTGTTCGGTCGACTCGCCATTGCCCTCAATGAAACGCACGTTCAGCTTGGATCCCGCCTTGCCTCCAGAAGGATAAACGACATCCGGCCGACGAAAGTTCCCCACATGCAGCCGGTAGAAGGCAAGATCAGAACCCCGGTAGGAAGCTTCCCGAATCTGGATAAAATATTCGCCATCTTCCGGCGCGATCACCGACAGATAACCATCCTGACGCAGCAGAATGGTGTCATCGCTGGAAGCGATCTCAAACCGATCCTTGTTCAGCACGCTGATGGCCGGATCAAACAAAGCATTGTTACCCGTCCACCCGAGGCGGACGCCTTCCACCTCAAGGCTAATGCGTTGCCCCTTCTTGGCTTGCAGCCTGAAATAATCCACATCCTCGGTCTTCACGACCCCTTCAATAGTTTGGTTAAAATTGATCAATTGAGTGGTGTCCAAATCGTTATTGGGCTCCACTTCGGCCACATTGGGATAGGGACCCACGAAAATTTGGCGAATCACGGAGATACCCGACTTGGTGCGCAGCCGGAACATGTGATTCCCCAGCGGCACTTCCGGAGCCACGTGAATGACCATGTCCACCTGATTTTTCGCCACCTTGTCCACTTTCTTCACGGTGAGGCCGGGCGAATAAAAAATGAGCCCTTCAAAATCCTCCAACCGATCCCCTTTCATCGTAACCACGGCCTCCGTGCCGCGCTGAATGCCCCGAGGTTCCATGGTATTCAACGCGGGGAGAGCAGCGCTCAAACTGACTGACAGCGCAACCAGGGATAGACAAACAAATGCAGCGACTTTCATGATGAGAAAAGAGAATGACCGACTAACGGGGCTATGAGCAAAATAGGCTAGAGATACGTCAAAGGGCGGCGGATTAACCTTACCGCCCTCGGACGTTGGAGATATTAAGATACATCAGTTGAAGCAAACAGACCGCCTGCCCCTGATCTTCCTTAGGCAAGAATGTCTTTGATCAACTCACCGCCATTCACGATGTCGATCGGACGTCCACCATCAGCCATCAGACGTTTTTCGGCATTGATGCCAACAAGATGATACATGGTTTTCGCGAGGCTCTCAGGACCCACAGGATTTTCGGCAGGCTCACCACCAAGGGCATCAGAAGAACCGTAAACCAAACCGCGCTTCACCCCGCCACCAGCCATGGCAACGCTGAACACACGTGGATAGTGGTCACGACCATTGGTGCTGTTGATCTTCGGCGTGCGACCAAATTCCGAACTGACCAACACCAGGGTGCGATCCAGCATGCCACGCTCTTCCAGATCGCGAATCAAACGGGCAAAAGCGATGTCGAACTGAGGAGCATTGCTTGCAAATCCCGCCTTGATGTTGCTGTGGTGATCCCATCCACCGTAATTCACGGTGACCAAACGCACACCAGCCTCGACCAGACGACGAGCCATGAGGAAACGCTGACCAGCCTGGTTGCGGCCATACTCATCGCGAAGTTTGCCTGCCTCGGCCTCAAGATTGAAAGCCTCACGAGCCGCTTTCGAACTGATCAAGCCATAAGCATTTTGATAAAACGAATCCATGGCCGTCAAAGCATCCGACTTTTCCACGGAGCTGAAATGGGCGTCCACCGACTCCAACAGCGTGCGACGGCGATTGAAGCGCGCTTCGCTCACATCCTTTGGCAAGGCGAGATCGCGAACACTGAAATTACTGGCGGCCGGATCACTACCCAGGGCAAATGGACCATAAGCCGTGCTCAAATAGCCGGTGCCATTCTCCGGAGCAAACATATTGGGAACCACGACATAGGGAGGCAAGCTGTTCTTCACGCCCAGCTCATGGGAGACCACGCTGCCGAAACTTGGATACTTGATCGCCGGACTTGGACGATATCCGGTCAACATGTTGTGCGTGCCACGCTCATGCGCCGCTTCGCCGTGGGTCATGGAACGAATGATCGTCAACTTGTCGGCAATCTCCGCCGTCTTCTTGAAATGCTCGCTGAAAGCAACGCCCGGGATTTTTGTTTTGATCGAACCCAGTGGTCCGCGATAATCGGCCGATGCAAAGGGTTTTGGGTCCCAGCTCTCCTGATGCGCAATGCCGCCGGGGAGGTAAATATGAATGATCGAATCTGCCTTGGCCGCCACGGAAGGCACATCGGCAATTTTCTGCTCGGCCTGCAGTTTCATCAGCATCGGCAGCGAAAGCCCCATCCCACCAATCAGACCGGTGTAAAGGAATTCACGGCGGCTGTGGCCCACACTGAGATCGATGTGGTTTCCCTGGCAAAGCGGATGCATTTTCATGGTGAAAAAAGAGATGGATTAAGCAGCTGGAATTAATTGGAGAACGGCGATTGGTTCTCTTGGGGAAAATACGCAAAGCGTTCAATTTTTCTTACACGGCGTTAAAAATATTTAGTTGGGAAAAATTAAAGCCCGCGAGGACAACGTCCCCACGGGCCAAAAATGAAACTTCAAATGCCTGTCCGTTACTTGGCAGCTTCGGCTTTCAAGTCGGAATACATCTGGAAGCCCTGCTCAGGGGTCAAACCTTCGTGAACCACGCCACGCACTGCGCGCATCATCGGAATCGGAGCGTCCGATTGGAAGATGTTACGGCCCATGTCCACCCCATTGGCACCTTGCTGGATGGCATTGTAGCACATCGTCAGCGCTTCAAGCTCAGGGAGCTTTTTACCACCGGCGATCACGATCGGCACCGGACAGCAGCTCGTCACGGTTTCGAATTCGGTGTCGGTGTAGTAGCATTTTACCACGTTGGCACCCAGCTCAGCCATGATGCGCGTCGCAAGACGGAAATACTGCGGCGTGCGGGCCATCGCGCGACCAACCGCAGTCACGCCCATCACCCCAATGCCATAACGGCTGGCGGCATCCACCAAGTCGGTGAGGTTCTTCAACGACTGACGCTCATAAGCCCCACCGATGAACACCTGCACCGCAAGAATGCTGGCGTTGAGACGGATCGCCTCTTCAATGTTCAAAGCGGTGCTCTCGTTGGAAAGCGGCTCAAACCCAGGACGACCGAACTTGGCTTTCTTGCCGTCGATCTCACCTTCCCACTCTTCAAATGGGCTGACCATCGAGGTGCCGCCGCTGGCGCGAAGGGCGATCGCCTTCTGCGTGCTGGCAGGAATCACGCTGCGCTGGATGCCACGGGTCAGCATCAAGCAGTCCGCATAAGGCTCAAGAGGGAGAATCGTCTGGTCAACACGCTCAAGACCGGTGGTTGGACCCTGGAAATAACCGTGGTCAAATGCCAGCATCACCGTGCGGCCGTCCTTCGGATTGAACACCTGGCTGAGACGGTTTTTGAGACCCCAGTCATACTGGTGCGAGCCTTTCAAAAAGAAGCCAGGCGCGGCTTGGGGAACATCGGAGAAAAACTCCTTTTCTTTCTTGTCGGATTTGCTGACGTCGATATCGGCCATGTTCGTAAGTAGGTTTGGTTTGAATAAAACGGGCGGCAAAATGGACGCTTTTGCGGCAGGTGCAAGCAATCAAAGTTTTCGTGCAAGCCCCCCGCAATGATGTAACAATGCCACCCACCCAAAACCCGGGGCCCGCCAGAGCCCCGTCCGCCATGCAAAAAACACAGCAAGAAATCGTCAACCTGCTGCTCGATTCCTACCGGGATATCGGCGGCATCAATCACCTCGACTGCGGGGATCTACCTTCAAAAATCGGCATCGCCACCCTCTGCGAAGACCTTCTCTGCCTGCTGTTTCCCGGATTCTTCGACTACGAAGCCGTCGCCTCCACCGAAATCTCCATGCGCACCAACGAACTCGTCGCCGGCATCCGCGAGCGGCTCAGCGTCGAACTGCGCAGCGTTCTTCGCGCCCAAAACGGCGGCAATGGCGATCACGGTGCCAAAGCCGACGACGTCTGCTGCAAATTCTTCAACTCCTTCCCCGAGGTCCGTCAGCTCTTGCAAACCGACGTGCAAGCCGCCTACGAAGGCGACCCGGCCGCCAAAAGCTACGACGAAATCATTCTCGCTTATCCCGGCCTCGAGGCCATCGCCATCCAACGCCTCGCCCATCTTCTTTACAGCGAGGGCGTGCCGCTCATCCCACGCATGATGACCGAATGGGCGCACAGCAAAACCGGCATCGACATCCACCCCGGCGCTCAGATCGGCAGCCATTTCTTTATCGACCACGGCACCGGCGTGGTCATCGGCGAAACCTGTGTCATCGGCACCCGTGTCAAACTCTACCACGGCGTCACCCTGGGAGCCCGCAGCTTCACCAAAGATGAAGACGGCCACATCGTGAAAGGCATCAAACGTCACCCCAATGTGGAAGACGACGTCACGGTGTATCCCAACAGCACCATCCTCGGCGGGGACACCACCCTTGGTGCCCGAAGCACCATCGGAGCCAACGTTTTCCTCATGCAAAGCGTCGACCCTGACACCCTCGTCATCCGCGGCGAACAGCCCAACCGCTCCCTAGACAAGCGCGTCGGCAAGAAGAAACAAAAGGCTGATCCTTTCGAGGAATGGGCCTTTCAAATTTAGTGCAAGTTTGGAGTGCGGGGCTCTGCACCGCTTTGGTTGCGCGGACGAAAAATTCGCCACGTATGCAGCCAATCGACGGTGTCATCAGCCCGAATCCAAAGCGCCGCCAAGCGGCGCACTCCAAATCTCCTCAATCCAGATCCAGCTCCGGCTTAAAATCCGCTGCATGATACGAACTGCGCACCAGCGGCGCACTCGCCACATGCCTGAAACCTTTTTTCAACGCGATCTGCTTGTAATTCTCAAACATCTCCGGCGTCACATAGCTCACCACCGGCAAATGTTGCGGTGAAGGACGCAAATACTGCCCCAAGGTCAACACCGTCACTCCGTGCTCCAACAAATCGTCCATCGCTTGAAACAACTCCGGCTCCGTCTCACCCAATCCCAACATCAGGCCGCTCTTCGTCGCCACCTTGCCGCCCAGTTCAACCGCCATCTCTTTTGCCCGCTTCAACACGTGCAGACTGCGATGATACATCGCCCGGCTGCGCACCAGCTTGGTGAGACGCTCGACCGTTTCGAGGTTGTGATTAAAAATGTGCGGACGCGCCTTCATCACCTCAATCAGCGCATCATCCTTCTCATTGAAGTCCGGCACCAAAATCTCAATCGTGATCGTCGGTGCCACCTCACGAACCGCCTCAATCGTCCGTGCAAAATGATTTGCCCCGCCATCCTTCAAGTCATCCCGCGCAACCGCAGTGATGACAATATGATTCAACTTCATCCTCTTTACCGCTGCCGCCACGCGCTGCGGTTCATCCGCCTCCAGCATGAATGGTTTCGCCGTCTTCACCGCGCAAAATCCACAGGCACGCGTGCAGCGGTCCCCCGCAATCATGAACGTCGCTGTGCCCTGGCTCCAGCACTCCCAGCGGTTCGGACACTGCGCCTCTTCGCACACCGTGTGCAGCCGCAAATCGGAAATCAGCGCTTTGGTGCTCCAAAACACCGGGTCGCGTGGCAGCTTCACACGGATCCAGTCAGGTTTCTTGTCGGTGTGAAGGTTGGGATCAATTTTCGGGACCATGAACAGAAGGAACGTAACGAGGAATACGCGTCCCACAAGTGCCAGACACCGGGAAAATGCCCCCGGCCACCCGACTGCTCAGAAACTCAAGCTTTTGCCCGTGCGCGTGTGTTTCAAAAAGGCACCCACATTGGCCCTGCCCTGCGGAAGCTCCACCACCTCCACCGTTCTCATCGGTCCAGTCGTCGGCAGCGACTTTCGATGGTTCACAAAAATGCGGGTTTTGATCGGCGTTTTGATCTTCATTTCCCCATCCGTTTCCAAAAACTCGCAGTCCACAAACATGCAATCCCGTGTCGCCAACAAAAAGCTCTCGGGGATTTTGCAGTTCACAAACAGGCAGTTGGTGATCTGCATCCACGGACGCTTCACCTCATCGCCCGCGTCCTCCCGGTATCCAATGCCTGAAAACTCCACCCCGTAAAATGTGCAGTTGTTCACCTTCACCCCAACGTTTCCCACCTTCCACTCCCGCACAAAGGATCCGGTGAACACACAGTTATCGAAAACCCACTTGCTGGAAAAATAATCCACAAACCATGCTCCGCCCTTGCCCACGGAAGTCTCCTCAAAAAGCGAATCCCGAGCCTCGAACTCCCCTCCTAAATCCACCCGCAATGCCATGTCCTTGAAGTGCGTCCCCTCCGCCTTCAAGAATCCCTCGTCGATAAAAATCTCCCCTTTCTCAAAACGGCATCCCTTCGGGCTCAGCACCTTTCCCGGATACGAACGCTGAGGTTCCTCCTTCTTTCCCTGCCTGCCCAGCACCATCCGCTCACGCAACAGATACCGCTTCGGCTCCAGGGTGAAATTTCCCACCCAAGGATCCTCGCTCTTGAACAGGGAAGCGTCCGGCACCTTGCCATCCACCACCAGTAAACTCGATGCCTCCGGTTTCCCCCCTTCCACCGCCCCTTCAATCGCCTTGATCTGTTCATCCACCGCCACCGCCGCTTCCACATTCCCCGCCTGCGTCAGTTGCGTGCGCAAAGCGCTCAGAGAGGTCACCGTATTGGCATCAATCCCTTTCACCGTCGACTCAACCGTCAACTCATACTTCGACAGCGTCTCCCCCAAAGTCTTTCGATAAGGTGCCAGCACTGGCGCGTCGGCATCCGTCGTCTCCCTCTGTTCTCTGGCCGACTCCTGCTCTTTCGTCACGGCCAGCAGATTTTGCAAATCGCCACCCTGCCGGTAATTCGCCACCTCACGCTCCAAAGCCGCTGCATACTTGTCAAAAAGATCCGCCTTCTGCTTGTCGAATTCCTCATGCACCCGGCCGATCGCCGCACTCCGCTCATCCAGCAATGCCTGCGCAGCCGGAGGAACTGACGCAACCAACCGACCAAAAGCTGAAAAGATCACCAAGACCGTCAGCCATGCCAGCCGCCGCAACCCTTCATGCTGAATGATGCCATCGTTCATCGGATCAACATAAAAAAATCCCGACCTTATTGCATCAAAACACTTCATCTCCATCAACCTACCCCCCTGACAGTTTTTTGTTTCATTGTCTTTTTCCCTTTGCGTCGCTTCCTACTCCGTGCTGCAATCTCTTCCATGACCAAGAAAACGCTCCTCACACCTCTGGCAGCCATCTTCATGAGCATGACCTGCGCTGTCATGGCTCAGGAACCCACGCCGGAAACCAAACCGGAAGAACCAAAAACCGATACAACCACCCAACCCGTTAAAGGAATTGTGAAAGCCATCATCGAAACATCCAAAGGAAATCTCGAACTCGAGCTCGACGCGGAAAAAGCCCCGCTCAGCGTGCAGAATTTCGTCAACTACGTCAACAAAGGCCACTACAACGGCACCATCTTCCATCGTGTCATCCCAGGATTCATGATTCAAGGCGGCGGGTTCACCCCCGACATGCAGCAGAAGCCGACTGACAAGCCGATTCAGTGCGAGTCCAAAAACGGCCTGAAAAACGCCAAAGGCACCATCGCCATGGCCCGCACCAACGATCCCCACAGCGCCACCACCCAGTTCTTCATCAACGTGAAGGACAACGCCAGCCTCGACTTCCCAAGCTTTGACGGCTGGGGCTACGCGGTCTTCGGCAAAGTGACCAAAGGCATCGAAGTGACCGACGCCATCGTTGCCTCTCCGACCACCTCCAAGGGCCCTCACAGCGACGTGCCTGCGGAAGCCATCACCATCACCAAGGTGAGCATCGTCGAGTAGACCGGTCGCGGTGCCACCCGGCCCCGATCCACTCATGAGTGTGGCGGAGATTCGTCCCCGTCACACTCTTCAGTTTCATCAGTTCCCCCACTCATTCATTTATTTCTCCCCACCATACATGCTTCCGCTCGAAGACCTTTTTAACGACATCATCAACAAGGCCCAGCGCGGCCTTGGTCTCAGCAACGAAGCCCTCGCCCAGCAAGCCGACGTCGCCCTCCCGCAGCTGCTCGCCACCAAGGATGGCGAGATCAACGAAACCGTCATCAGGCTCGTCAGCCCGGTCCTCCATCTCCATGCGCCCTCCCTGCTTGCCATGGCACACCAGAACTGGCACCCGCGCCCCGTCGAACTTCCCGGCCTCGCCCAGTTCAACACCCCTTTTGACGACATGACCGTCAATGCCTACATCGTTTGGGACAGCAGCACCCGCGAAGCCGTCGCCTTCGACTCCGGTGCCACCGCTGAGCCAATGATCAAATTCCTCTCCGACCGCGATCTCGTCCTCAAAGCCGTTTACCTCACCCATACTCATCCCGATCACATCGCCGACCTCGCCACCCTGCGCGAAAACGACGAGCCTCTCTTCGCCAGCGCCAAAGAACCCTGGCAGGGCGCCACGCTTTTCGACTGCGGCCAGACCTTCACCCACGGCAAATTGCGCATCGAAACCCGCCAGACCACCGGCCACAGCATCGGTGCCACCACCTATGTCATCCATGGCCTCGCCAATCCGGTCGCCATCGTCGGCGATGCCCTCTTCGCCAGCTCCATGGGCGGCGGTGCCATCTCCTTCACCGAAGCCCTCGCCACCAACCGCAGCGAAATCTTCACCCTGCCCGACCACACCATCCTCTGCCCCGGACACGGTCCGCTGACCACCGTGGGAGAAGAGAAAAACCACAATCCTTTCTACCCTGAGTTCAAGTAACTCGACTCAACCGACAAACCATCGCACCACCCCCTTCCTACCTTCCTCACCTAATATCATGAGCAGCAAAACCATCGCATTTGTCGGAGTTGGCCGCATGGGAGCCAACATGGCCCGCCGCCTCAAAGACCGCGGCTACACCATCAGCGCCGTGTTCGACACCCACACCGAAGGGGCCAGCACCCTCGCCACCGAACTCGGCTGCCAGCACGCCACCACCCTTGCTGACGTCACCGCCAGAGCCGATGTCATCTTCACCGTTGTCACCAACGACGCCTCGCAGCGCGCCATTTTCGCCTCCAGCGGCGACAGCCTGCTGACCAATGCCGGCGGCAAAATTTTCATCAACTGCGCCACCCTCAGTCCACAAGCCCATCGCGAAACTTACGACGCCGCCAAAGCGGTCGGTGCCCATTCCCTCGAAGCCTCCATGGCCTCCAGCATCAGCCAGGCACGAGAAGGAAAACTCTATCTCATGCTCGCTGGCGACGAAGCCATCTACAACGAAGTCCAGCCCATCATCGAAGACCTCAGCATCAACCGTCGCTTCATTGGTGGCGCGGGTCGTGCTGCTGAAGTCAAGGCACTCGTCAACATGGTCATGAACATCAACACCGCCGGCCTCGCCGAAGGCCTTGGACTCGCCGCCGCGCTCGGTCACGATCTCGACCTCATCCGCGAAGTCTTCTCACAGACCGGTGCCAACTCCCGCGTCCTCGAAACCGACGGCGAAGACATGGCCACCCGCTCCCACGACTGCTGGTTCAGCGCCGAACACGCCGCCAAAGACAGCGGCATCGCCGCCCAGGTCGCCCTCGAACAAGGACTCAATCTCCCTCTCAACGCGGCCACACAGGCCCAATATCAAAAAATGGTTACCCTCGGCCTGGGCGGTCTCGACAAAAGCGGAATCGCCGAACTCACCTTTAAAGGACGACATGCCTGAATCATCCGGGAAGAACAACATTCTCATCGTCGGCGCTGGCGGCCGCATGGGAGCCGCCCTCGCCAGGCACTACCGCCAAGATCATCAAGTCACCGCCCTGCGGAGGACCGATCTCGATGTCACCAAGGTCGACACCCTGCGTCCCACTCTCGCGCCGCTCGAGTTCGACACCCTGATCTACACCGCCGGCCTTACCAACGTCGACCAATGCGAAGATCAACCCGAAGAAGCCAGGCTCTGCAATGCGGAGACCCCGAAAATCCTCGCCCAGATCTGTGCGGAAAAAGGCGCACGGCTGATCCACATCAGCACCGACTACGTGTTCGACGGCAGGAAAAACCTGGCGCTCACCGAGACCGAGCCTCCGAATCCCCTCAGCGTTTACGGCAAAACCAAACTCGCCGGCGAAACCGCCGTCCTCAAAGTCTCTCCCCATTTCCTTGTCATCCGCGTTTCCTGGCTGTTCGGACCCGACCGCCCCAGCTTCCCGGACATGATCCTCAAAAATGCCCTTGCCCAGGATCACGTCGCCGCCATCGCCGACAAAGTATCCTGCCCCACCTACAGCGAAGACCTCGCCTCGTGGATCGAACCCATGCTCAGCGACAACCGTTATTGCGGCCTGCTTCATCTCAGCAACTCCGGCAGCACCAACTGGCAGGCCTACGGTCAGGCCACCCTCGACATCGCCGCCGAACTTGGCCTTCCCCTCAAGGCCACCAAAGTCGACGCCCTGTATCGCGCCGACTTCCCCATCTTCAAAGCCGAACGCCCCGAATTCACCGCCTTCGACACCTCAAAATACACCAAACTCTCTTCCATCGTCCCGCGCAACTGGCAGGACGCCCTCAGAGACTATCTGCAAAAGCAGTATCAAAGCTCCGCACGCTTCTTCATCGCCGTCAGCAGCATCGTCGCGATCTAACCGTAATCCCTTGCCCGACAGTATCCGTGGGATACAACCCACGGCAGGTCGGTGCCCACGTTCAACCTGCCAATTGGTTGTTGATCGCTGTTCCCCGCGCGAATTTACGAGTCCAACACAAAATCACGCATCGCGTCGATGATCACCGTCACCGAAATCGCGCCGGCGTCAGGGAACCCGATTGCCCCTTCACCCAAAGTCTTCGCACGACCAAACTTCGCCACCATGGCTTTGGTCGCCTCTTTCCCACCCTCGGCCCCTTTGCTTGCCGCTGTAATCGCATCCGCCAGCGAACCACCCGAGTGCTCCGCCGCCGCAACTGCCGCCGGTTCCATCGCATCCACCGTCGTTTTGTCGCCCACCGCTGCTCCACCGCGCGACTTCACCCCATCGACACCCGCCTGCAAAAACAACGCCAACCCCTGCGCGTCCAACTCACCGCGACCCTGCAAAGCCTTGCCGCCATTTCGGAAAAAAGTCCCAAAAATGGCACCGCTCGCCCCGCCCATGCTGCTCATCATTGCCATGCCCACGGCTGAGAAAGCCTTGTCCACACTCTCCTGAGGTGCGCTCGTCAATTTCTCCTTTGCTGCCGTCATGCCACGCTGCATGCCCAGTCCGTGATCTCCATCCCCCAAATTGCGATCCGCTTCGGAAAGTTCAGGTTCGGCGGCGATCACCCGGTCGCACACCAGCAACAACATGGAGGTGACTTCTTCTGTGGAAAGCGTGGTTTTTGGCATGGTCAGCCGATACAAGTCGAGACCCCGCCCAATGTCAAATCACCAGCACTTCGCAAGCAAGGTTTTTACCCCCACCAGACCCCGCGCCCGCCACTTTCTTCGGCATTGCGCATTTCATGGCGAAAATTTCGCTTCTCTTGGCTTGCCACCTGCGTCATTGTCCGCCTAAGCAATTGAACACCCGCATTCTCATGCTGCGTTCCCCTGCCTCCATACCCCCAATCATCGCCGTCCTCTGTCTCGGTTTCGCCTCCATCGGCAGCCTCTCCGCGCAGCAACCCGCTCCCGACCCCACCCAACTGACTGCCAACGAACTGCTCAGCGCCGCCCGTGGCGCTTATGATGCGGGCGACTGGCCCCAGGCCGAATCCCTCTTCCAATCCTTCATCGACACCTACGGCGGCACCCCCGAGGCTGCCGACACCTCGCGCAAAATGAAGCCCCTGCTGGTCATCAGCAAACTGCGCCAGAAAAAATACGCCGACACCCTCGAACTCCTCGAAGAAACCCTCAAGGATCCCGTCCTGGATCCCGTCTCTGCCGACGAACTCGCCTTCTGGCGCGGCATCTGCCATCTCCAAACCGAAGCCCACGACCCCGCCCTCGCCGCCTTCAACGAATTCCACAGCGGCAAACTTCCCTATGTAATTAGCCTCCCTCCGGCTCACCGATCCATCCACAACGGGCGCCGCGTCGAAGCCATCATCCTCCACGCCGTCTGCCTCATTCTCAAAGAAGACCACCCCGCCGCGGCCCAATTCCTCGGTGAACAAATCCCCAATCTCCGCCAGCTCAATCGCGAAGCCGCCGGACGCGCCACCGTCCTGCGACTCCACAGTCTTCTCGCCTCCAACGACGACAACACCGCCCTTCAACTCGTCAAGGAAACCTTCACCCGACTCGAAGAGATCAGCCAGATCGTTGCCTTTCAAACCCTTTCCCTACAGCTCGGCGCCAAGCTCCTCGAACAGGAGCGATTCTACGACTCCATCGCCTGCCTCCAGCGCATCTGGCCCAAAAAACGCCTGCTCGCCCATCAGCAAACCTCCCTCGCCAACTTCAAAACCCGCCTCGCCCAGGTCCAGAAAAATCCCGCCCAGGAATACCTCGCCTTTCAATACGACGGCCTCATCACGCGCATCGAACGCGAGATCAAAAACTTCGAATCCATCCCCAACTTCGACTCCGCCCTGCGCCTCCGCGTTGCCACCGCCTACCAGGGCCTCTACCGATACCGCGAAGCCGCCCTCATTCTCGACGACATGCTGCAAAACATGCCCGTCGACGACATCGTCATCGCCGCCAGCCTCAACCTCATCCAGTGCTGGCTGCAAGTCGAACGCTGGCCCAACGCCATCGCCGCCGCCGACACCTACCTCGAAAAATTCAACACTCCAGAGAATCAGGCCAACATCCCCACCGTTCACTTCCTGCGCGCCACCGCCTTCCACTCCGACCGTCAGCCCTACGAAGCCGAACTCGCCTTCACCACCGTTCACAATAAATTCCCCGACCACGAACTCGCCCCGCGCGCCCTCTTCATGGAAGGCATCACCCTCCTCGAACAGGACCTCAATCTCGAAGCCATCGACGCCTTCAACGAAACCGCCCGACGCTACCCCGACAGCGACATCATCGAAGACACCCACTACTGGACCGGCATGGCCCTCTCCTTCGACAAACAGCACGAAAAGGCTCGTCAACACATGCAGGAGCACCTCGCCCGCTACACCGACCATCCACGCTACCGGCCCGACGCCAAATTCCGCATCGCCCACGCCACCTTTGCCCTGGCCGACTACCCCCTCGCCATCACCGAACTCCGCCAGTTCATCGACGAACATCGCGGCACCCAGTTTGCCGAGGAGGCCAAACTCCTGCTCGGCGACGCCCTCGGCTCCGAAGGCAAAATCGACGAAGCCATCGCCGCCTACCTCACCATCGACCGCGACGCCAACCCCAAATTCTTCGAAGACGCCCAATTTCGTGTCGGCAACATCTACAAGCTTGCTGAGCGCTTCGATACTCTGCGCGACCACTTTCAAACCTTCATCGCCGACCATCCCAAAAGCCAGCGCATCGGTGAAGCCGTTTACTGGATCGGCTGGACCCACGACACCTCCGGCGACCGCGACCTTGCCCGCCAGACCTACTGGAAAACCATCGACCAATACGGGCCCAATCCCGAAATCACCGGTATTGAATCCATCCTCACCGCCCTCACCAAACTCTATCCAGGCGAAGACGGCCGCGAGCAACTCTCCAAAGAACTCGAGGCCCTGATCGCCAATTCCACCGACTCCAACCCCACTCTCACCCTTCGAGCCACCTGGGCCAAAGCCAATCTCGTCCAGAAAACCGACCCCGACGCCGCCCAAAAACTCCTTATCTCCCTCCGGCCCACGCTCGACCCCAAAATTCACGCCCCCCTCATCAGCGCCGACATCGCCGACGCCCTCCGTCAAGCCAACCAGCTCGACCCCGCCCGCGAGCTTTACACCGACCTCCGCAAGTGGCATCCGCGCGCCCTTGAAAAAGACCGTGCTTACTTCGGCCTCGGCATGATCGCCCTCACCCAAAAACAACCCGACGAGGCCCTCAAACACTTTCAGCGCTTCGAAAAAGAAACCCTCGGATCCAGCCTCCTAGCGCAAGTCTACCAAATCAAAGCCCAGCTCCATCGCGACAAAAATCGCTATGCCGAGGCACAGGCCGAATACGAAAAAGTCCTCGAAATGCCCACCGCCCCAAGGCAGATCAAAGCCCAAACCCTTCTCAACCTCGGCGAACTTCTCGTCCAAAGCAAAAACGACCTCAAAGCCACCGCCTATTTCGAGCGCGTCTATCTTTCCTACGGACGATATCTTCCCGAAGTCGCCTCCGCCTACTGGCAGCGCGCCCAAGCTCTCGACCGGCTCAACCAGCCCGACAAGGCCCTCGAAGTTTACCTCGAACTCGCGCAGCGCCCCGACCTCGTCGCCCAATCCCAACAGCAAGACGCCATCCAACTTCTCAACCAGCGCAACCCTCAATGGCGCTTCCAGAACAACGCCCCCGTTCAGGAAACCAAACTCGAAAAGTAAATCGCTAACGTGTTTCCGCATTCTCCATTCCGAAATCCGCATTCCGCATTTTTGCTGTGGCTCTTGCTCGCCCTCAGTTTCTTGTCTCACGTCAACGCCCAGCAACCATCCCCGCCTCCCACCGACATCCTCAATCTAAAGAACGGTGCCCGCGTTTCCTGCCGCGTTCTCGACATCACCGACGCTACGATCAGCATCGAATACCGCGCCCCCACCGGTGCTGGCCTCCTCAAACGCGACGTCCCCTGGACTGAAGTCAGCCATGTCGACTTCGCCATGGATTCCGAATTTCAATCCCTTCTCAAATCCACCAAGCCTGTCGTCGACACCCCCAAGTTCGCTACCCAATGGCAAAAATTTTTCCCCCTTATCAAACACCCGAACCATCCCGTCGGCGACCTCGGCCTCCTCTACATCCAGGCCCTCCTGCAAAACCCCGACCCTGCCGCACAGGGCCAGGCCCTCCCCATCATTGACACCATCATTACCAGCGACTGGAACCCCGCCCGCCGCCAGCAGGCCAAAATCCTCCACCTCCAGGCCCTCGCCATTCGCAATCGACCCGAAGAAACCCGCGCCGCCGCCAAAGCCTTCCTCGCCACGCCCGATCTCGATCCCGCCCAGGCCGCCAGCACCCATCTCATTCTCGCCAAGCTTGCCCACAAAGAACTCACCCAGCTCGAAACCGACAATCCCCGCTGGCAGGACGACGACCTCATCCGCCCGACCCGCAACGACCTGTTCCACACCCTCATCGACCACTGCCTCACCCCCTCCCTCTTTTACGGAACCCTCGAATCCCCTGCCTCCGAAGGCATCGCCCTCGCCATGCAATTTTTCATCGATCACCAGGACCTCCCCTCCGCCGCCGCCCTCGCCCGCGACCTCCTGCAACTTTACCCCAACGCCTCCCAAACTCCTCAAGCCACCGCCTTTCTCACCAAACACCAGCTTCCCCTCACCCCACCCACCGACGTCGAAGAAGAAATTGCCCCGGCTCCTGTCGAAGACACCCCGGACGACAGCACCGAACCCGAAATCACCCGACGCAAACGCTACGAACGCCCCCCACCGACCAAACCCTGATTCCCAGACTCTCAACCATCAGCCCTCGACTCTCACCTTTACTCCCTCCTCAACCACCATGCCCCGCTCCCTCATCACCATCCTGCTCGTCCTCTTCACCCTGCTCCCCGCCCTCGTTGCCCAGGAACCCACCGCACCCGAGCCGGAAGTTGTCGCGCAAAAAAGCCTTCTCGACCTCTACAACACTGGCGGCTCCCTCATGCACATCATTCTGTTGTGCTCCATCGGCACCATCGCCGCCGGCATTTACTGTTTCATCGCCATCAACCCCAAAAAGATGATGCCCAAAACCACCCACGCCAGCATGATCCAGTTCGCCCGTCACAAAGATGTCAACTCTGCCTACCAGCTCTGCGAAAGCGCCCCTTCCACCTATTCCAACATCATCTCCCCCTCCCTACTCAAAATCAATTTCGAGCGCGACCTCGCCAACAAATCCAGCATGGAACAAGCCGCCGCCGACGCTCTTGACCGCGAAGAAACCAAACAGATGACCTGGGTGAACTACCTGAACGTCTTCGCCACCATCGCCCCCATGCTCGGCCTGCTTGGCACCGTCACCGGCATGATTGCCTCCTTCGACATGCTCTCCGCCGGCAAATCCGAACCCTCCGACCTCGCCGGTGGCATTGGTGAAGCCATGACCACCACCGCCGCCGGTCTCATCGTTGGCATCCCCGCCATGTTCCTCTATTTCTTTTTCAAAGGCCGGCTCACCATCGCCATGTCCGACATCCAAAAAAACGCCACCTTCATCATCGACATCTTCTCCGGTGACGTCACCCTCGCCGAAGACGACGCCCGCGCCGAAACCACCCCGCCCGCACCAGCGGAAACCACCGAGCCCGCCCTACAATCATAAATCATAAATCATAAATCATAAATCATAAATCATCAATCATCAATCATCAGTCGCATGATTCGCCGCAAACATCGTCAGGACGATCCCGTCAGCTTCCAGATCACCCCCATGATCGACATGACCTTTTTGCTGCTCATCTTTTTCATGCTCACCACCCAGATCAGCAAAGAAAAAGTCAAACTCGACGTCGCCCTTCCCGCTGCCTCCGCCGCCATCACTCCCGACGACCTCAGCAACCGCGACATCATCAACCTCGACGCCGAAGGCAATTTCTACATTGCCAACGACCAGGTCACCCGCGACCAGCTCAACGCCTACCTCAAACAGCGCTTCATCAACGCCCCCCCACTTCGCATCTACCTTCGCGCCGATAAACTCACCCCCTCCAAAACCATTCGCGACTTCATGAAAATGGCCACCGAAGCCGGTGCCACCAACGTCATCTTCGGCAGCTACAGCCGCCCTTAAGCCAACTCCACTTCCCACTTCCGACTTCCCACTTCCGACTTCCCTCCCATGATCCGCCGCCGACGACGCAAAGATCCCCCTGTAGAAATGCAAATGGGCCCCATGATCGACATGGTGTTTCTCCTGCTCGTTTTCTTCATGGTCAGCGCCCGCCCCATCAAACAGGAAAGCGACATCAACCTCGGCCTCCCCGGAGCCGTCCCCCAGGACGAAGCCGTCGAGATCCCCGACGAACAACGCATTGAAATCCAGCCCAACGGCACCGTCGTCCTCAATGAACAACCCATGGGCGCACCCGAAGATCTGCAACTTCCCCAGCTCGTCGCCCATCTCGACCGCTTCAAAAAATCTGCCGACGCCGCCAAAGCCAGCGCCCTCGTCACTCTCGCCCCCGACGACGTTGTTCCGCACCAGCGCGTCGTCGACGTGCTCAACGCCTGCGCCAAGGCCAACATCACCGGTGTCACCTTTGCCGACTCCATCCAGCCTGAATAACCAACCATGCCCGCCGCCAGCATCACCGCCCTTGACGAATCCGCCCGCGAGAAAAAGCGTCGGCGCGGCATCATCGGCTCCGTCATCGTTGGTGCCATCGTCGTTCACCTCGCCGGACTGTTCGTCGCCGGCGTGGTCATCGTTGCCAAGTTCTTCGCCGAACCCAAAGCCACCTTTGAAATCCCCCGCGAAATTCGTGTTCCCGTGCAAACCCGCGATCACAAAATGACGATGGCCAAAAACGAGGCCATCGCCCCCAAACCCTCCTTCAACGACCGGCTCGTCAGCACCCGCCCCACCAACTTCGCTCTGCCGGAAATGCCCAAGATCGACATGGACCAGCTCCTGCCGCTCGATCCCAGCGAAATCGTTTCCGATCAAATCAGCAGCCTCGTCGGCAGCGCCGGACTCGGCTCTGGAGCCGGCAGTGGTGCCCTCGGCTCCGGGGGCATCGGTGGCACCGGACTCAGCTTCTTCGGACTCAAAACCGAAGGCAGCCGGATTCTTCTGATCTTCGACGTTTCCACTTCCGTCGTCAACAAAGCCACCAAAGCCGGAATCCCCCTCGCCCGCATCAAGGAGGAGACCATCAATCTTATCGACAAACTCCCCATCAACGCCCGCTTCTCCATCGTGCAGTTCGTGCGCAACTACAAACCCTTCACCGAGGAACTCCTCGTCGCGAGCCCCCCCAACAAGGACCTCGCCCGCCAGTGGATTGAAACCGAATGGAGCGACACCGGCATGATGGCCGCGAGTGGCAAAGGCGTCAAAACCGCGCCCGTGAACGGACTCCCCCTCGTCCTCGATTTCGCCTTCACCCTCAAGCCCGACACCATTTTCATCATCTCTGACGGCAGCTTCCAACAGACCACCCCGGCGAGCCGCAATCATACCGTCACCGCCGACGAATTTGAAGACCAGCTCAAACGCCTCCAGGACACCGTCGAAAAACCCGTCCTCATCCACTTCATCGGTTTTGAAATGAAACCCGAAGACCAGTCCACCTGGCGCCGCCTCTCCCAGCGCTCCGGCGGCAAACTCCGTGAGATCAAATAACCGAAGGGGGCGATTCTACTGCGCCTTCAAATTCGGTGCCCAGAACAACATCCGCTGCGGTTCCTCAGCTCCCACCGCCACCCGCAATTCAATCAACTGCGGACGCTGACCGCGTTCCATCGCACCCATTGCAGACGTTGCCGTTTGACCCGCCATCACCGCCGAATCCTCCGGAGTCATCACCGCCTCCCGCGCATTGGTCACCCGGCGTTCCTCCAGCGGCAACGCCATCGCCTCATTCCACAATGGTTCCCATTCTCCACTACGCGGATTAAAAAATCGCCACTCCAGCATCGCCACCTGATCCAGCAACAACAACCTCGTCCCAGCCTCACCCTCACCACGCTCCCACGCCATCGCGTGCTCCGTATTCAGCGATCTTAAAAACAGCCGCAAGTATCCGTCAGGCGCTTCGTCGGTTTCCAATACACTCACCTCCGCCCCCTCCCCGCTTGCCGACATCGGCGACGGCACATTCACCAATGCCAGTTGATAAAGATACCGGCTGCCGATCTGCTTGTTCCTCAATCTCACCATCGCCTGCGCCGGAAGATGACGAAACATCCGCTCACATAAACGCGACAACCCATGCATCCTTGACTCACGAGTCTGCACCACCGCCAGCTCATCCGTCAATTGCACCGTCCCACGAACAATCGCGAAAATCGACCCGAGCAACAGCGTCAGCACAAACATCACCATCACCATCTCCAGCAGGGTGAAGGCGCGCTTGCGGCACCGGTGTGGAACGTGAGGTTGCAGCTTCATTTTGCAATCACCTTTCCGCCGCAAATAAGGGCGGCCAAAACCACGTCTCCGCCTCCGCCGTTTGCGTCTGCATCGACTCCCGCCAAGTCGCCGTCACCCGCGCCGCATAGAGCCCCGTCAACCGCTCACCATCCATGTTGTCGAGCTCCAGCTCCACCGTTTGGATGTGATATGCCACCCCGTCTTCCGTCACCTTCGTGTCCACCAACTCCGGCGGAAACTCAGTGCCACCCAGTTGCGACAACCGCGTCGCCTCCAGCAACAACGTTTCCAATCGCGCCTGCACCCGACCTTCCAATCGCGACTCACTCGAAGCCAAGCCACTCAAATTGATTGCCTCCACCAGTGCCACCACTGCGATCGAAAACACCATCAACGCCAGCAACACCTCCAGCAAGGTGAACCCGCTTCCATCCCTCAACCCTCGTTCCTTCGCCCTCATCACGTCCCGTCCTCCGCCACAAACATGGCCTCCTCTGCCACCCCGCCGCTCAATGGGTCCAGCGTCAACTCCAGCCACGATCCAAGATGCTCAAAACGCACCGTCAACGGCTCGCACAATCCTCCAGGAGCAATCACCAACCGCTGTCCCGGTGCCGCAGCAAACTGATTTTGCCCCCAGCGACGCAGCTTCACCACCATCTCCAACGGCACCTCCACCCGACGCTGCCAGACCTGCTCATCCCCATCCGAACTGCCCGCATCCTGATCTCCGCGATAGCGAAACAGGAACCCCTGTCTATCAAAAACAATCACCTGCGGCCTCTCGTAAAGCGAAGCTCTTCGCACCGATTCCAACACCATTTTTTGAAACTCCGAAGCCGGACGCCGCAACACCTCCTCACCCGACACGCCACCGAAACTATAAGCCGCCATGCCAATGATCAATGCCATCACCAGCATCACCAGCGTCATTTCCATCAGGGTAAAACCCCGCTTCGAAATGCGAAAGATGGAATGCCGATGTGGGAATGACTGGCAGGCGTTCATCAAACATCAAAACACATCAATTCCGCATTCCGCATTCCACTCACCAGTTCCCCACATCATCCTCCGTATCTTCCAATCCATCCGGACCCGCCGAAAAAATGTCATAACTCGAAGGATTGCGTTTGCCAGGATTGCGATACTGATACTTCCGACCCCAGGGATCTGTCAGCGCCTCTGGCTTCGCCATTGGCAGCCAGTTTTTCGGTTTAGGATCCACCGTCGGCCGCGTCACCATCGCCTCCAAACCCTGCTGCTGTGTCGGAATTATCAGCGCCTTGGTTTTGTAGCGGATCATGTTGGTCTCCCACATCCGGATGTCCGACTGAGCCTTGGAAATCTCCGCATCCGTCCCCACGTTCTGCATCAGCATCACCCCGCCCCCCACGATCAGCGCGATGATAAAAAGCACCAGCATCATCTCCATCAGAGTGAAGCCACGTTTTAAGGCAGTCTTTGCGGAAACGGGAACAGCAACAATCATGCCCTCATACTAGAATGCCCGCCCCCCACGTTGCAAGCAGACATCATCAATCGAACAAAAAAGAACTTTCAACGCCAAAAGTGGTGCATCCTCCCACCTCCCACATCAGCTGCTTGTTCCCTTTAGCCTTTATCCTTTCAATCTCACCTGCTCCGAATGTTCTCCAACGTCCCGTAAACCACGTTCACCATCATCCACGCCATCAACCCCACCGCCACGGCCATCACCAGCACAATCACCGGTTGAATCAATGCCGTCGCGCGATCAATCAATTTGCTCAACTGCGCATCAAACCGCGTCGCCGCTTTCTGCAACGCCTCCGCCATCTCGCCCGTCTGCTCCCCCACCCGCACCATGTCCACCACCAAGGGTCGTGCCACATCCGCCTTCTCCATCGCGCGACTCAACGATCCACCATCCCCAACCGCCGTCTCCACCAGTCCCAACCGCTCCCGCAAATACGAGTTGATTGTCGCCCGCCGCACCAGCTCCAAGGCCCGGTTCAACGGCAACCCGTTCACCAGCAAATTTCCCAGCGTCTCCAAAAACTGCACCTCAAACCGGCTGCGCAACACGGGACCATACACCGGAAGATTCAACTGCACCCGATGCCACCACCCCAGCCGACGCCGATCCTGAAACAACACATGACACGTCACCGCCGCCCCAATCATCAGCATCACCAGCAGCCACCACCACGATTTTAAAAACGCACTGAACCCCAGCAACCACTGCGCAATCGCCGGCAACTCCCCCTGCGTGTTCTTGATCAACAACGCCAGCTTCGGCAGCAAATAAGTGATGAACACAATCGCCAGCGCCACCCCTGACATCACAATGAACGCCGGATAAATCAACGCACTGATCACCTTCGCCCGCAACGCCTCCATCTGGTTAAGATAGCGCACCTGACGCTGCAAAATCGATTCCAGCGCCCCGCTCGCTTCACCCGCCGAGACCAGATTGCAATACAACTCCCCAAACGACGGACTCACCTGCGCCAGCGCCAATGAAAACGGCACCCCATCCCTAACCCGCGCCCGCAACCCCACCGCCAAGTCCCTCGACAACTCCGAACTGCGATTTTCCATCGCATGCAACGCCTGCTCCAGTTGCAATCCCGCATGCAAAAGATCACACAATTCCTCCGTGAACTGAATCACCTGCGCCCGCTTTAACTTCAATCCCGTCGGCAAGCCCACCGTCTTGCTCTCCGCCTTCCCATTCGCCTTCACCTCAACCGATTTCCCCGTCGACGCCGCCGGTGCCGATACAACGGCAGTCTCACCGCCCCCACCCGTCGATGCATTCAACGTGAATGGCTGCAACCCTCGTCTCGACAACTTGCGCACCGCCTCCCCACGATTCGTCGCCTCCAGAGTCCCGGTGCTGCGCTGACCCGATGCAGAAATGGCTTCGTAATAAAATTCCGGCATGGCTTCAACTCCCCAATCCTACCGACAGTTCTCAATCATTCAAAAAAATCCTCGCTCGTCACCCTCATCACCTCTTCCACCGTGGTAATCCCGTCCAGCACCTTGCGCCAGCCATATTCACGCATCGACACATATCCATCCCGACGCGCCTGCCGCATCATCTCATTCGAACTTGCCTTGCGCGAAATCAAATCCTGCATCGGCGTCGTCACCATCACAATCTCATAAATCGCCAGCCGGCCATAATATCCCGTGCTGCGACAAGCCTGACACCCGCCCACCGACGCCCCAAAAAGCGTGCTCCCAATCCCTTCGCTGAAATTGCATGCCGTCAGTTGCTCCCTGCTGTAATGCGCCGGTTCTTTGCAATGTGGACAAAGACTCCGCACCAGCCGTTGCGCCAAAAATGCCCGCACCGATGAACTCACCAAAAATGGCTCCACCCCCATCTCCACCAAACGCGTGATGCCACCGATCGCATCATTCGTGTGCAGCGTCGAAAACACCAAATGCCCCGTCAACGACGCCCGAACCGCAATCTCCGCTGTCTCCAAATCTCGAATCTCCCCCACCATCACCACATTCGGATCACCCCGCAAAATGCTCCGCAAGCCACTCGCAAAGGTCAGATTGATCTCCGGCTTCACCGCAATCTGCACCACCCCGTCCAGCTTGTGCTCGACCGGATCCTCAATCGTCACGATGCGCCGGTTCACCTTGTTTAACTGCGAAAGAAACGTGTAAAGCGTCGTGCTCTTGCCGCTTCCCGTCGGACCCGTCACCAGCACAATTCCGTTCGGCTTCGCCAAAAGCGTGTCCACCTTCGCCCGATACTCCGGCGTCAGCCCCAGCTTGTCCAAAGTGAACCGCTCCTGTCCCAGCAAACGCAAACTGATGCTCTCCCCCTCCACACTCGGGATGCACGCCACCCTGACATCAATGCTATGACCATCCAGCTTCAAGTTGATGCGACCATCCTGCGGCAGCCGCTTCTCCGCAATGTCCAGCTTCGCCATCACCTTGATCCTCGCCAGCAACGACGCCTGCAAGGTCTTGATGTTTTCCGGCACCGACGCCTCATGCAACTCGCCATCCACCCGATACCGGATGCGCAGGTTGTCCCGCAACGGCTCCACATGAATGTCCGTTGCCCGCTGCGACAACGCCTCACGGATGATCTGGTTGACGAACTTCACCACCGAAGCCTCCGCATCATCCGCCGCGTCGATCACATTCGCCTCATCGCGCAGATGCAGATCGTCCTCGTCCAGATCCCGATTCCTCAACAAATCATCAAACGTGTCCGCCCCCACCCCATAAAATGCCTGGATCCCCCTCAACACCTCATCGCGAGGAGCCAGCGTCCACACCGTCGTCATCGGCACCACCCTCGCCACCGCCTGCCGGGCCATCAGATCAAACGGATCATAACACGCCACCACCAAAACCTGCTCTCCGACCCCGCTCCCCATCGGCACCAGAGCTGGCAAATTTTCGGTCCCACCCGCATCCGCATCCACGCGCTCCAATCTCAACGGCAACACCCGATGGCGCAGCGCCAACCGCGCCGGAAAAACCCGTTTCAACTCGCCCCCCTGACTCGAATCTGGAAGCGGTGAAGGTGTCCACTGACATCCCAACTTTTGCGCGAGCTCCCACTGCAAAGCCGCTTCATCCACGGTCAGCCGACCCGCAATCGCATCCATCGCCGACTCACCACTCAACGTCGCATCCCTCAACACTGTCGCCACCGCCTCAGCATCATCCGCGCCCGCATGGACAATCGACTGGAGCAACAGACTCATGCGTTGGTAAAGTTGCCTCCGTGTCCACCCGTGACATTAGCGCCGCATTCCACCCACCGGAGCCAGCACATCGTCCGTGGTGATCTCGGTTCCGCGGAAGTTCAATTCAGAAACCTCGATCTGCTCTTCCTCATCCTCATCGTCGTCATCATCCCCTTCATTCAAATTCACATATCCCTGACGTTCCAGTTCAAGCTTCAAAACCTCCACCGCCTGTTCCACGGAATTGCCGTTCTTGTTCGCCCGCTCCGTCTCCCGCTCATCCAACGTAAATTTCACCGCCGAAATTCCTGCCACGCCAATGCTCTCCTGGTTCACCTCATCCACCGTCAATTCGCTTTCGTCATCCGCCGTCACTGAAGTTCCCGTCAAAGTCTTGGCCACTTTTGCCGTCAAATTAAACGCCGCTCCTGACACCCGCACGGAATGGTTGATCTCGCCCATCGCCACCAAAGCGCCCTGCGCCGAACCCTCACCAGTGGTTGCCGAAATCACCGCCCGCCGATCCCCTTCGTTTACCGCCGTAAACAAACGTCCTCCCGCCGCCGACTCAATATAAGCACGGCCGCCATCGATCGAACTCAGCAGGAACGAACTTTCCCCTCCCAACAGCGGCGCCACCACATAACCACTTTCAAATGTGAAATAGTTGATGCCCTTCGTCTTGGTCGATTCCATCCGGTAAACCAGCACCTGCCCGTGCGCCTGCGTCGTCGTCAGGAACAACATCGCCAAGACAAAAATTCCGGCAAAGACAGTGGCGCGCAACATATTCGTTCATTGTGAAGACAATGCTTGGTTTTGTCAATCGAGACCAATGCAAAGATCTTGCTTCGCATACACCATCTGAATTATTGTCGAATTTAGATTATTCCTCTGCTCTCAATGAAACCCTCCGCCCTGTTCATTTTTGTTCTGTCGCTTGCCGCTTGGAACGGCCCGTCAACCGCAGCAACGCACTACTGGGATGGCCAGACCAGCAGCAGTTGGAACAACCTGACCAACTGGACTACTGACACCAACAACGCAACCGCCGATCCCGCCGCAATACCTGGCACCAACGGTGCAACCTCCCTCACTGACGACCAGGTGGTCTTCAACGCCAGCATCGCCATTGCCAACCAGATCGCCACCCTCGATGCCGCCCTGCAAGTCAACCAGATCACCTTCGACTCCAACTCCACCACGCCCCTCACCATCGCAGCAGGCACCGGTGGCAGCCTGACCTTGGGCAGCGGTGGCATCCTCATCAACAGCGGAGCGGCGGCCCATACCATCAGCGCCCCCACCACCATCGGTGCCGTGCAATCGTGGACCAACAACAGCGCCAGCCTGTTCACCGTCAGCGGCACCATCGCCGCCGCCAATGCCCTCACCATCGACGGCACCGGCAACACCACCATCAGTGGTATCATGAGTGGCGCAGGAAACCTCATCAAAGATGGCGCAGGCACCCTTCTTTTCACCGTCGCTTCGACCAAAACCGGCACCATCCAGGTCAACAGCGGTGTGCTGCAGCTTAACCACACCGTCGCCGGGACCATCGCCTCCAGCATCAGCGTTGCCTCGGGAGCCACCCTTCGCTCCACCACCGCCTCGATCGCCGACGCCCTTGCGCTCACCATAGACGGCACCTATGAAATCTTCGCTTCTGATACCATTGGTTCCATCTCCGGTGGCGGACTGGTCACCAAAACCACCGCAGGCAGCGCCACCATGACCCTCAACGGCAGCCAGGCCAACACCTTCACCGGCATCATTGAAAACGGCGCAGGGACCATTGCCGTCACGAAAACCGGCACCAACACCCAAACCTTCACCGGTGCCAACACCTTCACCGGCACCCTTTCCATCAACAACGGCACTGCGGGAAGTCCTTCTCTCCTCATCGCTGGTGCCAACGCCTCCCTGGCCACCAACACCATCAACGTCGGTGACGGCAACGGCGGCAACGAATCCCTCACCGTCGGAGCCGTCGGCGACGTCATCGCCACTCCGCTCAACCGCCTCTCCGACACCGCCACCGTCACCCTCAACAGCAGCACCGGGGGCGGATTCACCTACATCGGCCCCGCATCGGGCTCCGCCAGCAACGTCGAAACCATCGGCACCCTCGCCATCAGCGCCGGTCGGAACCAAATCACCCTCGTTCCCGGCACCGGCAACGAAGTCCAGATCACCGCCAGCGCACTCACCCGCGCCAACAACGGCACCATGCTGATTCGAGGCGACAACCTCGGCGGCGCCGGCCCGGGCTCCACGAGGCTCCTCGCCCCAGCCACCCTTTCCGGTGCCAACGGTGCCGACGGCACCACCCAAAAAAGCATCCTCGCCTGGGGCGTAGGCGGTGACTCCGCCACCAGCGCAGGAACCGACTTCCTCACCTACGACAACACCAGCGGCTACCGCCTTCTCACCGCTGCCGAATACGCCTCCACCATCTCCGGCAGCAACACCCCCTTACGCAACGTCAGCACTGCAGGCGCCGAATCGATCATTGAAAACCAGTCCATCAACAGCCTGCGCCTCACCGGCGGCACCACCACCATCGATGCCGGTCAACACCTCCTGGTCAACAGCGGTGCCGTGCTTTTCACCGGGGCCGCCACCATCAACGGACCCGGTTTCCTCAATTTCGGCACCAGCCAGGGCATTATCCAAACCACCCAAAACACCGCCACCACCAGCACCATCCATGCCCGCATCGGCGGAACCAACGGCCTCGTTGTTGGCACCCAGGGCACCGCCACCAACATCACCGAACTGGGAGGCGACAACACCTTCATCGGCACCCTCACCGTCAACGGCGGAACCCTGCGACTCGCCAGCAGCAGCGCCCTCAACGACAACTCCCTCCTCACCGTCACCGCCCGCGCCGGCTCCATCGTCCAGCTCAACGGCAACAACGCCACCGTGCGCAATCTCGCCAGTGCCTCCGGCGCAGGCACCTTCCAAAACGGCTCCGCCACCGCCGCCACCCTCACCACCTACCAAACCGCCAGTTCCGCCGTTTCCACCATCATGTCCAATGGCAGCACCGGCACCCTCGGCCTTGTCGTCGGCCTCGGTGGCACCGCCAGCTTCGATCTCACGCTCGGCGCCAGTAACTCCTACACCGGCAGCACCGAAATCCGCGGCGCACGGCTCATCCTCTCCGGCAACGGAGTCGGTGCCATCGCCAGCCAGGCCGTCAACGTCAATGGAGGCATCCTTCAGCTCGCCAGCACCAGCAGCAACAACCTCACCAACCGCATCAGCAACACCGCCACCGTTGCGCTCAACGCCGGCACCTTCGATTTCAGCCACAGCGCCGGAGCCGCCAGCTACTCCGAAACCGTCGGCAGCCTCAACCTCGCCTCCGGTGCCAACACCGTCACCGTCGACAAAGCCGACCTCTCCGGCAACCGCACCTCCGTTCTTACCTTCACCAACGCCCTCGCCCGCTCCGCCGGAGCCACCGTCAACTTCACCAGCCAGACCAACAACGTCGCCATCTACGACCTCGGCACCACCGCCCAAAGCCGCCTCGTTTTCACCGCCGCCCCCACCCTCGACGACGGCATCCTTGGCGGCTGGGCCACCATCGACTCCTCCGCGAACACCCGTGAATTCGCCAAATACGTCAGCAGCGGCATCATCTCCGTCACCGCCCTCACCGCCGGAGAATACACCAACACCCTCACATCGGGCACCAACACCGCCCAGAACGTCAAAATCACCGCCAGCCCCGCCGCCCTGACCGGCGCCACCCAAATCAACTCCCTCAATGTCCAGCAGGCCTCCGCCACCACCCTCGACCTCGGCGGCCACACCCTGCGAGTGGAAACGGGCGGGATCATCACCTCCGGCGACTTCAACGCCTCGTTCATCAACGGCACCCTCACCGCAGGCACCGGCGACAACGCCCCGGGCGAACTCATCTTTCACACCCTCCCCACCACCACCTCAGCCGTCAGTTGGGTCAACGCCACCGACCTCATCAACTACACCGGCATGACCAACGGCAGCCCGGTCGCCTTCACCACCGCGCCCGGCGGCCTCACCGCCGGAGTCACCTACTACGCCGTCAACTCCACCGGCACCACCTTCCAGGTCGCCACCTCCCCGGGCGGCCCGCCCATCGCCCTCAGCAATGACGGCACCACCGCCGTGGTCATCGAATCCAGCATCCTTACCGTCGACGCCGTCATCCAGGACAACGGCACCGGCAGCGTTGCCCTCACCAAAACCGGCAACGGCGTGCTCGACCTCCAGGGAGTCACCAACACCTACTCCGGCAAAACCACCCTCAGCGGCGGCACCCTGCGCATTGATGCCGACGCCAACCTCGGCACCGCCCCCGCCGCCCCCTCCACCGGTCACCTCACCCTCTCCAACAACTCCACCCTCAACATCACCCAAAATTTCACCCTCAACGCCAACCGCGGCATCACCATCGGAGCCGGCAACAACATCATCAGCATCGCCTCCGGCACCACCGGCAACGGCAAAACACTCACCTACAACGGAGCCATCACCAGTCTCGGCAGCTCCGAAGGCAACCTCCACTTCAAAAGCAACGCCGTCACCACCAGCGGTGCCGATGTCGGCGAAATCAACGCCAACCTCACCGACCTCGACATCGGCGGCAGCCTGCGTGTCGACGCCGGCAACATCACCGTCACCGGTCCCACCAACACCATCGGCCACAGCCTGCAGGTCGGCATGGACGGCGTCACCAACTTCACCTACTCCGGCAGCGGCGGCAGCCTCACTGTCGGTCAGGGTGCCAGCGAAGTCCTCGATCTGGGCGTCAGTTCCTCCAACGCCGTCACCACCGCCGGCACTCTCGACCTCACCGCCCTGGACAACTTCACCGCCAACGTCAATACCATCCGCCTCGGCATTGGCTCCACCGACCGAACCGGCCAGGGCACCCTGAAACTCGCCACCAACAACAAGATCACCGCCACCACCTCCATCATGATCGGCAGCAACGGCGGCGGCGGTCAGGAGGGCATCACCAGCTCCATGAGCTTCGGCAGCGGCCAAAACGACGTCATCACCCAACTGTTCACCGTCGGCAGCCTCAAATCCACCTCGGTCGTCGACATGGCCAACGGCGGCACCCTCAGCCTCAACGGAGCCGGGCAACGCACCCTGGACCTGCGCATCGGCCATCAGGCTGGCAACACCGCCACGACCGCCACCGGCACCGTCAACCTCTCCAATGGCACCCTCACCGGCAGTTTCGACGAACTGATCGTCGGCTTCAAAAGCGGCGGTGGTAATGGCGGTGGCCTCGGAACCCTTACCCTTAGCAGCAACACCGCAAACCTCGTCGAGGCCAACACCGTCACTCTCGGGAGTCTCGACGGTGCATCCGGTTCCAGCGCCAAAGCCAGCGGCTTCGGCACCTTCAGCATGGGCGGCGGCAGCTTCACCCTCTTCAGCGATCTCGCCATGGGCCTCCACACCAACTCCGGCACCTTTGGCACCTCAAGGGGCATTTTCAACCTCACTGGCGGCGAATCCATCATCGGCGGCAACATCCCCAAACCCGACAGCGATCGCAGCGCTGCCATCATCACCGTCGACGGTGCCACCGCCGTGCTCGACCTGCGCAATGACGACTTCGGCGACGCCACTGAAGGCACCATCAACGCCAGCCAGCTTATCTTCCGCCAGGGCAACATCATCGACACCGCCTCCGCCACCCTCGACGGACGCGGAGTCACCAGCGCCACCGTCTTCGCCGCCCTTGATGATGCTCTGATCATGCGCGATGTCACTGTCGATTTCGATGTCAACCTCACCCAAGCCACCGCCGGCCTTGGCGGCATCCTTTACGAAAGCGCCGCGGCAGGTGCCGGCGGCACCATCAACGGAGATGTCGACCTCGGCACCGTTGACCGCGACATCAACGTCCAAGACAACGCCTCAATCGCCGCCGACCTCACCATCGCCGGTGCCATCACCAACGCAGGCGGCGTCAACAAACAAGGTCTCGGCACCCTGGTATTAAGAAGCTCCGCCAACACCTATGGCGGTCCCACCACCGTCACCAACGGTGTGCTCCAAGTCGGCCTCGCGGGCATCGGCACCACCGGCTCGGCTGCGACCGCCGTCACCTCTACCGGCACGCTCGCCGGCACCGGCACCGTCACCGGCCCCGCCGTCACCCACACCATTAGCGGAGCCCTCCGTCCCGGAGACGACAATGGCAACGCCATGGGTATTCTCAACTTCGAAGGCAGCCTTACCTTTTCCACCACCGCCACCGCGTTCTTCCAACTTGGCAGCCCCGGCAGCACCTACGACCGCATCAACGGCACCAGCACCGGCGACACCATCAGTCTCGACGGACAACTCAGCGCAGCCGAACCGGACGACAGTTTCTTCGGAGGTTACCTTCCCTCTGCTGGTGACACTTGGACGCTGCTGTTGGACTGGAGTGTCATCGACCTCGCCAACTTCGACATCGGCAGCAACTTTCGCACCGGCGTTGATGGTGGCAGCGAAGGCGACTTTGACCTCCCCACGCTCACCGGCGGCCTGCTCTGGGACATCAGCAACTTCGGAGTCAACGGGTCCATCAGCATCGCCGTTCCTGAACCTTCCCGCGCCCTGCTGCTAACGCTCGGTCTCGCTGTTGCATTGCTGAGCCGCCACAAGCGCAAAATGGCAATTGATTGAGACAAACATCGCGACAAGTCCAAGATTCTTCATCCAACGATTCCCTGGGATGAAACTATCCACCTCCAATGTCCTGATCGTTATCGCACTGGTCCTCGCCATCATTTCCCTGATGGGTGGCAATGTGCCAAGCTCCATCAGCATCATCCTCATCTGTGTCGCGCTTTTGCTTCCGACCGTTAAAGCGTAACCCGGCTTGGATTTCCTAATCATTGCAGCACTACTGACGTGCAAGATTAACCCTTTTATGAGGGGGGAGTGCACCCAAGAGGATTCGAACCTCTAACCTTCTGATCCGTAGTCAGATGCTCTAATCCGTTGAGCTATGGATGCTTTGCTGAACCGTTTGAAACGGCAGGATGGATATGATATCGATCTTGCCGGAATTGTCAAATCGTCTGAACGACTTTTCGCGTAGCCGGTTAAATTTTATTTCATTTACCTTCAATCACTGCCCAGGCGTTGTGATTGTGGATGGACTCGTAGTTCTCCGCCTCGACGCGGAACCAGGTAATGTCGGGATGAGCTTTCATTCTGGCGGCCACATTGCGAACGAGATCCTCCACAAAAACCGGGTTGTCATAAGCGGCTTCGGTCACGGCTTTTTCATCGGGACGCTTCAAGACACTGTAAAGCTCGCTGCTCGCGCTGGCTTCCACCATCTCCAAGAGATCCTCGATCCACACGGGCTTGGAAAACCTCACCGCCAGGGTCACCATTCCCCTTTGATTGTGCGCTCCACGAGCAGAAATCGCTTTCGAACACGGACACAAGGTGGTGACCGGAACTTCTACCGTTACTACGAAATCCACCGCGTCAAGACCGGCGGTCACTTCAAACATCACCCCATAATCAAGCAATCCTTCCGCCCCGGTCACCGGGGCTTTCTTGTTGCGAAAATACGGAAACCGAAACTCCACATGAGCTTTCTCGGCATGCAGACGCTGCAACAGTTCCTTGGGCATGCTGGCAATATCCGCCACGGTCAGCACATTGCCGTGGGCATGCAACACCTCGACGAATCGGCTCATGTGGGTGCCTTTGAAATGATGCGGAAGGTCAACGGCAAGCGACACCACGGCAACCGTGCTTTGCTCGCTGTGATCGCGATCTTTGATGCGCAGGGGGAAACGCAGGTTCTTGACCCCCACCTTGTCGATGGACAATCCACGGGTGTCCGGCTGGTTCTGAGTGTCTTGCATGAGGCTTGGGAAATGCGGTGAAGGAACTTCGGAAGAAGGATTTATACTCGGAAAATCGAAAATCAGCGAAACCACCTCCGAGCCGATCCCGTCGTCGTGGAATACCAAGTTCTAAAAATCCGGTCCATCTTGGCTGAAAAAGAAAAGCCCCAGCCGGTAAGACTGGAGCATTTCAAAAGGAATTCACATCTGAAGGAGACGCGCAGTGGCGTCGCTCAGAATCAGGGAAGAAGATTCAAAGAACGGGCGCGCTTGATCTCGCGGGTGATGGTGCGGTGAATGAACGCCGAAACACCGGTCACGCGACGAGGAAGGATTTTGCCCGTCTCCGTGGTGAATTTGGAAAGGATCTCTGGATGCTTAAAATTAAGCTTGTCCATCGGGATGTCCATCCGGCGGCGGGGAAGCTTACGGTTGGCGCGGCGGAAGTTGGCGAGGCGTTCGCGGGTCTTGGGTTGCATAACAATAACAGTCGCTGATTAACGAATTTCGCGGTGAAGGGTGCGGCGGCGAAGGAAAGGATTAAACTTAACCTTCTCAAGACGGCCTGGGGTATTCAGGCTCTTCTTGTTGCGCGTCGTCACAAAGCGTGACGTTGGCTTGCCTTCAGCCTTGGCTTCGGTGCATTCGAGGATGATGATGTCGCGGGGCATGGGAAGAAAAGGGTGGGCAAATTGCGTCAGTCTTTCCCGAAGTCAAGAGAAGAATCGTTATTTGGTGTGGAATTGCTGGTGGTGTCGTCGTCACCGTCCTCATCATCTTCTTCCGACGCGTCATCGAGACCGAACACCGAACGCACCACCGGACGGCGGAATTTGCCCCCGATCTGATCCCTCTCGATCTGCTCCTGCATCTCACGGGTGTAGCGGGTGTAGGGAAGCGCTTCGAGGCGCTCTTCGTGAATTTTGTTGGCGGACATCTCACAGATGCCGTAGACGCCACCGTCGATCCGCTTCAATGCTTCATTGATTTCATAAAGCGCATCCTGCTCTTTCGCGAGCATGCTCAGGGCGAAATCGCGATCATAGGAATCGCTGCCCGCGTCTCCCATGTGCATGCCGCCAACGCCGGAGTCGCCGCCTTCAGGCCGGGTGCGAATCGCGTCTTTGGTCACCCCATCAAGGGTGTCCAGCAAGGCGCTGCGGAGCTCAATCAACCGCTGCTGCTGCTTCTTGACGAACGGTGGCAGCTTGGCCGGATTGTAAGCCTGTTTGATGACAATTTCAGGAGCCGTGTCAACCGGTCCCCGGGAGACCTTAGCAGAGGAGGAAGCCGCATTGACTTTCGGTTTGTCAGCTTTGGCGCTGGCCTTGGCCGCTTTGACCGGCTCAGCCGCTTTCACGACCTTGGCTGGCTCGACGGCAGCGGCGACGACTTTGGTCGCTTTTGCTGGCTTGGCTGCTTTGGCCGGTTCGGAGGCTTTCGCGGGGGTGTCGGTTTTTGATTTCACTGCCGCCGTTGTTTTGGTGGCTTTGGAAGATTCCGTTTTGGTGGACTTGGCGGGAGTGGTTTTTGGAGGAGCGGATTTCACCTTGGTAGTATTTTTCTGGCTAACGGCAGGCTTGGCGGCGGGCTTCTTGGCCTTCGCCACGGCGGCACTGGGTTTTGATTGCGGTTTCGGATTGGATGTCGACTTTGAAGTCGCTTTCGATGGGGACTGCGACTTTGGATTCGGCTTGGGACTCGATTTTGGCTGCGGTTTTGCTGCTGGTTTCGCCACTTTCTTCACCGCCTTGGGCGCAGTGACCTTGGCTTTGGTTTTGTCATCCTTTTTAGCAGGACCGGCCTTGACCGGATTGGCGGAGGATTTTGAGATTTTTTTGGCCATGATGGTGGAAGATTAAAAAATGGCAAAACCGGCACAGCTCAACCGCTTGCATTTGGATTGCTCCAATCATGAACGGAAAAAGAGGGGCCGATATTAACGGTGAATCATCACTGTGCAAGACGAAAAAAACGCCCGACAATCCCTAATCACGCTTCCCGGCACCAAAGCTTGGTCATCGGCAGCACCATCATCACCCGCAGAAATCACTTGGCTTCTGCCTTCGCCGCCGTTGTGTCGGACGGGTTCTCGTCCCCAAAGATCTTCACCAGCAGATTTCCGTATCCCGCCTCCTTCATCTTTTCCTTGGGCACAAACCTCATTGCCGCCGCGTTGATGCAATAACGAAGTCCCCCCAGCTCTTTGGGACCGTCATCAAATACATGGCCGAGATGCGCGTCGCCCGACTCGGAACGCACTTCCACCCTGGTCATCCCGTGGGACACATCTTTCAATTCTTTAATCTCATTATCGGTGATGGGTTTGCTGAAAGCCGGCCAGCCACACTTCGCATCAAACTTGTCTTTTGACGAAAACAACGGCGCTCCCGAAATCAAATCCACGTAAATGCCGTCGCCCTCTTTTTTCCAGGTGTCATACAATTCCGTGAACGGACGCTCCGTCCCATTCTCCCTCGTCACCGCATACTGAAGCGGAGTCAGCGTCTTCTTCAATTCCTCATCCGTCGGCAACGGTTTGGCTTTTTTTCCTTCAGCAGTGGCCTGGGCGGATGCGGGATCGGTGTTCACAGTTTTGGATGGAGTGTTGGTCTCTGGAGCGCTCTTCGATGAATTTTCTTCAGCATGAAGGCCGATGGACGTGGCCAGCATTGCCGCCACGCAGCAATGGCACAAGGGGAAGCGAAAAACGGATCTCATGGACATCATTAGACCAATACGCCGCCAATCCGTTGTCTTGCTCACACAAATAATGCAATCCGCAGCAAACGCCCGCCTACCACCTTCGGATTATTTACTCAATGGAGGTGTGGCATGGGCAATGCTTCAGCGAACACATCGACCAAACACCTCCTCAATCATCAACCTCATCAATCCTCCCACCAACCCGTCAACTCCCATGAGAACATTCAGCCCCACCAAAAATACCGGCCTCATCGCCATCGCCTGCATGACCCTGCAACTGCTGATGATCGCCCCACCAACAACCCACGCCGGTGAAACCCCGAGCGGCAAAGGTGTCGCCACCACCGAAACCAAAAGCAGCGGATTCTTCAACTTTACCTCCACCAGCCTTTGGTATCTCTACGGTTTCAATTGGGACACGCCATTCAGCGCCTCTGAGGAACGCGACCTGATCACTCTGGAGCATTTCAACGACAACAAGTTCGGTGATTTTTTTCTGTTTGTCGACTTCATGAACCTCACCACCTATGACACCGGCCTCGAACCCAAAACTGGCTTTGATGTCTACGGAGAAGCCAGCCCGCGCCTGAGCCTCAGCAAACTCACCGGCAAGGAACCCGGCAAAGGATTCATCAAGGACTTCTTCATCTACTCCGGCACCTTTGAATTCGGTCGCGCTGGCTCATTGAAGAACATCAACCAGGCCTTCGGCACCGACATCGACTACACCCAGACCCGTCAACTGCACGGTGTCGCCGTCGATTTCAACATGCCAGGGTTCCTCGTCTCCAGCCTCAACCTCTACTGGCGCGATGACCTCGATCTTGATGGCTCCACCTGGCAGCTCACTTATGTATGGATCATCCCCTTCAGCATCGGCAGCTGCGACTTCAAATTCCTTGGTTTCGCGGACTTCGCTGGATCGGAAGATTACACGGTTGAAACCTTCCACAGCAGCCCCCAGCTCATCATGGACATTGGCAAACCTCTCGGCCTCCCCAAAGGCAAACTCTACGCCGGGGTTGAAGTGGACATCTGGATCAACGAATTCGGCGTCAAAGGCCAGGACGACTTCGTTCCCCAAGCCCTCATCACTTACTTCTTCTAAGCTAAAGCATTCCATTCCTCTTAATGTATCGGATAGACCCATCAGTGGCTGGCAAATCTGCCAGCCACTTTTTTTGTTGAGCGATCGACTAACGCTTCCCAGCCATGGACCGAGAAGGGCCACTTCACATCAGCGCAGATGATTGAAGGATAATTCAACCCCACTGTCCCCCGTCAGTCATGGACAGCATTCGCCACCGTGTTTGATTTGGTTGCACTTTGACTCAAGACTAATCGATCACCTGCGTCTTCTCAAAAACATCAAGGCGCAACCCGCCACCAACAGCAATACGCGACCTGGTTCGGGCACAATACTGGTGGCGTTTATACCGAATCGCAGGGTAAAGGGATCACTGGTCACCATCTCCCCATCAAGCATAGTGCGGGCAACAAACGTTAGGTCATAAATGCCCTGACTGGTAAAGCCCCAGTTCATATGAGAGTGTCCGCCTGGAAGCATAAAGAAGGCGTCGTTGGAATCAATTCCATTGGCGGTCGACATCCAGACGTTGGAACTGCCAAATGCTCCGGCGATCCACATGGAAAAATGATTGGCCGTCCCCTCACCATAATACTGCATGTCAGTTAACCGCAGCTCCATGTATGAATTCGCTGCGGTGAGAAGAGGATGATCAGGCCGCCAGGTGCTGATTAATCCCGGCGTCGTTTCTTCCGTATTTAAACCGGGCCACACGAAACTTTGATCCTGATTCTGTCCAAAGATCCACAAGGGCTGTCCCGCCCCCACACCAAAAAAATCCCATGTGCTTCCGGAAGGTCGATTCAGGCTTTTTGATCCCGGGATGTAGATCACCGTTTCAACATCCGCTTCTCTTGTGAAGGCGCCGCTCCCGCCACCGCCTTCAAATCCGCTGCCTGCTCCATCGTGATCGAGCGCAAAGGTCCATTGGCCATCCTCATCAATGTTCATGTTGATGTCCATATGCCCCGGACCAGCGATCACCACACCGTGGACAAAAGCGGGAGACACCGTCACCCATGCCGACATCGCGGCCACCACGCTAAAAAATCGAACACTCGTATTCATAAACAATTTACTCAGGATTTTGTTTTGGATGCTGGATCGGCAAAATTATAGCCGCTTGAAATCCATCCTTGGATGACTTCCGCCTTGATGTTTTCCACATGACCATCAACAAACAGGTAGTTGGACGAGCCAGAAGAACGATCAGGACGCTCTGATCCAAGGCGGAATGCATCGGGTTGAATGTCCTCAACCACCCTGCCCCAGTTTGTCCACGCTTCGGAATGCGTGTGATCGTTGGTCACCCCCACACCCTTGGAGAAATTGATGATGAACGCCATGGGCGTATTCGTCATAGATGAAAGCCCGTTCAAATTGGTGAAACCTCCCATCGGCTCACCAAACGGACTGAGCTTGGGAACCGTCAGGAAGCTGTTCATGATGTAACTGGTGCCCTTGGCCTCCAACCGTTCGGCTGACTTGGGATCGGCCGGACAAATGCGCACTTCCTCCACATCAGACAAATAGGGCGCAAGCGAGTAGATCCACGCGTTCCCGTAAGTGGTGACATCAAGCCCGTGAGTCGACACGGGGAAATTTCCAGCGTTTTCCTGGGTGTAACCAATGACCGCGACCCCAATCTGGCGCAAATTGCTGGCACATTTAGCCTGCCTGGATTTGACCAATATGCCTTGGGTTGCGGCGAAACCCATCGATCCCAACAGGGCAATGATCCCTATCACCACCAAAAGTTCCAGCAGGGTAAACCCGCGCTTATTAAAGCAAGTCATTTGCATTATTACGGTCTATCGTCAATTGCGCCACCCGTCAAACTGCTATTGCATTTTATTTGCATTACTATTTGGAAACCTGGGCAGTTCTTCGAACTGCCGCCGGGCATCGCCTCCCTTTCCAACCGGCTTGATGGTGCCGATTTTTCAATCCGGCTCAGAGCTTCGGCATAAACAATTGAAGCCGGATCAATGTGGAGAATGCTGTTTGCCAGTCACGATGAAATCTATCCTGGGAATCATCGTTCACAGGAAAATCACCATCACGACACTGGCCATCGCCGACGTTGCGGCCTGTCTTCCTGCCAACTTGAATGCCGTCATCCAGCCCAATTCCTTTTTAATCGTCCACAGCGTCACCAGGCAGGCCGTCAACGTCGAAGCAAGCCACACCACCAGAAAAATTTGTGCTTCACCCATTGAAACGAGCAAGGTGCCCTCATTGCTGTTGAGGGTCAGCAAACCATCCTTGCGAAGAACCGAAAACAGGATGGCACCCGCCGCTTCCACCGGGAGCTTTAACCAGGTCATCAACGGGGCCAGTCCGACTTCAAGAACGGCCATCACACCCAGATACTCCAGCAAGGCAGCGATGATACAGATCAACAAAAATACCGGCATTGCTTGCAGCAGGAATTGCTTGAGCGATGCCTTCACCCGCCAGCGGACCGCGCGAGCGGAAGGCACCTGCAAAAACGCGCGCTCGTGCAAAGGTTGCGCATGAGTTGACGACAATCCACCATGCCAAAAACGGGTGTGCAGGGCACCGACCACAATCAGCATGAATAGATACGGAACAAACAACCCTGGATGGCCAGATGCCGCGAAGATGCTCAATGAAGCCCCAATCTGATAACTGCAGGCACTTCCAAAGGCGATCATCGACACGCAGGATTTGCGGGTGCATGACGAGCAGGAGCGGCTTTGAAAAACCGCCACCACATTGCAGCCGAATCCCATCAGAACGGGGATCAAATCGCGACCGTCCAGGCCCACCCGCCGCAACCATGGATCCAACGCAGCCGTGATGCGATCTTTCAACCCGGTCTCCTCAGCAATGGCAACGCTCAAAGCCAGCAAAACCACCACGGGGAAAGCCCACAGAAAGGAATACCATCCCAAAGTAATGACTCCATAACCTCCGGTCAGCAAAGCTTGCGGCAACGACGGCAGCCACGAGAACGCCTCCTTCATCGGAGAAATCAACCGCTCATCCAGCAATGGTTGCGCCCAACTGGCAAACCAGTAGGCCGCATACACCGGCAACGCAAACATCATCGCCATGGCCAGCAGCGACAACCATGGTCCCCACAACCGCTGCTCGAACAGCGTGGTCTGAGGTCTCACCCGAGCCATGACGGGTGGGGCGAACTCCAACGCGCGACCACCATTCACCGGCGACGCCTGGGCCATGGCCTGCAAAACCGCCTCGCGCGAGGTCGCATCCAGCGTGCGGGAATTGACCAGCACCACGGGAATTTCCAGCGCTTCACGATAGTGGGCGGCCAACGCTTCGATCTCCGCAGGGGCTTTGTCGAGAAAGGTGATGGCAAGCGCGCTGCGCTTCTGCTTCAGATCCAGTTCCTTCAGCAAAATCTCGATTTCACTGCTGGCATCCGTGCTGCGGGCCACCAGCAACACCACGTCCGCCTCCCCCGTCGCGTTCAGCGCCAGTTGGGTGGTGGCGGCATCGGACTTCGCCCGTATTCCCGGGGTGTCCACCACATCGCAGGCACAACCCGTGACACGACACTTTCGACACACCACCGTCGACCCCCGAAAATTCGCCTCATCGCCGGCAGCATGTCCGGTGAGTCCGCGAAACAGCGCGCTTTTGCCCGCCGACTCAAGGCCTGCCAGCACGATGGTGGAAGTGTCAGTCGTCTTCATGAATGTTTGGTCAATCTGGAACTGCCGGAGTTCCAGCCGCAACCGATCCTCGCCGGTTCAACAACCCTCCGCATTTTGTCCCGCAAGAAACGCCTCGCCGCAGGCACCGTCAGCGGATTGTGAAGAAACAACTCCAACCATTCGCGCTGCACCTCAGGGGGTAGCCAGTGCATGGCATTGGGCAGCTTGTCATACTCACGAAAAATGCTCGAACGGTAGCCACCACCATGCTGCGCCTCCACCCAGCTTTCGTAGCCCAGCATCCAATGGACAAAGTTCTGCATCATTGACGCCAGCAACGACCAGTCCTCCGCAGACACCGGAGCACGCAGACTCTCCCTGGCAACACACTCCGGCTGCGGTGGCGCTGGCGAATCCCAAAGGAACAAACGATGCCGGCCACGCACAAACACAAATCCTGGCTGACCTTCACGATACCAGCCCAAACACCAGCCGTGCAGCTCAATCAATCCATCCCCCAGTTCGATCCGGTAACGACTGGTGCCCTCCTTCGTCTTCTTCGCGATTCGCTCAAACCCATGCGTCACCAACTGGTTCCCGTGCGCGTGCATCACATCCCTTCCCCAGTAATAGAGTTGCAGATAAAGACAATCCTCCAGATCGCTCAACCGGTGAAACAGTCGCGCCACCTCACGATCATTCGCCACCATCTCGCTCATTTCTCTCCCGCTCCGGCAAATTCCACCGCCTCCGCAATCTCGTCATTTTCTCCGTTCACCGCACATTGGCAGTCCGTGCAGCAACTCAGGTCATCCACCATGAACCCATGCTCGCGCCAAGCCTGAAGAGGCTCCTCCCAAGGCAGGCCCAAACGCTCCGCGATGGCACGGGCAATGATGCCAAACCGCGAGCGGAATTTGTAGATAAAACAAAACAAACTCTGCCGGTGGCTCAGCGAAGGACCACTGTAAAACAACCCCTCATGCAAGGTGCTTTCATCCGCGTCTTCACTAAACACCATCTGCCCGTCATGCTCCGCAAACAGATGTTTCACCGGTGCCAGCGCCTTGTGAAACCCGGTGCAGAGAATCGGCTGCGTGACTGAATCAAAGACATTGCCCGCATCATCCAGCAAACGCCATCCGCCATGATCGTGCCGCACTTCCGTAATCACCGCATTCTTGTAAAAGCGGATGGTCCCCGGTGCATCTTCCAACGCCTCGCGCAACCGGTCCCGCGTGAAAGGACTCAGGCTGCGGCTCGGATCAGGATCATCGTCATGCCAAGGCTCGCCCCTGCTCAACACATTCACCTGTTTGCCCCGCCACGCGAGATGAATGGCCGCATCGATGCCGCTCTCATAACCACCTACCAAAGTAAACGTGTCCCCCTCCAGCTTGCTCCAGTCTTTAACCTGCGAATTGTGAAGGCAATGCTCGCCACCGCGAATGCCACCATCATGGGGCTGGCTGAACTCACCCGCCGCCCAGATCACAAACCGTGCCTGCAACTCCCCCCGATTCGTCATCAAACTCCACCCCTGCCGATGCGGGGTCAACGCCAACACTTCAACGCCCACCTCCACCGGCACCTGATAATGCCCCACGCATGCCCGCAGATAGTTGGCGTAATCCTCCCCACTAGGATGCTCCTTGTGAACAAAATCCGCCAGCGACGATTGCGGCGTGATCGCATTCAGATCCGTTTGTTTAAACGGATTGCTGTAAAAACTCGGCGTGATCAAACGCATTTGTTTGGGCCACTTTCGAAACGAACTTCCCACGCCATCCCGCTCCAGCACCAACAGCTTCTTCACCCCACAATCCCTCAACGCCACCGCGCATCCCAAACCCGCCGCACCTGCGCCGACAATGACAACCTCCAGTGTTTTGGTCTGATCCATAAAATAAAAAAATTCCAACAAAGCTCCACCCCTGATCAATCCAGCTTGCGCAGATTTTTGGGCCACGGATCAACGAATTCCCGCCCCCGTTGCCAGTCTTCAATTTCATCTTCCGTGCAGAAACACGCCTCCATCTCCCTGGCAAAAATCTCCCGGTCACGCGCTTGTCCGATCAGCGTAATCTCACACCCCCGGTCCCCGAACAATGGATGCGCACCTGCGAGTTTCTCTTGCAAATGGGCGATTTCTTCCGGCAACAAACGACCGTCCGTCGCAAGAATGTGCGCCCGCCAGATCCCGAGAAATTCCAACCCCATTGCACCTCCCGCCTGATTCCAGAGAAGCACCTGGTCCGGTCTGCTCGCCAGCCAGATGAAACCTTTGCTACGGAACAGCCCCAGCCCAAGTCGTTGCTGATACTGCTCAAAAAAGCGTTGCGGATGAAGCGGTCGTGAATCGCGAATCACCGTGGAACCAATGTCATGAAACTTCGCCATGGCGGACGACGGCGTCGCCTCGTTGCGTGAATACGGCGGTGCATCCAGCAATACCGACGCATCCAGACGTCCATAGGCGCAGGCTGCCAGTTGTGCCCCGGGATTCAAGACTTGCAGCGTTCGAAAAATCATCGGCAACGCATCTTCCGGCACCATGTCCAGCTTGGTCACAATGATGACACTGGCCGCGCGAAGTTGATCCGCCAGCAGGTTTTCCGCCGTGCGCAGATCGTTTTGCTCGTTGTCGGCAAGCTGACGGATCAGTCCCACGCCCCCGTCATAATCGTGCAACAACGCACGCGCATCCACCAGCGTCGCCACGGCATGCAGCGTGGCACCACGGCAGGAAAGCAGCTCGTCAATCACCGCTTGCGGATGCGAACCGCCAGAAGTTTCCACCAGCACATGCTCCATCTTCGCTTCGCGCATGCTTGCAAGTGCCTGGGAGAAATCCGCGCGACGCTCCCCGGAAATGGACCCATCAAACAAACTCACCAGCGTCCCCGCCTCTTCAGACACCGCATGCCCGATGCGCAACAATTCACCATCCACCTCCAACTCGCTCAGGTCATTCACGATCACCCCAAACCGGTTCGCCAAAGCCTGTTCACGCAACAGACGCTTCAAAAATGTCGTCTTCCCCGCTCCAAGAAAGCCGGTGATGAGCGTGATTTTCATATCAAGTATTGCTCCCAAAGCGAACTCAGACTGACCGTGATGCAGAGATTCCCCATGCATTCAAAACAAAGGCACTGGAACAAAATTGATCCTCCGGGAAACCGCTCGATGCATCAGCTGCCCAGCTTTTCCAACTTGGGTTTGCCCGCACGACGCAATGCACTGTCACCAAAACGTTTGGTGAATTTGTCAATCCGCCCCTCCGTATCAACGAACGTGCTTTTGCCCGTGTAGAACGGATGCGACTCCGCAGAAACACTGATGGCATGCACAAAATGCTCCACCCCGTCGATCAACTCAACTTTGTCGCTTTTCATCGTCGAACGCGTGACGAATCGAGCCCCGCAGGTGATGTCGATGAATACAACCGGATAACTTACAGGATGGATGTCTTTTTTCATGATTGTAAACGCATGTAGCTTGCAACAAATTCAAACCAACCCCGCAAAAGTCAATTCTTATATTGCAATTTAATTGCGTTTAATTTCGTCAGTCAATCAGACATATCCGACTGCGACGCGTCGCATAACTAGATTGGTTGGCCACTCTGCCACTGATCAAACCAGCATCCCCGCCTCTCCATCCCCCGCTCTCCATGTTCCCTACAAACCTCAAATCGAGTCACTCGACGCCTGCTTCCTATGAACTCATCGCCACTTTCCGGTCCTCTCTTCTCATGGCCTCCGACAACGGCTGCGGAATCATCCCCGACGTCTGCGCGATGATCACCACCTCCGGCAACGACCTCACTTCGAGTTTTTCCATGATATGACGACGGTGAATTTTGATGGTTGCCTCCGCCGTTCCAAGCGTCTCCGCGATTTGACGATTCAGCCGACCGCGAATCATCAACCTCAACACTTCCACCTCACGCCGCGTCAGCGAATCCATGCGCGCCCGCGCCGTCGACTGGCTTGATCGCTTGCGCCACCACGATCCCGAACGCGCCAGTGCAATCTCCACTGCCTGCAGAAGCAACTCGGGCATCACCGGCCACGCAAAAAAATCCACCGCCCCCGCCTTCATGGCCTGCACACAGGAAACCAGTGTCCCCTGCTCAGCGACAAACACCACCTTCTCTCCACGGTCACCAGCCTTCATCGCCAGCTGCACCTCAAGACCCGTCATGTCTGGCAGTTCAAGCGCGAGAATCACACAAGCCGGCAACGAGCATGGCAGCATCGACAAAAAATCCCGACCCGAACCAAATCCCAAAACGCGATACCCGGCATCGCGCAAATTTCGCTCCATCTGCAAACGTCGCGCCTGCTGGTGATCCACCACGCAAACCAATCCCCCCGCCTTTGCTGGAGGAACGGCATGCGAATGGGTAAACGCATTTTCCTGGCGGCTCTGTCGCGATCCATCGGTTGATAGGGTAACCATGGTCCAAATAGTAAGATCAGGCAATCATTTGAAAAATTGGAATGCTGCATGCTTTCCATGCAAAAAACGAATCCATGGATCTGCGCGCTTTGAGGGTTTTCGTCGAAGTGGTGAAGCTCGGAGGTTTCACCGCCGCGAGTCGAAGTGTGCATCTGACGCAGCCCTCCATCAGCCGGGTCATCAAACAACTCGAAGACGATCTCGGACACCGATTGCTCACCCGCGACCACCGCGAGGTGACCCTCACCGACGCCGGGAATATCCTCTACACCCACGCCCTGACCCTTCTCGGTGAAAGCGCCCGCTTGCGCACCGCTTTGTCCGACATGGCAGACCTCGAAAAAGGCGAGCTTCGTCTCGGCATCCCGCCCCTCGGCGGCACCATGTTTGTGCCATTGATCAAACGCTTCAAATCGCGTTATCCCGGAATCGAACTGCACCTTCACGAACTGGCCTCCAAACCCACCGAACTCGCACTCACCAACGCTGAACTGGATCTCGGCACTTTGCTTCTACCAGTGGACCCCTCGCGCTTCAATTCCGTGCCGCTCTCCCGCGATCGACTGATGCTGGTGACCCAACTGGAATCGTCATGGTCACAGCGCAAGCAGGTCAAGCTCGACGAACTTCGAGAAGAATCCTTCATCCTTTTTCCCGATGGTTACGGCTTGAACGATCTCATCCACACCGCGTGCCAGGCAGCCGGCTTCACTCCACTCGTAGCGGGCCGCAGCAGCCACACGCAGTTGATCACCGGATTGGTCGACAGCGGCATGGGCGTGGCATTGTTGCCGATGTCGGTGGTTCACGATGCCACCAACGTCGCCGTGATCGAACTCACCAGCCCCAGCATCGCCTGGCATATTGGTCTCGCCTGGCTGCAAGGCACCTACCTTTCTCATGCCGCCAAGGCGATGCTGCAAATGGTGAAACAACATCCCTTGCCATCAGCCCGACCACGACGCGGATAACCACGGATGCCTACCACTTTTGGCGTAGACATTCCCCCCAATCCCCAGGCGAAAGGGGCACACTCGATGCTTGAGAACTGGATGAATCCCGAACCCCTGTCCGCCATCGACCCCAGGCCAATAATTTTACTCCATGACTAAGGCATGCCCAATGCTGGATGATGTTCCTAATCTCACATTGACCCCCGCCAACTTTTGTCAGCCCACGCCACGTCATGAACCTCACCATCAACGACCAGCCCACCACCGCGGACCCCCGCCCCGGCCAGTGCCTGCGCACTTTCCTGCGCGACCTCTCCTGGTATGGACCCAAAAAAGGCTGCGACGGCGGTGACTGCGGAGCCTGCACCGTCCACGTCAACGGCCAACCCGTCCACAGCTGCCTCTACCCCGCCCAACGCGCCGCCGACAAACACATCACCACCATCGAAGGCCTCGCCAAAGAGGGAAATCTCCACCCCATCCAACAACAATTCCTGGCCGCCCAGGGCTACCAATGCGGCTTCTGCACCGCCGGCATGCTCATGACCGCCTGCACCCTCACCGACGAACAAAAACAAAACCTCCCCCGCGCCCTCAAAGGCAACCTCTGCCGCTGCACCGGCTACCGCGCCATCGAAGACGCCATCAACAACATCTCCCATATCGAAACCGACACCCCCGGCAAAAGCGCCGGCCTCAGCCTCGGCAACCCCCTCGGTCAATCCATCGTCACCGGCCAGGCCCGCTACACCGCCGACTTCCACCTCGAAGGCCTCCTCTATTTGAAGGTGCTTCGCTCCCCCCACGCCCACGCCAACATCCTCTCCATCGACAAAACCAAAGCCCTCGCCGTCCCCGGCGTCCACGCCATCTACACTTGGGAAGACGTCCCCCGCAAACTCTACACCACCGCCACCCACGACGACTACCACGTCGACCCCGACGACACCTACATCCTCGACAACGTCGTCCGCTTCGCCGGTCAACGCATCGCCGCCGTTGTCGCTGAAACCGAAGCCGCCGCTGAAGCCGCCTGCCGCCTCCTCGAAGTCGACTACCAAATCCTCCCCGCCGTCTTCGACCCCGAACAAGCCATGCTCGAAGGCGCCCCCATTCTCCACACCGGCAAAAACGCCACCTCGCGCATCAGCCGACCCGAACAAAACATCCTCCGCGAAATCCACGGCGAAAACGGCAGCGTGGAAACCGGCTTCGCCCAGGCCGACCACATTTACGAAAACACCTTCACCACCCACCGCCAGCAACACGCCCAGCTCGAAACCCACATCTCCATCACCTCCCTCGACCACGAAGGCCGGCTCCACGTCCGCACCAGCACCCAAACCCCCTACCTCACCAAAGCCAAACTCGCCTACCTCTTCGAACTTTACCCCGACAACATCCACGTCTACACCGACCGCGTCGGCGGCGGCTTCGGAGCCAAACAGGAACTCCTCACCGAAGACCTCTGCACAATGGCCACCCTCGACCTCGGCCGCCCCGTGAAATGGGAGTTCACCCGCACCGAAGAATACACCTCCGCCGTCACCCGCCACCCCTTCAAAGTCACCGTTAAACTCGGCGCCAAAAACGACGGCACCCTCACCGCCATCCAGTTCCGCGTCGTCACCAACACCGGCGCTTATGGCAACCACGGCGGCGAAGTCATGGGCCACTCCCTCAACGAATCCATCGCCCTCTACCGCTGCCCCAACAAAAAAGCCGGCGCCTACTCGGTCTACACCAACAACGTCCCCGCCGGGGCCTTCCGCGGTTACGGCATCACCCAAACCTCCTTCGCCATGGAGTCCGCCATGGACGCCCTCGCCACCCAGATCGGCATCGATCCCGTCGAACTCCGACGCAAAAACATCATCCGTCCCGGCGACACCCTCCTCAGTATCTGGGGCGGCCCCAGCGACCTCGAAATCGCCAGCTACGGTCTCGCCGAATGCATCGACCTCACCCAATCCGCCCTCAACAGCGGACGCGGCCAACCGAAACCCGAAGGCGACCACTGGCTCGAAGGCTCCGGCCTCGCCATCAGCATGCTCGACTGCGGCCCGCCCACCGAACACCGCTCCGAAGCCCGCATCGATCTCCTCCCCAACGGCCACTACCACCTCGCCATCGGCTCCGCCGAATTCGGCAACGGCACCATCACCGTCCACCGTCAAATCGCCGCCACCGTCCTCGGCTGCACCGTCGATAAAATCCATCTCGTCAACGCCGACACCGACAAAGCCCCCTACGACTCCGGCACCTTCGCCAGCACCGGCACCCTCGTCGGCGGCGGTGCCATCCTCGCCTCCGCCACCATCCTCAAAAACCAGCTCCTCCACCTCGCCGCCAGCTACCGCAACGTCCCCCCCGAGACCTGCCAGCTCACCGACAACACCATCACCTACCCCGACGGCTCCATCCTCCCTCTCACCGACCTCCTCACCCGCGCCACCGCCGACGGACACAAACTCAACGCCACCCGCCGCGCCTACGCCGCCCCCCGCAGCGTCTCCTTCAACGTCCAGGGCTTCCGCATCGCCGTCCACCGCATCACCGGCGAAATCCGCATCCTCCACAGCGTCCACGCCGCCGACGCCGGCACCGTCATGAACCCCATGCAGTGCACCGGCCAGGTCGAAGGCGGCATTGCCCAGGGCATCGGCTGGACCCTCATGGAACACATGATCACCAACGCCGACGGCCAGATCACCAACCCCACCTTCCGCAACAACCGCATCCCCTCCTTCGCCGACATCCCACGCAGCGAAATCTACTTTGCCAAAACCTACGACCGCATCGGCCCCATGGGAGCCAAACCCATGAGCGAAAGCCCCGTCAACCCCATCGCGCCCGCCCTCGCCAACGCCCTGGCAAACGCCACCCAAGTTCGTTTCACCGACCTCCCTTTCACCGCCCCTCGCATCTACCAGCAACTCCATCCAGCCATCAACTCCTAACATCATCATGAGCAAATCATCCTCCCCCTCTGGCTTCATCGAACGCCAGTTCAAAGTCAAAGAACTCGGCTCCACCATCCCCCGGGAAATCATCGCCGGCGTCACCACCTTCGCCGCCATGGCCTACATTCTGGTCGTCAATCCGGACATCCTCTCCGTCGCCGGCATGCCCAAGGAAGCCCTCATCACCACCACTGCCATCAGCGCCGCCATCGGCACCCTGCTCATGGCCTTCATGGCCAACTACCCGCTCGCCCTCGCCCCCGGCATGGGCATCAACGCCTTCTTCGCCTTCGGCGTCTGCCTCGGCATGAACGTCCCCTGGCAAAGCGCCCTCCCCCTCGTCTTCATCAACGGCATCCTCTTCATCATCCTCTCCGTCTCCGGCATACGGGAAGCCATCGTCAATGCCCTGCCCAACTCCCTCAAAGCCGCCGTCTGCGCAGGCGTCGGACTTTTCATCTGCTTCATCGGACTCAAGAACGGCGGCATCGTCACCGACCACCCCGCCACCCTCGTCACCATGGGCGACTTCACCTCCCCACCCGTCGCCCTCTTCGGCATTGGCATCCTCCTCACCTGCGTCCTCGTCGCCCGCGGCACCCCCGCCGCCATCATCATCTCCATGGGCGTCATCACCTTCATCGGACTCTTCGTCTCCAATGGCCAAACCGGAGAACTCGCCGGCAAAGTTACCGAACTCCCCACGGCCATCTTCTCCATGCCCGCCTCCATCGAGCCCATCTTCATGAAGCTCGATTTCAGCTTCCTCATCAACGAACCCCTCAAAGCGATCCCCGTCATCATCACCCTCCTCCTCGTTGACCTCTTCGACGGCATCGGCACCCTTATCGGTGTCGCCAAACGCGCCGGACTCATGACCCCCGAAGGCAAAGTCCCCCGCGTCGGCAAAGCCCTCACCGCCGACGCCATCGCCACCACCATCAGCCCCCTCCTCGGCACCTCCACCGTCACCAGCTACATCGAAAGCGCCACCGGCGTCCAGGCCGGCGCCCGCACCGGACTCGCCTCCGTCGCCACCGCCGTCCTGTTCCTCCTCGCCCTCTTCCTCACCCCCATCATCCTCATGATCCCCGCCGTCGCCGTCGCCCCCGCGCTCGTCGTTGTCGGACTCCTCATGTTCGAGAGCGTCAGCGAAATCGACCTCAAAAAATTCGACGTCGCCGCCCCCGCCATCATCACCCTCATCGCCATGCCCCTCACCTTTAGTATCAGCAACGGCATGGGCTTCGGATTGATCACCCTGGTCGCCATCTCCCTCGGCATGGCCATCGGCAGACCCAAAAAATCCTCCGCCATGGGCGAGTTCCACCGCGAATACACCGAAGGCGAAAAACCCCACACCACCCCCGCCCTCGGTGCCTTCACTTACATCCTCGCCGGCATCTTCGCCCTCCACTTCGTCGAAAAATTCCTCTTCAAAATGTTCGAGTAAGCTCCCCGTCCTGCCAGACCCACCTCCAGCCGGCAGCCCAATTCCAAAAGGCTGCCGGCCTTTCTCCTTTATCCCTCCGCCTTCATCCTTCATCCTTTCGCGATGCCCACGCTACTTATCAAAAACGCCGAAGTCCTCGTCACCATGGACAGCGACCGACGCGAAATCAAAAACGGTGCCCTCTACGCCGTGGACGGCATCATCCAGCAAGTCACCACATCCACCGACCCCACCCTCCCCACCACCGCCGACACCGTCATCGACATGACCGGCCAGATCGTCCTCCCCGGCTTCGTCAACACCCACCATCACCTCAACCAAACCCTCACCCGCAACCTCCCCGCCGCCCAAAACAACAACCTCTTCCCCTGGCTCAAAGCCCAATACCGCATCTGGGCCAAAATCAACGAAGAAGCCTCCCGCGCCAGCACCCTCATCGGCCTCTCCGAACTCGCCCTCTCCGGCTGCACCACCGTCTTCGACCACACCTATCTCTATCAAAACGGCAACAACGTCGACTGCCAGATCGACGCCGCCAAACAACTCGGCGTCCGTTTCCACGCCAGCCGCGGTTCCATGTCCCTCGGCGAATCCCAAGGCGGCCTCCCCCCCGACGACTGCGTCGAAGACGAAACCATCATCATGCAGGACAGCGAACGCGTCATCAAAGCCCACCACGACGCCAGTATCGGCTCCATGACCCAAATCGTCCTCGCCCCCTGCTCCCCCTTCTCCGTCACCCAATCCCTCCTCAAAGACTCCGCCGCCCTCGCCCGACAATACGGCGTCAAACTCCACACCCACCTGTGCGAAACCCTCGACGAAGAACGTTACACCTTAGACAAGTTCCACCTCCGACCCGTCGACTGGATGGCCACCCTCGACTGGCTCGGCGACGACGTCTGGTTCGCCCACGCCATCCATGTCGACGACGAAGAAATCGCCCTCTTCGCCCAAACCGGCGTCGGCGCCGCCCACTGTCCCTGCTCCAACATGCGCCTCGGTTCCGGCATCGCCCCCATCAAAAAATACATGGCCGCCGGCGTCAAAGTCGGCCTCGGCGTCGACGGCTCCGCCAGCAACGACTCCTCCAACATGCTTCTCGAAGTCCGCCAGGCCATGCTCCTCGCCCGCCTCCGCCTCGGCCTCCTCCCTCCCGAAGGCCCCCGCAAAAACTTCCTCCTCTCCCCCTCCCATCCCAAACGCGCCAACGAATGGATGACCGCCAGAGAAGCCCTCGAACTTGCCACCCTCGGCGGCGCCAGCGTCCTTGGCCGCACCGACATCGGCTCCCTCGAGCCCGGCAAATGCGCCGACCTCTTCTCCCTCGACCTCCACACCGTCAACTACGCCGGCGCCCTCCACGATCCCGTCGCCGCCGTCGTTTTCTGCGCCCCCCAAACCACCACCCACACCATCATCAACGGCAACCCCGTCGTCCAAAACGGCCACATCATCACCATCGACCTCCCCCAAACCATCGAACTCCACAACCGCCACTCCCTCGCCCTAACCAACCACTAGCCCAGTCGTTTGAGTCAAAAAATTCCAACCACGAATGGACACCAAAAGACACGAATAAATACCTACCCAACCCAATCTCAAAACATTCGTGTTAATTCGTGTCCATTCGTGGTTCCTCCTTCCCCCTCCTCAACCTCAAATAATCCTCCGGTGTATCCATATCCTCAAACACCACCTCATTCCCCCACTCCATCACCTTCCTCAACCCCTCCCTCTTCGCCATAAACACCTTCAACGTCTCATCCCCCCCCCCCGCCAACTCTTCAAAAACCTCCCTCAAAAAAAACACCGGATGCCCCCTCCTCCCCCCACAAACCGGCTGACAAATTTCTCCCCCACTCCCTCTCGCAAATTCCGCCAACTCCCTCACCAATTTCACCGAAACCCCCGGCTGATCCACCAACGCCACCGCCACCCAGTCAACCTCCCAACCCTCCCACCCCCCCGCCGCCTGCAACGACGACATCATCCCCTCCGCCGCCCGCTCATTCACAATCCGCTCCGCAATCCCCAACCGATCCAACTCCCCCACCACCGCCAGATTCCCCGGATCAAACACCACCGCCACCTGCTCCGCCCCAGCCTCCTTCCAAACCCCCACCACATGCTCCAACACCGTCCCCTCACCCCACCTCAACAACGCCTTGGGCGACCCCATCCGCCGCGATGCCCCCGCCGCTAAAATCACCACCCCAAAACTGCAATCGTCCACCGCGCTCATCTCCGACTCTCAACTCTCAACTCTCTACTCTCAACTCTCAAATCTCAACTCCCATTCCCCGTGGACCTCAACACCGTCACCTCCTACCACCGTCCCGCCAGCCCCGACCAGATCACTTCCTGGCAATTCGGCGACTCCTGGCTTGCCGGCGGCACCTGGCTCTTCTCCGAACCCCAAGTCGGCATCACCAACCTCATCGATATCACCGCCTTCGACTGGCCCTCTCTCACCATCACCCCCGCCGGACTCGAAATCGCCGCCACTTGTAAAATCACCGACCTCGAAACCTTCACCGCTCCCTCCCATCTCCACTGGCAAAGCCTCCCCCTGCTCGGCGAATGCGCCCGCTCTCTGCTCGCCTCCTTCAAAATCAAAAACGAAGCCACCGTCGGCGGCAATCTCATCATGTCCCTCCCAGCCGGAGCCATGATCTCCCTCACCGCCGCCCTTGAAGCCATCCTCACCCTCCACCCTCGCCAGGGCGAACCCCGCCAGACCTCCGTCATCGACTTCGTCACCGGCAACCATCAAAACACCCTCCAACCCGGCGAACTCCTGCGCAGTATCTTAATTCCCGACCACGCCCTTCAAAAAACCTACGCCTTCCACCGCTTCTCCCTCTCTCAAGAAGGTCGTTCCTCCGTCCTTCTCATCGGCACCCTCTGTCCCAACACCGGCAACTTCATCCTCACCATCACCGCCGCCACCCCCCGCCCCATCCAGCTAACATTCGACACCATCCCCGACGCCGACGCCATCAAGTCCACCATCACCACCGCCATCCCCGATGGCCAATGGTTCGACGATCCCCACGGCACCCCCGACCACCGCCAGCACCTCACCCACTACTTCGCCCAACAAATCCGCGAAGAACTATCATCCATCTGAGCCCATCTGCGGAAATCTGAGCCCATCTGTGTTAAAAAAATTCTCTCAGATTGCCTCAAGTGACCTCAGATTTTCTCAGATAACAAGCCCAACCCCCAACCCAAAAAAATCCCGTAAATCCAGCACAAATCCCGTTAATCCTGTCTCGAAATGCCAACCCCAGCGACCCTCGTCTGCACCCTGCGCGCCCGCACCGGCCCCCACCTCGCCCGCTTCGTCTCCGCCTGGCAGGTTCGCTACCACACCAAAGTCATCCGCTTCGAAGGTTTCGTCAGCGCCGACCTCCTCTCCCCAGTCAGCCCCGAAAGCAACGACTGGCGCCTCATCGTCCGCTTCCGCACCCAGCCCCAACTCGACCTCTGGCGCACCTCCCCCGAACACGCCTGGCTCACCGCCGAAGCCCACGAACTCCTCGACGAAAACGCCGTCTTTCAAGAAACCATCGGACCCGAAGCCGAGCACCAACAACCCCCTCACAGCGTCACCGAAATCATCCGTTCCGAAATCCTTCCCGGCATGGAAGACGCCTACCGCGCCTGGACCCAAAAAACCCAGCACACCCAATCCCAATTCCCCGGCTACCGCGGCGTTCATGTCATCGCCCCCATCCCCGGCCAAAGCAACGAATGGACCACCCTCCTGCGCTTCGACAACCTCGACAATCTCGACCGCTGGCGACACTCCTCCGAACGCGCCACCCTCCTCGAAGAAGCCCGACTCGTCATCCAGCGCACCGAAATCACCCGGCTCGACTCCCCCTTCCCCGGCTGGGTTCCCCTCGATCCCACGACCGGTGCCAATCCCCCCAAATGGAAAACCGGCCTCCTCGTCCTGCTCGGCCTGTATCCCGTGGTCATTCTCACCATCCGTTTCATCACCCCCCACCTCACCGCACTCAACCCCACCCTCGCCATCCTCCTCGGGAACCTCCTCACCGTCACCGCCACCACCTATCTCACCGTGCCCTTCCTCGTGCAACGATTCGCCTGGTGGCTCTTCCCCAACCCCAAATCCCCACCCCAAACCCAACTCAAAGGCCTCACCCTAATCCTCCTCCTCATCATCATCCAAATCACCCTCTTCTGGGGCCTGATGTGAGGCAAATAAAAATATTTGTCACCCCGTAATCCACACCACCAAAACACGCGAATACGCAGGACACGCCGCACCTTCCCTGTCACATCGGGACAACCATGGAGCGCCGATGTATCATCGGCTTTCAGTCCACCCCAATTGCGTCCCCGTAATCCCCCGGCGCATCCCCCCGTCGGACCGCCGATGTATCATCGGCCAGCCCAGGCAGCCGGGCACCAGTGCGTGATTTTTTCAAACAGAGATCCCAGCCGTCCTGCGCGAACGGGCCATGGCGTCTTGCGCTTCGCCACACCCACCGCCCACAAAGCGTCTCCGTAGATCGCAACGCAATCTGCCAACCCGTCCTCCATAACACTCAGCCGCGTCAGCAAACTCCACAAGTGCTGGAGATAAATACCGGAAGTTTACACGTTGAATCTTGAACGAAGTTCCGCCATCGCTGCAGGGCCATCGACCGCCTCAATCTCACCCCGCTGGTAAGCGTCCATGCGCGAATCCAGCTCACGAATCCACTCCTCTTTAAGTTCAATCGGAACCACCGAAATGCTCTCCAGCAATCGGTCAGCAAGCAAGGCGCGTTGGCTGTCAGGCAAAAGAAGCGCCTCTTTCTCGATGATCGCAGAGTCCATGGATCGCCAGCTTAACAGAAAACATTGGAAACGCAATTCCTCCATTGGTGCTTCTTCCCACCCCCCCCACCCTACCCCCGTCGTCGTAGCCCTTTCCCCCAAAACCCCCTCCACCGGGGCACACCCACTGCTAAAATAAAATCCATCATGCCCCTCCTCACCCCAGCCGACCTCAACCAACTCTCCGAAGCCGACTTCACCACCACGTTCGGCTCCATCTTCGAACACTCCCCCTGGGTTGCCCAACAAACTTATCCAAAAAAACCCTTCACCGACCTCGCCGACCTCCACCAAAAAATGTGCGCCACCCTGCGCGCTTCCTCCCCCCAATCCCAGCTCGACCTCATCATCGCCCACCCCGACCTCGGCGAACGACTCGGAGCCCTCACCCCCGAATCCACCCACGAACAAGCCTCCGCCGGCCTCAACCAGCTCACCCAAACCGAACTCGACCGCTTCAACGCCAACAACACCGCCTACAAACAAAAATTCGGATTCCCCTTTGTCATCTGCGCCCGACTCAACGACAAAGACACCATGCTCGCCGCCTTCGAAACCCGCCTGCAAAACGACCGCGAAACCGAACTCGCCACCGCCCTCGAACAAATCGAAAAAATCGCCCTCCTCCGCCTCCAGTCACTCATCCTTTAGCCTTCATCCTTCATCCTTCATCCCTCATCCTTTCGAAGATGCTCACCACCCACGTCCTCGACGCCGCCCACGGCTGTCCCGCCCCCAACCTCACCATCGCCCTCTACCAAATCGACGGCGACCACCGCACCCTCCTCAACACCTTCATCACCAATACCGACGGTCGCACCGACACCCCGCTCCTCAGCGCCGAAGAAATGCGCATCGGCACCTACGAACTCCTCTTCCCCCTAGGCGATTACTTCCGCTCCAAAGACCTCGACCTCCCCACCCCCCCCTTTCTCGATCAAGTCCCCATCCGTTTCGGCATCGCCGACCCGACCGCCCCCTACCACGTCCCCCTCCTCGCCACCCCCTGGACCTACAGCACCTACCGCGGCAGCTGATCTCAACAAAAGCGCACCCATGCCGCCTCCCTCAAAACACTTCCAGCTCCTGCGCGGCTTCGCCATCATCCTCGCCTTCACCCTCGTGGGCCAGCTGCTCTCCGCCACCCTCATCCCCCTCCCCGGACCCGTCATCGGTCTCATCCTCCTCGCCACCGCCCTCTTCACCGACCTCATTAAAATCCACTGGGTCGAATCCGGAGCCAACGCCCTCCTGCAGAACCTCATGCTCTTTTTCGTCCCCGCCCTCGTCGGCGCGCTCGATCTCCTCCCCATCCTCGGCAACCACACCGTTCCCTTCCTGCTCGCCATCCTCATCAGCCTCATCACCGTCCTCATTGTCACCGGCACCACCGCCACCCTGCTCACCCGCCGTCCCCCGTCGTCCGCGCCCGCACCTCCCACCGACCCGGCATGAGCCCCGCCCTCGACCACTTCTATACCCATCCCATCTTCGGTGCCGGCATCACCGTCATCGCCTTCGCCATCGGACTCCAAACCCAACGCCGCTGGTCCTGGGCCCAACCCGTCGTCATCACCACCCTGCTCATCATCGGCACCCTGCTCCTCCTGCGCATCCCCTACGCCAGCTATAAAATCGGCGGCGACCTCATCTCCACCTTCCTCGCCCCCGCCACCGTCGCCCTCGCCGTCCCCTTCTACCACCACGCCAAACGCATCCGCCACCAACTCCGGCCCATTCTCATCGCCTGCACCCTCGGTGCCATCTTCGGCATCCTCAGCGCCGGACTCGTCGCCCATCTCGCCCAACTCCCGCGCGAAGTGATCCTCGCCCTCCTTCCCAAATCCGCCACCGCCCCCATCAGCATGGAAGTCGCCCGCCACATCGGCGGCAAACCCGAACTCGCCGCCCTCGCCTCCGTCCTTTCCGGACTCCTCGGCAGCATCATCGGCCTCCCCCTCCTACGCCGACTCCACATCAACGCCGACATCCCCACCGGCACCGCCATCGGCACCTCCTCCCACGGCCTCGGCACCGCCCGACTCCTGCGCGAATCCGAATACCTCGGCTCCATCAGCGCGCTCGCCATGGCCCTCACCGGCATCATCACCGCCCTCTTCACCCCCCTCCTCAAACACTGGCCCGGTTGACCCGCCAAAGATCATCATTGCCCGAGCTGGCTCACTTATTGCAATATCCAATTCACCCCAACCACCGCCTTCGCCCAACGCACCGCATGGACTCCACCTCACCCTACCCACGCGACCTCATCGGCTACGGCAAAACACCCCCGCATCCCCACTGGCCCAACCACGCCCGCATCGCCGTCCAGTTCGTCCTTAACTACGAAGAAGGCGGCGAAAACAACCCCCTCCACGGCGACCCCGCTTCCGAAACCTTCCTCTCCGAAATCATCGGCGCAACCCCCTTCCCCAACCGCCACCTCAGCATGGAGTCCATCTACGAATACGGCTCCCGCGCCGGCGTCTGGCGCATCCTCCGCGAATTCAAAAAACGCCAGCTCCCCCTCACCATCTTCGGCGTCAGCATGGCCCTCGCCCGCCATCCCGACCTCACCCAAACCTTCATCGACCTCGGCCACGAAATCGCCTGTCACGGCCACCGCTGGATCAGCTACCAAAGCATCGACGAAACGACCGAACGCCAGCACCTCCAACTCGCCGTCGAAACCCTCCAAAACCTCACCGGCCACCAACCCCTCGGCTGGTATACCGGACGCGACAGCCCCAACACCCGCCGCCTTCTCGCCGACCACGGCGGTTTCCTCTACGACTCCGACTACTACGGCGACGACCTCCCCTTCTGGACCCAGGTGACCAAATCCGACGGCACCACCGTCCCCCACCTCATCGTCCCCTACACGCTCGACACCAACGACATGCGTTTCGCCAGCCCCCAAGGCTTCAACACCGCCGACCACTTCTTCACCTACCTGCGCGACGCCTTCGACGTCCTCTATCAAGAAGGCACCGAAACCCCAAAAATGCTCTCCATCGGCATGCACTGCCGCCTCCTCGGCCGCCCCGGCCGTTTCATCGCCCTGCAACGTTTCCTCGATCACCTGCAAAAACACGACCACGTCTGGATCACCCGCCGCATTGACATCGCCCGCCACTGGCACCAACACCACCCCTTCTCCATTTAGTCAGTCATTCCGCATTCACACTGCCCACTGCCCACTGCCCACTGCCTACTGCCTACTGCCTACTGCCTACTGCCTACTGCCTACTGCCTACTGCCTACTGCCTACTGCCTACTGCCTACTGTCCACTGCCCACTGCCCACTGCCCACTGCCTACTGCCTACTCCACCGACTTCCTCGCTTCCTCATGATCTCATCGCTTCCTCCCGACGCCCCAGATTTCACCCGGCGCTACACCAACCTCGCCGACCCCCGCCTCGGCGCCATCGCCCTCCTCGCCAGCGACGAATTCTTCGCCCCCAAAGAACGCATGCTCAGCCCCGAAGCCCCCATCTTCATCCCCGGCAAATACGACACCCACGGCAAATGGATGGACGGCTGGGAAACCCGTCGCAAACGCACCACCGGTCACGACTGGTGCATCATCAAACTCGCCCGACCCGGCACCATCGAAGGCGTCGACTTCGACACCAGCCACTTCACCGGCAACTTCCCCCCCGCCGCCTCCCTCGAAGCCTGCTACCAAGCCGACACCGACCCCGACGACACCACCGAGTGGATCGAAATCATCCCCTCCACCACCCTCGCCGGCAACAGCCACCACTACCTCAGCGCCAGCAGCATCCGCGCCTTCACCCACGTCCGCGTCAACCTCTACCCCGACGGCGGCCTCGCCCGCCTGCGCGTCTACGGTCAGCCCCGCGCCGACTGGCACGACGCCCCCAAAGGCACCCTCGTCAACCTCTCCGCCATCGAAAACGGCGCCTACATCGTCGCAGCCAACAACCAGCACTTCGGCCTCGCCTCCACCCTCCTCATGCCCGGACGTGGTCAAAACATGGGCGACGGATGGGAAACCCGCCGCCGACGCGAACCCGGCCACGACTGGTGCATCATCTCCCTAGCCACCCCAGGCACCATCCACAAAATCGAAGTCGACACCATCCACTTCAAAGGCAACTACCCCGACCGCTGCACCCTCCAGGGAGCCCACGTCACCGCCGGCACCGACACCTCCCTCATCACCCAGTCCATGTTCTGGCCCACCCTCCTGCCCAAGTCCAAACTCCAAATGGACCACCTTCACACCTTCGAAGAAACCCTCATCGACCTCGGCAAGATCACCCACGTCCGCTTCAACATCATCCCCGACGGCGGCGTCTCCCGCCTCCGCCTCTGGGGCACGCTCGACTGATACTCATCTCTTAGCCTTTATCCTTTAGCCCTTAGCCTTTCGATATGACCACGTTAAGTTCCGAAGATCTCGCCCCTATCACCAGCGCCCTCAGCCGCGCCAACACCGCCTTCATCCAAACCTACCCCGGCGAATCCAACGCCCGCCAACCTGTCCACACCGTCTATGGCGGCGGCCACCTCTTCAAATCCGACACCGCCCGCCGCCTCGGCGACACCGCCATCCGCAACCTCGAAGAATACGCCCCTGACCCCGAAACCTTCGCCCACGCCTTCAATCTCGACCGCGATCGCGACCTCCCCATCGCCACCGCCCTGCGCGCCCGCGTCCTCGAAAAACTCCAGCGCGAACCCACCGAAGACTTCCGCCTCGACTACGAAGACGGCTACGGCAACCGCCTCGACAGCGAAGAAGACGCCCACGCCGCCCAAGGCGCCACCGAAGTCGCCAAAGGCCTTGCCGACGGAACCCTGCCCCCCTTCATCGGCATCCGCATCAAGCCCATGAACGAGGACCTCCGCGCCCGCGCCACCCGCACCCTCGACATCTTCATCACCACTCTCATTCAACAAACCGACGGCAAACTCCCCGACAACTTCGTCATCACCATCCCCAAAGTCCAAATCGCCGAACAAGTCATCGCCGTCGTCCAACTCTTCCGACTCCTCGAGAAAAAACTCAACCTCGCCCCCGACACCCTGCGCATGGAACTCATGCTCGAAACCCCCCAGGCCATCATCGGACGCGACGGAAAAATCACCCTGCCCAGCCTCATCGAAGCCACCCAGGGCCGCTGCACCGGCGTCCACTTCGGCGTCTACGACTACACCGCCGGACGCAACATCACCGCCGCCTACCAAGGCATGAGCCACCCCGTCTGCGACTTCGCCCGCGAAATCATGGCCGTCTCCCTCGCCGGCACCGGCATCTTCCTCTCCGACGGAGCCACCAACATCCTCCCCGTCGGCCCCCATCGCGCCGCCGAAGGCCAAACCCTCACCAAAGAACAAACCACCGAAAACCACATCGCCGTCCATCAAGCCTGGAACCTCGCCTATCGCGACACCCAGCACTCCCTCAAAAACGGCATCTACCAAGGCTGGGATCTCCACCCCGGCCAGTTCATCGCCCGCTACGCCGCCGTCTATCAATTTTTCCAGTCCGGCCACGCCGCCGCCGCCAGCCGTCTCAAAGCCTTCGTCAGCAAAGCCGCCCTCGCCTCCCTCCACGGCGATGTCTTCGACGACGCCGCCACCGGCCAGGGTCTCCTCAACTTCTTCCTCCGCGGCATCAGTTGCGGTGCCATCACCGAAGCCGAAGCCCAAGAAACCGGCCTCACCCTCGAAGAAATCCGCACCCGCTCCTTCCTAAAAATTCTCTTGGGTCGCAGGAAGTGAAAAATCCTACTCCTACTCCTACTTCTACTCCTACTCCTACTCCTACTCCCACTCCTGCTTGGTCGCCTGCTCGGCCGCAAGCCTATGTGTGGGGAGTAAGAGGAAGAGTAAGAGGAGGAGTAAGATAGCCACCTTCCCTACTCCCAAAGTCGTAACTCCTCGCCCAAACCCCGATCCCCACTGGCAACCTCCCTGCTCCCACTAAACCACCCATGAAAATCATTTCCCAACAATACGGCAAAGCCCGCGTCCGTGTCATGAAACTCCTCAAAGACGGCCCCGTCCACACCGTCAAGGAACTCACCGTCAAAACCCTTCTCGACGGCCCCACCTACGGCCCCAGCTACACCGCCGCCGACAACTCCATGGTCGTCCCCACCGACACCGTCAAAAACACCATCAACTGCCTCGCCTTCGACCAACTCGGACCCGACACCGAACTTTTCGCCCTCGCCCTCGCCAACCACTTCCTCACCAAATACGACCATATCACCCGCGTCATCGTCGAAACCGAAGAACGCCTCTGGACCCGCACCAGCATCGACGGCACCCCCCACCCCCACACCTTCACCCAGGCCCAACCCGCCATCCCCATCGTCAAACTCGAAGCCACCGCCACCACCACCGTCCTCGAATCCGGCATCAAAGATCTTCTCATCCTCAAAAGCACCGAAGCCGGCTTCTCCGACTACCCCAAATGCGACTTCACCACCCTCAAGGAAACCCGCGAACGCATCGTCGCCACCTCCCTCCTCGCCACCTGGCTCTGGAACAGCGACACTCCCCCCACCAGCTACAGCGCCGCCAACGCCACCATCCTTAATTCCTTCATGAAACCCTTCGCTGAAAAATACAGCGAATCCGTTCAACAAAACCTCTGGGACATGGGCACCCTCGCCTTGGAAACCGTCCCCGAAATCACCCGAATCAGTCTCGCCGCCCCCAACAAACACTGCAACCTCATCGACCTCACTCCCTTCAACCGCGAAAACCACCACACCCTCTTCGTCCCCACCGACGAACCCCACGGCCAAATCGAAGTCACCATCGGCAGATAACATGGAGCGCCGACGTGTCGTCGGCCAAAAATTCACAACGCCCCCATCGTCCCCTTTCCCCAAAAATCATCCCCCCAGTCGGACGACCGACGTGTCGTCGGTCATCATTCAAATCACTCCAGAGACCCATCCCTCCCAAAATCATCCCCCAGTCGGACCACCGACGTATCGTCGGTCATCATTCAAAATATTTAACCGTTCCCCACCAAGCCAACACGTTCCAACCAAACTTCTGCCGACGACACGTCGGCCCTCCCAGTCCGTCGGCCATCACTCTCTCAAACCCCCATCGTTGCCATCGTCGCCATCGTTCCTTCATCCACCACCCCTCCATGACCGACGAAACCCTCCTCACCCACCTCCTCGAAGCCCGCCAACGCCGCGAACCTTGCGTCCTCGCCACCGTCGCCGCCATCAAAGGCTCCGTCCCCCGCGAACCCGGAGCCAAAGCCCTCATCTTCTCCGACGGTCGCATCCACGGCACCATCGGCGGAGGCAAATTCGAATCCCTCGTCATCACCGACGCCCAATCCCTCCTCCAAACCCAAAAAACTCCCCTCCTCAAAACCTATCCCCTCCACGAAAAAAGCCCCGACTCCTTCGGTGCCATCTGCGGCGGCGAAGTCACCGTCCTCCTCGAACCCCAACTCCCCCGCGAAGCCCTCATCATCTTCGGTGCCGGTCACTGCGGCGAAGCCCTCGCCAAACTCGCCCGCGCCTGCGGCTGGCACATCACCGTCATCGACGACCGCCCCGACCTCCTCGCCCGTTGCGACGCCCATCAAATCCACCAAGGCCCCGCCCCCGACTTCATCAACGCCCACCCCTGGCAACCCGACGAAGCCCTCGTCCTCGTCAGCCGCAACTACCAGCTCGACCGCGACGCCCTCGCCGCCGCCCTAAAAAACCCCCACTTCAACGCCGGTTACCTCGGCATGATTGGCAGCCGCAAAAAAGTCACCTCCGTCTTCGAAGAACTTCAATCCCAAGGCATCCCCAAAACCGCCTTCGAAAAAGTCCACGCCCCCATTGGCCTCGACATCCAAGCCGACACCCCCACCGAAATCGCCATCAGCATCCTCGCCCAGATCATGAGCGTCCTGCGCAAACGCGAAGCGTAAAAATCGTCCTCGTCCTCGTTCTCCTACTCGTCCTCGACCCCCGAAACATCTCCAATACACCAAGTCGGCAACTCACCATCGACATCTCCAGCCGCCTCCTCCTCTTACTCCTACTCCTACTCTTCCTCCCCTCTCCGCGCCTCAACAACTTCCCCGCCACCAAACCTCCAGACATCATCTCAATACATCACTCCGTCGACACCCCCTGATCGAGGACGAGTAGGAGAACGAGGACGAGGACGACAAAATTCCCCCATCACCCTTCTCAATCCCTCGTTCACACAGCGAGCCAAGACTTTCAGTGTGGGGAGTAAGAGGAGGAGTAGGAGTAGGATAACCCCCAGGATTGCCCCCAAACCCAATCCATGCTTCAATCCCCACACCCATGTCCACGACTCCCTCCAAAGCACGCTACATCATGATCGGCGGATTCCTCGGTGCCGGCAAAACCACTGCCATGGGCAAACTCGCCCAACACCTCACCGCCCAGGGCCTCAAAGTCGGCCTCATCACCAACGACCAGGCCGGCGGCCTCGTCGACACCCGCCTCCTCCGCTCCCAAGGCTTCGCCACCGAAGAAATCGCCGGCGGCTGCTTCTGCTGCCGCTTTAACTCCCTCGTCGAAGCCGCCGACAAACTCAGCAACAACGACAACGACACCACCCGACCCGACATCTTCCTCGCCGAACCCGTCGGCAGCTGCACCGACCTCGTTGCCACCGTCACCTATCCCCTGCGCCGCATGTATGGCGACAACTTCACCATCGCCCCCCTCAGCGTCCTCGTCGACCCCACCCGCGCCCGCCGCATCTTCAACCTCGACCCCACCCCCGGCAACTTCTCCCACAAAGTCGTCTACATCTTCAAAAAACAACTCGAAGAAGCCGACCTCATCCTCATCAACAAATCCGAAACCCTCCCCGCCGAAGACATCGCCACCCTCCAGCAAACCCTCGCCGCCGAATACCCCCACGCCACCGTCCTCAGCGCCTCCACCCGACTCGAACAAAACCTCACTCCCTGGTTCGACCTCCTTACCAACACCGAACAAACCGCCCGCCAAATCATGGCCGTCGACTACGACACTTACGCCGACGGCGAAGCCCTGCTCGGCTGGCTCAACGCCACCGTCTCCATCAGTCCCAACGACGAATTCGAAGCCGAAGCCTTCCAAAAAGTCCTCGCCAACGAAACCCAGACCCGACTCAACCCCCTCACCGCCGAGATCGCCCATTTCAAAATGACCTTCAGCCCCAGCGATTCCCTCAACGGCGAGCTCGCAAGCATCCATCTCGTCCGCAGCGACCTCAAACCCGAGATCGGCCTCGAACTCGACGAACCCGTCACCCAAGGTTACCTCATCATCAACCTCCGCGCCGAAACCGATCCCGACGCCCTTTCCGAAGCCGTCCAATCCGCCCTCGCCGTCACCACCGCATCCTTCCCCACCCTTGTCGCCACCATCGACCACCAAGAACACTTCCGCCCCGGCCGCCCCACCCCCACCCATCGCGACACCAACCAACTCGCGTAATTCGACAAAAAAAGTAGAAGGCTCGTCCCGAGCCTTTCATCCAAAACGACAAGGGCCGGGACGGCCCTTCTACTTTTCCGACCTTCCGCCCGCCCATCCCCATCGACGTTCCGTCGACCCCACCCCATCGGACCACCGACGTTTCGTCGGTCATCATTCAAAAATTCCATCGTTCCCCACCAACTCCACACACTCAAACCCACTCTTTTTGCCGACGACACGTCGGCACTCCCAGTCGGACCACCGACGTTTCGTCGGTCAAAATTCACAGCCCCCAGCCACCCCCACCCTACCCCCCCAACTTCGACATCTCCGCCCTCGGCATCCCCGCCCCCTCAGACCGCACCTCACTATAGCGGTCATCCCTCGCCCCCCACACCGCACGAATCGCATCCGCCACCCGCTCATCGCTCAATCCGCCGCGCAACAACGCGCGCAAATCGTGTCCCTTTGCCCCAAACAGACACGTGAAAAACTCCCCATCCGCCGCCACCCGCGCCCGCGTGCAACCCCGGCAAAACGGCTGCGTCACCGACGCAATCACTCCGATCTCCGTGTCACTCACCGCACAGCGAAACCGCCGCGCCACCTCTCCAACATAGTTCGCCGCCACCGGCAGCAAATCCATCTCCCCACTCAACCTCCGCACGATCTCCTTCGCCGTCACCACATCATCCAGACGCCACCCATTCGTCGCCCCCACATCCATATACTCAATGAACCGCAACACATACTGCGGCCCCGCAAAATGACGCGCCATAGGCACCATCTGATCCTCGTTCACTCCACGCTTGACTACCATGTTGATCTTCACCGGCCCAAACCCCGCCTCCAGCGCCGCATCAATCCCCTTCAACACCCGGTTCACCGGAAAATCCACGTCATTCATCCTCCGAAACACGGAATCATCCAGCGCATCCACACTCACCGTCACCCGCTTCAACCCGGCCTCAAACAACGGCTTCGCCATCACCGCCAACGCCGACCCATTCGTCGTCATCGCCAGATCCTTCAACCCCTTGAGCGCCGCCAATTTCCCAATCAACACCGGCAAATCCCGCTTCAACAGCGGCTCGCCACCTGTCACCCGAATCTTCTCCACCCCCAACCCCACAAAAATCCGCGCCAGCCGTTCCATCTCCTCAAAAGACAAAAGCTCACTTTTCGGCTGAAACGCATGATCCCGACCAAACACCTCCTTTGGCATGCAATACCCACAACGAAAATTGCACCGGTCCGTCACCGACAACCTCAAATCCCGCAACGCCCGCCCCAAACCGTCCGCCCCTGCCACCGGCAGCCGCGCCCGGTCATCCGTCGTCGGCGCCTCGGTAAACATGATCAATAGCATACGCCTGACGACCATCCCTTCAACCGTCCGATCCATGAAATAAGAGTCGTCTTTAAAAAATGCTGCTTTTCTGTCCAACTTGCACCTCAACTCGCCTAACCTATGGACTCAATCCGTTAAACCGCCCGTTCAGAACGATTTTCCTCCGCACCCTCCTCGTCCATGACTGCTTCTTTTCGCCCACAACATCGACCATTTTTGGTGATTGCTATTGTCGCTGTTGCTGCTCTTAGCGCTATGCTGCCATCCCAGGCCGCGACCTTGCTGACCGAACATTTCTGGCGCTCCACCGGCAACGGCGGCGTTACCGGCCTCGGTTGGAATGCCTACCGCGGCTCCACAGCCGTCAACCTTAGTGCTGCCGCCCCCAGCGGAGCGACCTACGAAGGGGCCGGCTGGATCAACAACAATACGGTGGCCAGCGCTCCTGACTCGAACGTGGCCGGCTCCACTGCCGGCTATATTTACGCCCAGAATAGAGCCACCGCAGTCACCGAAGGCACCCCCGTGACTTCCGGTTCAACTCCACCCAACTACTTCATCCACACCACCACCGGCATCAGCCAGGAGGTCAGTAATTTTAGTTCCCTCTCCGCAAGCTGGAGCCAGTCCACCAGCGCAAACCTCAACGCCAACACCCGGCTGGCGCTTAGAGTCGACAACGTCTGGTATGTTGCTCTCACCCCCGACAATAATACTCTGAGCAGCACCTGGCAAACCTTGGGCACCAACATCCTTGCTGAAAGCTGGTATCGACTCGACTTCACCGCCAGCAGCAACATGAGTGTCGACACCGGAACCACCTACACCAGCGCCACCTTTGGAAACACCATCAGCGGAATCGGTTTCTATGTCGACGCGCTGCAAACCGCCAGCACCTCAGTCGTCGCAAACGCCGATTTCCGCACCATTCGATTTGATCTTCTCACCCTCACCGGTGAAGCCGTGCCAGAGCCCAGTCGCGCTCTGCTGATGTTCAGTGCCCTCGGTCTGATCTTGTTGCGTCGCCAACGCTCGTTTAGTCTCTGACGCCGCCCTCCTGGATACGCCATTAAGAACAAGAGACCCGTGGCGCATCGCACCACGGGTTGCTTTGAGTTTGATGAGTAATCGCTTGGGACTTTACAGCCCACAACTGTTATGACAGCTCAATCGAACGAGGTTTGCTCTGTTCCGCCTTTGGAAGCGTCACCACCAAAATCCCATCTTCCAATTTCGCAGAGATCTTCTCCGGATTCACGCTGTCAGGAAGACTGATGGAGCGGGTCAACGTGTAGCTCGATTCGCTCTCGCCCTGCCGGACTTTTTTCTCAACGTTCACGGTCAGCAAACGATTGTTCAGATCCAGCTTCACGTTTTCCTTCTTCACCCCTGGCACCTCGAAGTTCGCATAGAAATTCTCCGCGTCTTCGTGCACCTCGGCCACCAAAGGTTTCTGAGCCGAGAAATATCCCGGATCCAGATAACGGGTAAACGCTGGGAGCCCTGCAAAAGGCGAGAGAAGCCAGTCTTCGACATTGGATTCACGATTGGTCTTTGGAGCGCAGTAGTTGGTAAGTTTCATAATCATAGATTCCTTTCAATAGAGTGATGTTAATGGTTAACACATCCACTCAATGCACTCGCCATGCCAGCCTCGTTCTCTTCTATTTTTTCACTCATCTTCAATGAGTTACGAATCTTTCAACCTTGCCAACTCATCACTTGAAGCGCCATTTTGCCTCTCTTGAGAAAACTTGCCGCCTGCCCATTCGCGCCTATTTGGCTCACTCACTGAACGCGGACACGTTCATCCACATCAATGCCAACGGCTGCAACGCACCTAATCTCCAACTCCCAACCACGGACAAGAATGTCCGCACTCCTCACCCAAAACAAAGCCCGATCGAATCCACTTCGACCGGGCTCAAATAGATCGTCTTCAACCGCCAATCCCCACTTGCCTCAACCTCAATGCCCCACCACACCTGCCGCCTTTTTCTTCTGCTTCGCACTCACACGGATGTTCAGCATCTCCACCATGACTGAGAACGCCATCGCAAAATAGATGTAGTTCTTCAGATGCAAATCATGCGCCTTTTCTGGTGCCACCCCTTCGATGGTCAGCATCACCCCAATCAAAATCAAAAAGCTCAACGCCAGCATCTTCACCGTCGGATGACGATTGATAAAATCGCTCACCGCACCCGCAAACACCATCATGAAACCCACCGCGATCACCACCGCAATCACCATCACCAGGATGCTGTCCGCCATCCCCACCGCTGTAATCACCGAATCCAGAGAGAACACCAGATCCAGCATCGCAATCTGAATCAAGATCGCCCCCAAAGCCGCCCGCGCAGGAGCCGATGCTTTGATGTCGCCCTCAGGATCCCCTTCAATTTTGTGGTGAATCTCCCGCGTGCTCTTGAACAAAAGGAACAATCCGCCACCGATCAGAATGAGATCCTTGCCAGAGAACCCCTGGCCAAAAACCGCGAACAAATCGTTGTTCAACGTCATCACCCAGCTGATCGAGAACAACAGCGCAATGCGCATGAACATCGCCAGTCCCAAACCCAAAAATCTCGCGCGCGGCTGCTGATCTTTTGGCAGCTTGTCCACCAGAATGCTGATGAACACAATGTTGTCGATGCCCAAGACAATCTCCAGAATCGTCAGCGTCAGCAAGGCAACCCAGGCATCCGGCTGATGAATCCAACTCAAATCATTGATCGGTAAAGCAGCCAAAAACTCCATGGCCGCCGAGACTAGTTCACCTTTTGCAATGCGCAAGCGTCCTCATCGACCATTTTCGCATCAACTCACCCAGCGCCTCATCCTCAAGGAAACTTGCGCCGACACAACAGCAAAAACACCCCAATCGTCCCAATCAGCAACGCGCCTCCCGGCTCCGGGACCGAAGAGACAAACGCAAACGTGCCTGTGTAGGATTGAAACGGATCATTCAAAGCCACCCCGCTCGACGTTGCATTGCCGAACGAATAGAACGCAGCCCCATTCAACATCACCACCTCGCTGTATTGAATCCCCGCAGGAACAAACCCCGCCACTGCTCCATACCCGGCATCCGTCAGAAACTGCTGAAATCGAGGCGACGCATCCAGAAAACCTTCCAATCCAAAACGTAAATTTCCACCCACCCCATCCTGATAGACATAACCAATGTTCGGATCCGACAACGATGCAAAACCGCCCGCATCGCGCCAGTCATCAAACAACCCACCCCGGTTCGCATTCAAAACCGCCGCGACGAATCCCCCGCTCAACGCAGCCACGTGATCCATGAATCCATCAAACCACTCCGTCGCCAGCGTCGACGCTCCATAAGTGGTGTCATGCCCCGACGTCGAACCAAACCAGCCCGTCCCGTTCAACCTCCGGAACTCAAACGCAAAAGCCCCCGCCACCCCTGACAGCGTCACCGGAACCACCGTCGCAAATGCCCCGCCACTTGACGCATCGACATACCCCGGCAACTCGCTCCACGCAAACAACTCCAAATTCCCACCCGGTGCCCCCGCATGCCCTCGCAATACCGCATGCAACTGACCCGCATCATTGGTCAAAACCAAATTCCCCGGCGTCGACTCCTCGTAAATCCAAAACTCATTCCCCACCGTCCCCGGAGTCACCACCGCATCCGTCGAATACATCGCTCCAGGCAAGGCCTCATCTGCTTTCACCGTCGTCTGAACGCTCATCGCAACAGCGATTGCACCAGCCAGTAACGGAACGAACCGCAATTCTAAAAACTTCATCGGGGGTTGGGTGTGGGGGTTAGGGGGTAACCGAGCCGCACATTGGATCCTCTGGAGAAAATATCAACCTGGAAATTGGGCCAACACCACATCCTGCCACCCATCCCACTTGTCACCTCCTCTTAAAACCCTTTTACTGATACCGTGACTTCCCGGCCCCGACCCACACCCCAATCCCACGCCACCCTCAGCGGCGTCGTCGAGCGCGTCACCCACCACAACGAAGAAGACGGCTACGCCATCCTCAAAATCCAGCCCCCCGGCCGCAGCGACCTCATCACCGTCACCGGCAACGTCCCACGCGTCGTCCCCGGCGAAAAAATCGAAGCCCGCGGCGAATGGATCAACAACCCCGAATACGGCCGCCAGTTCAAGGCCGCCACCATCCATCTCAGCCAGCCCGACACCCTCCAGGGCCTCGAACGTTACCTCGGCAGCGGCCTCATCGACGGCATCGGACCCAAATACGCCAAACGCATCGTCAAAAAATTCGGCACCACCATCTTCGACATCATCGAAAACGAATCCGCCCGCCTCGAGGAAGTTGAAGGCGTCGGCAAAAAACGCCGTCAGGAAATCCGCGCCTCCTGGATGAAACAAAAAACCATGCACGACATCATGGTCTTCCTCCACCAGCGCGGCATCAGCACCTCCCGCGCCCAACGCATCCACCGCACCTACGGCGACCAGTCCCTCGAAATCCTCCAAACCAACCCCTACCAACTCGCCGACGACATCCACGGCGTCGGCTTCAAAACCGCCGACGACATCGCCGCCCACATGGGCATCGAAAAAGCCGCCCCCCAACGCCTCCGCGCCGGCCTCCTCCACGCCCTCGAAACCGCCACCACCCACGGCCACAACTGCCTCCCGCGCGACCTCCTCATCAGCGACGCCGAAAAACTCCTCGCCGTCCCCCCAGCCGAACTCCAGCCCCAGCTCGACCAGCTCCTCGCCGACGACACCCTCATCAGCGACCCCGTCGAAAAACGCGACCTCATCTACCTCCCCACCGCCCTGCAGGGCGAGATCAGCATCGCCAAACACCTCCAAAACCTCCTCCGCAGCCCCTCCAGCTATCCCCCCATCGACATCGACGCCGCCCTTCAATGGTGCGCCCAGACCACCAAAATCCAGCTCGCCCCCAGCCAGCAAGACGCCGTCCGCGCCGCCCTCACCCAACGCGTCCTCATCATCACCGGCGGCCCCGGCGTCGGCAAAACCACCATCATCAACAGCATCCTCGCCATCCTCACGGCGAAAAACATCAAACCCATCCTCGCCGCCCCCACCGGACGCGCCGCCCAACGCCTCGCCGCCAGCACCGGTCACGACGCCTCCACCATGCACCGCCTCCTCGAATTCCAGGGCAACGGCGTCTGGGGCCACCACCACGGCCGACCCCTCAAAGGCGACCTCTTCGTCCTCGACGAAGCCTCCATGATCGACACCCCCCTCATGGCCCAATACCTCAGCGCCATCCCCACCGGCGCCCATCTCCTCATCGTCGGCGACGCCGACCAGCTCCCCTCCGTCGGACCCGGCTCCGTCCTTCAAGATCTCATCGCCAGCCAAAAAATCCCCACCGTCCACCTCAGCGAAATCTTCCGCCAGGCAGCGAAGAGCCGCATCGTCACCGCCGCCCACGCCATCAACCAGGGCAAACTCCCCGACCTCAAACCCAGCCCCGACAGCGACTTCTTCTTCCTCGAAAAATCCGATCCCCTCACCCTCCAGCAAACCGTCCTCAACCTCTGCCACCACCGCCTCCCCACCAAATACCCCTTCGATCCCATCCGCGACATCCAGGTCCTCACCCCCATGAACGTCAACGAACTCGGCACCCGCCGTTTCAACCAGCTTCTTCAAAACGCCCTCAACCCGCCGCACGAAATGAAATTCGAAATCGAACGCGGCAACCAACTCTTCCGCGTCGGCGACAAAGTCATCCAAACCCGCAACAACTACGAAAAAGAAACCTTCAACGGCGACATCGGCCACATCCTCCGCATCGATCTTGATCCCATCACCATCCACGTCCGATTTGAAGGCAACCGCGACGTCACCTATGAACCCATCGACCTCGACCAGCTCCAGCTCGCCTACGCCATCACCATTCATAAGAGTCAGGGCAGCGAATTTCCCTGCATCATCATCCCCTGGAGCATGTCCCAATTCATCATGTTGGAGCGCAGCCTCATCTACACCGCCCTAACCCGCGGAAGAAAACTCGTCATCATCGTCGGCGAAGAAAAAGCCCTAAACATGGCCATCCAAAAAACCAATTCCCGCAAACGCTGGACCGGCCTCCGTTCTCGCCTCACCCTCCCGTAACCCCAAGTGTGCAGCCAACAGGAGTCAGGACATTCCTGTCCGTCATTCTGGAACCGCAACCCAAGCGTGCAGCCCAAAGGAGCCCGGACATTCCTGTCCGTCATTCTGGAACCCTCAACCCAACCTTGCCCCCCCGATAGGGGTAGGGACGGCGCATTGGTTTGCGCCGCCCCTCCCTCCGAACCGGACTGGCGGGTTTCCCGCATCCGGCTCTCCGATTGTTGAGTGCTGACAGTGGTTTCCCACTTGCGTCAGGTTTCAGG